>JAENWR010000052.1 GCA_016649895.1 Acidimicrobiia bacterium | reverse complement strand
GCGGAGATGTATATAAGAGACAGCCCGCGAGGCGACCGATGCCCTGCCCGTCACCGTGCGGCTGCTCGACCCGCCGCTCCACGAGTTCCTCCCCGACTACGAGTCGTTGGTGCGCGCCGACGCTCGCAACGAGCTGAGCGCGACCGATGCCGCGCTCTTCACCGCGGCGGGAGCGTGGCGCGAGGTCAACCCGATGCTCGGCACCCGCGGGGTCCGCCTCGGCATCCTGAAGGCTGGCCTCTACAAGATGCAGGTGCGAGCGCTGCTGGACGCTGCCGCGATCCGGGCCGAGGCCGGAGGGACGCCCGTCGTCGAGATCATGATCCCGCTGGTGGTCACCCGAGCCGAGCTGGCACTCGCGCGTCGGTGGGTCGAGGAGGAGCTCGCAGGTGCCGACAGCCGGACCCAGGTGAGGGTCGGCACCATGGTCGAGACCCCCCGCGCCGCCATCCGGGCCGGCGACCTCGCCGAAGAGGCCGACTTCTTCTCGTTCGGCACCAACGATCTCACCCAGATGGTCTTCGGGTTCAGTCGTGACGATGTCGAGGCCCGCGTCATGCCGCGCTACCTCGACGAGGGCATCTTGGCCCACGACCCGTTCGAGTCGATCGACGTACCTGGGGTGGGTGAACTGGTGACGATGGCCGTCGAGCGTGGACGCGCTACTCGTCCCGAGCTGCCCATCGGGGTGTGCGGCGAGCATGGAGGCGACCCCGACTCCATCCGCTTCTTCTTCGAGGCCGGTCTCGACTACGTGTCGTGCTCGCCGTTCCGGGTGCCCGTCGCCCGCCTCGCCATCGCCCATGCCGTCCTGGCCCACGGGAGCGGATGACACGTGGGCATCATCGACGACGACATCGTCGCCGTCCGGGAGGCATCCGACATCGTCGCAGTGGTCACGCAGTACACGCAGCTGAAGCGGGTGGGTCGCCGCTTCACCGGCCTGTGCCCGTTCCACTCAGAGAAGTCGCCATCGTTCTCGGTCAACGGTGAGCAGGGCCTCTACTACTGCTTCGGGTGCCAAGCCAAGGGCGACATCATCACGTTCGTGCGCGAGATCGAGCACCTCGACTTCGTGGGTGCGGTCGAGATGCTCGCGGCCAAGGCCGGCATCACCCTGCGCTACACCGACCAGAACGAGTCGGAGTCGCGCAAGCGGCGCAACCAGCTGGTAGCGGCGATGGAGAAGGCGGTCGACTGGTACCACGAGCGGTTGATGACCGGTGCCGATGCCGGTGCTGCCCGCGGCTACCTGCGGTCGAGGGGCTTCACCCGCGACACCGTCGAGGCCTACCGGCTCGGCTGGGCGCCCGACGACTGGGACCAGCTCGTCACCGCGCTGAAGCTCCCCGACGACATCGTGAAGGACTCCGGCCTCGGGTTCCGCAACCGGCGCGGCCGCCAGCAGGACTCGTTCCGCGGCAGGGTCCTGTTCCCGATCTTCGACGTCAATGGAGACCCAGTGGCGTTCGGCGGTCGCATCATGCCGGGCGCCGAAGGCCCCAAGTACATCAACTCGCACGAGACGCCGATCTACACCAAGAGCCGAGTCCTCTACGGCCTCAACTGGGCGAAAGCCTCGATCGTGCGCTCCGACGAGGTGATCATCTGCGAGGGCTACACCGACGTCATCGCCTTCGCCGAAGCCGGGCTCGACCGTGCCGTCGCCACCTGTGGAACAGCGCTCACCGAATCCCACGTGCAGGTGCTGCGCAAGTACGCGCACCGGGTGGTGCTGGCGTTCGACGCCGATTCCGCCGGCCAAGCGGCCGCCGAGCGCTTCTACGAGTGGGAGCGAAAGTTCGAGATCGACGTGGCTGTGGCCGCGCTGCCCCGCGGCGTCGATCCCGCCGACCTCGCCCGCACCGATCCCACCGCCCTCGAGGCGGCCGTCACCGGCGCCCGCCCCTTCCTCGGCTTCCGCCTCGACCGGGTCCTCGGCGCCGCCGACCTCTCGACCCTCGAGGGTCGGGCGCGTGGCGCCGAGCACGCGCTGACGGTCATTTCCGAGCACCCGAGCGACCTCGTCCGTGACCAGTACCTCATGGCGGTGGCCGACCGCTGTCGGATCGACGTGGCCCGCCTCCGCGAGGGTGTCATCGGCGTGCAGGCGGCGCCGCGTCCCACGCAGGGGGCCCGGCGTCGCGACGGCGAGGTTGCTCGCAACGACACCCGATCCGGGGCGAGCTCCACCCGACGCCAGCGCGACACCCCTGCGCTCGAGGCGCTCCGTCTCGCCATCCACCGTCGCGACGAGATCATCCACCTGCTCGACCCGTGCCTGTTCGACGACGAGCTCTACCTCGCAGCGCTCGATGCTCTCACGGCACACCCCAACGCCCGCAACGCCATCGAGTCGGTCGACCCCGTCACCGCCGACCTGTTGCAGCGCGCGGCCGTCGAGGACTCCGAAGCCGATCCGCTCGACGTGGTGAGCCGCCTCGTCACCGAAGCCACCCGACGGGCCATCGCCGACCTCGACGCCGCGGCACGCCAAGCCCCCGACCCGCTGCCCTACGCCGAGATCACGGGTTGGCTCTCCCTGCGCCTCATGGAGATGGGAGAGCCGGCCACCGAGCCGGAAGCCCAGGAGCGCTTGCTAGCCTGGCTGCGGCAACGGGCCGTAGGGGAGCTATGAACGACAGCAGCCACAGGACTTCCCCGTGGGCCGAGGTTCCCGACGACGAGTTGCACCGGTTGACCGAGCGGGGCCGGGCGCACGGAACCCTCACGAGCGACGACGTGATGGCCGTCTTCAAAGACGTCGACCCGACGCCCGACAACATCCTTCGCATCCGCGACCACTTCGCCGCGGCCGGCATCACCGTCGACGAGAGCGTCGACGAACTGCCCGACGACGCAGGCGATGCCACCAGTGGCGGCACCGCACCCGCCGACCCCACCGCAGCCGCACGAGCGGCGCGCATGGCGGCGCGGGTCGCCACCCGACCCACCCGCGCCGTCCGCATCCCCACCGATAGCGGTGGCGGCAGCTCCGACTCGGTTCGCCTCTACCTGAAGGAGATCGGCCGAGTCGCGCTCCTCACCGGTCCCGAGGAGGTGTCGCTCGCCCGGCGCATCGAGGCGGGCAAGTTCGCCCGCGGGCGGCTTGCCGCCGCCGACGATCCCGAGAGCCCCGACCACGGCGAGATCATCGATCCCCCCACCCGTCGCCAGATCCTTCGTGTCATCAAGGATGCCGACGCGGCGCGGCTGGCGCTCACGCAGGCCAACCTCCGGCTCGTCGTCTCGATCGCCAAGCGCTACGTCGGTCGGGGGATGCTCATCCTCGACCTCATCCAGGAGGGCAACCTTGGCCTCATGCGGGCGGTCGAGAAGTTCGACTACACCAAGGGCTTCAAGTTCTCCACCTACGCCACGTGGTGGATCCGCCAGGCCATCACCCGCGCCATCGCCGATCAGGCCCGCACCATCCGCATCCCCGTGCACATGGTCGAGTCGATCAACAAGGTGCATCGGGTGCAGCGCCAGATGATGCAGGACCTCGAGCGCGAGCCCAACATCGAGGAGCTGGCCGTCGCGGTCGACATGACCCCCCAGCGGGTGCGCGAGATCCTGCGTTACTCACTCGACCCGTTGTCGCTCAACTCTCCGGTGGGCGAGGAGGACGACTCGAACCTCGGCGACTTCATCGAGGACATGCAGGTGGAGGCACCGGCCGAGATGGCTGCTCGGCGCATGCTCAACGAAGCGGTGCTCGCCGCCCTCGAGGAGCTCAACGAACGTGAGCAGCAGGTGATGCGACTGCGGTTCGGTCTCGAGGACGGGCAGGCCCGCACCCTCGAGGAGGTGGGCCGCGAGTTCGGCGTCACCCGCGAGCGCATCCGCCAGATCGAGTCGAAGACCCTCGCCAAGCTGCGCCACCCGCATCGCAGCCAGAAGCTCCGCGATTACCTCGACGGGGAGTAGCCCCCTCGACGGGGCGTCGACCACCAGCAGGTTTAGTTAGACTCTGGAACCATCTCGCCTCCGATGACGATGAGGAATCCGGTCTGACGTCCACCGAGCAGGAGATCACCCCGAGCACCGACGAGCCTCCGGCTCCGTCGGCGGGGCGGCGCGGCGTGCGCGGGCGGGTCGACTCGTTCGGCACGTTCGAGTCGCTGAAGATCCCGCTGTTCCGCGACTTCTTCGTGTCGATGCTGGGCCAGATGGCCTCACAGAACATGCAGATGGTCGTGCGCTCCTACATCGCGTACCTCCTCACCGGCTCCTACGCCGCGCTCGGCACCATCGCTCTCGCCAGCGCCGTCCCGGGCATCGTGTTCGCCATGGTCGGTGGTGCCATCGCCGACCGGGTAGCGAGGCGCAAGCTGGTCGTGCAGGCCGGCCAGGTCATCAACGGCCTGAACGCCCTCGGCGTCGGTCTCCTGTTGTTCACCGACAGCCTCACCTTCGGGTTGCTCCTCGTCTCCGCCGTCGTGCAGGGCACCTCGATGGCGTTGATGATGCCGTCGCGCCAGGCCCTGTTGCCCTCGCTCGTCCCGAGCGAGCAGCTGATGAACGCGGTGGCGCTCAACTCGGCGGGGATGAACACGATGCGGCTGTTCGCGCCGGCGCTCGGTGGCTACATCTTCGAGTGGGCGGGCGCGGCGTGGGTCTACTTCCTCATGTGCGGCCTCTACCTGTTCGCCTCCCTGTTCCTCCTACGGGTGCCCGAGGTGCGGCGCGACACCGTGGCGGCGGGGAGCATCCGGGGCGAGATGAGGGCGGGGTTCGGCAACATCTGGGCGGGCATCACCTACATCGTGCGGAGTCCGATCATGGGACCGCTGATGGGGATCAACATCCTGGTGGTGATCACCGCCATGCCGTACATGTTCCTGCTCGGCGGCTTCGTGCAGGACGTGTTCGACTCCGGTGCCGACTCGTTGGGCCTGCTCCAGAGCATCAGCGGCATCGGCGCCCTGAGCGGTGCCCTCGTCATCGCATCGTTGCCACCGCGACGCCGAGGAGCGATGTACCTGGTCGGGTCGGCGTTCCAGGGGCTGATGCTCTTCATCGCCTTCACCTTCTCCACGTCGGTGTGGATGATGGCCGGCTTCCTCCTCTTCATGGGTGTCGGCCAATCGGCCCGCCAGTCGCTGTCGAACGTGCTGATCCAGTCCTATGTCGAGGACGAGTACCGCGGTCGGGTGATGAGCGTCTACATGCTCCAGTTCAGCCTCTCGCAGCTGGGTGCGTTCCTCACCGGTATCCTTGCGGCGGCGATCGGACCTCGCGCCGCGCTCGGCGCCACCTCACTTGCCCTGGTGGTCCTGGCACTTGGTGCGCTCGTGTTCGTGCCGCGCTTGCGCAACCTCGACTGAGCAGCCGGGCGGTCGATCAGCGGGTGGCGCGGGTGCTGCGCAGCAGGGGGTCGGCCGCGGCCAACGCTCGATCAGCGAGCCGCAGGACCCGGCCCGCGGCACCAGGAGTGTCGGAGTCGATCAGGTTGCCCATCACCGCCAAGGTGATGTCGGCGGTGGCCTGGGTTCCGACCGCGACGCGAAGGCCGGTTCGTAGCAGGAACGGATGACCGATGAGGAAGCTGAACCGTCGCCCGGTGCGGAGGAAGGCATCGAACCGCTCGCCGACCAGCCCGTCGTAGACCTCGGGCGCGGTGGCGGGGTCGTCGAGGAACGTGTCGGCGGCGAGGATCCCCGACTCGAGCCCGTAGTCGATGCCCTCGCCGTTCATCGGGTTGATCAGGCCGGCGGCGTCGCCGATGGCGACCCATCCGGGTCCGTGGCGCCGCTGCGAGCTCATCGGTAGTCGCCACGCACGTGGCCGCTCGAGCTGCTCGCCCAGCTCCCACGGCTCACGCACCATCGACGTGTAGCTGTCGAGCAGGGTGTTGAGGTTCAGCTTCGAGAACCCCTTCATGGTGGAGAGCGCCCCGACGCCGATGTTCACCGTGCCGTCGCCGGCAGGGAACATCCAGCCGTAGCCCGGGACGGCCGTACCGAACTCGTCGGAGAGGGTGAGGCAGGCCTCGAGGTGACGGTCGTCGTGGCGCGGCGACGGCGCGTAGGTGCGGATGGCGAGCCCGAACGGCTCGTCGGCGACCCGCTCGGCTCCGAGCAGCCGGGCCACGGCACCTGGTGCTCCGGTGGCGACGATCACGAGCGATGCGGACCAGCGTCGGCCCCCAGCCTCGACGCCGGTGACGCGGCCATGGTCGTCGATGGACGGGGTTGCGGTGGTCGCCCAGAGGATCTCGGCCCCTGCCTCCTGCGCCACATCGGCGAGATGGGCGTCGAGTCGGCGGCGCGGGACGACAGCGCCGTGGTCCGGGAACCTGCTGGTCGAGGGCCAGGCGAGCTGGCGGGTGGTGCGCCCGGCGATCATGCGCAGGCCGTCGATGCGATGGGCGTCGTCGAGCTCGGCCTTCAGTTCGCGCATGGCGCCGACGGCTCTCGGGGTGAGGCCGTCGCCGCACACCTTGTCGCGCCCGTATGCCCCCTTCTCGAACATGACCACCCGCGCGCCGCCGCGGGCGGCTCGGATGGCCGCCGCAGCCCCCGCAGGTCCGGCGCCGATGATGGCGATGTCGCAGTTCTCCACCGGTCCAGCCTGCCCGATGACGTGGCGTGAAGGGCAGTCGAGGCCCTGGTCGGAGCTATCCGCCGATGATGTGCGCCATCGGTCCCGGACGCCCGAAGAGCCAGCCTTGGCCGAGTTGACAGCCGAGCTCGGTGAGCATCTGGGCCTGTTCCTCGGTTTCGATGCCCTCGGCCACGGTGGTGACCGACAAGGTGTCAGCGAGCTGCAAGACGGCATCGATGACGGCCCGCTCGCTCGGCTGATCGATCACGGCGGCGGTGAACGAGCGGTCGATCTTGAGGTACTCCGGACGGAACCGCGTGAGGTAGGCCAGTGACGAGTAGCCGGTCCCGAAGTCGTCGATGGCGACCGAGGCCCCCAGCTCGCGGAGTGGGCGCAGTGCGGCCTCGACTCCCGCAGGATCCTTCAGGATGCTGTGCTCGGTGATCTCGATGCAGACGCGGTTGGCGTCCACCCCGATGACGTCGAGCATGTCGATCGCCTGCTTAGCGAAGTCTGGGTGCTGGAGCTCCTCGGCGGCGGCGTTGAATGCGATCCACGAGCGACTGTTCGCCACCCGCAGCTGGCGGAGACCCTCGGCGACGCTCGACACGACGTACCGCCCGACGAGGTGCATCAAGCCGGCATCGGCTGCGATCGGGAGGAACCGATCGGGTGCCATGTTGGTGCCATCGGGGAGCGTCCAGCGGATGAGCGCCTCGAACCCGATCGTGGCCCGACTGGCGAGCGCCACCTCGGGTTGCAGGTGAACGGCCAGGCCCGCGCCAGTGGCGAGCGCGTGGCGGAGGTCGGACTCGATGTGGAGGCGGTCTGATGCTCGTCGGCGCAGCTCGGTGTTGAACACGGTCCAGCCGTCGCGACCAGCCTCCTTCGAGGCGTACATGGCGGCGTCGGCGTCGCTGAGCAGCTCGTCGCGCGCCTGCTCGCCATCGACAGTGACGACGCCGGTGGAGGCTGTGACGTAGAGGGTGTGGGAGTCGAGGTGGATCGGATCGGCGAGCACCTCGTGCACACGGTGGGCGAGGGCGCTGGCGTCGTCGTCGTCGGCCAGGTCCTCGGTGAGGATGACGAACTCGTCGCCGCCGAAGCGAGCGACGGTATCGGTCTCGCGCAGACAGGAGCGGAGGCGCCTGGCGACGATGGTGAGGAGCTGATCGCCAACGGTGTGCCCGAGGGCGTCGTTCACCACCTTGAACCGGTCGAGGTCGCAGAACAGCAGCGCCGAGCGGGTGCCGGTTCGGTTGGCGCGCCGGATGGCCTGGTCGATCCGGTCGCCCAGGAGGTGGCGGTTCGGAAGGCCGGTGAGCAGGTCGTGCAGGCTCGCGTAGGCAAGTCGCTCCTCGGCGTGACGGCGCTCCTCTTCGTTGACGGCCGCCCGCTCTGCTGCTTCGACCTCGTCGGTGACGTCTCGCGCCGACACGATCACCACGTCGGAGCGGCCGGCGGCGTAGGAGACACGAGCCTCCAACCAGGCCCACGTGCCGTCGCTGCGCGCGGTGCGGAACCGGTCGGGACGCAACACGGCGGCGGGGTCGAACGTGCCGATGAACGCTTCGGTGATGGGGGCCAGGTCCTCGGGGTGGATCATGTCGAACGTCGAGCGCGTCCTGAACGTCGAGGGTGGCCAACCCAGCACCCGCTCGACCGACGGGGTGATGTACTCCGCTGTGCCGTCGGCGGCGACCAGCATGATGATGTCGGCCGAGTTGTCAAGGATGAACTCGAGTGTCTCGCCGTGATCCATGGGTGTGCTCCGGACGGTGCGCACCGGTCGGGCTGACCAGCGCTCTCGCTCGGAGATCGGCACGGCTCCGGTCGATCTGAGGATCCGATGGCGAGTGGGCCAGGCAGGGATCGAACCTGCGACCGAGCGATTATGAGTCGCCTGCTCTGACCACTGAGCTACTGGCCCGTGGGGCCGGTGGGCCCAGATCGTGGAGCTCCGGGGGTGGGGCTCGAACCCACGACCTACTGATTAACAGTCAGTTGCTCTGCCAGCTGAGCTACCCCGGATTGCAGGGGCGAAGGATAGCAGCGTCGCTCAGGTGGTTAGACCGACCTTCCGAGGGCGACGGTCACTCGTCGAGCCAGATCGGCGCCCGGTCGAGGAGGAAGCGGCTCACCTCGAGGCAGCGGTCGAGGGTGTCGCACAGCTGCTCTTGGCCGAGGAAGATGTGCGACAGCGACACCTCGATGCGCCCGACGATGCTGAGGCTGCGTTCGGTGGCCTCGGTGACCGAGGCGGTGGAGTCGATGGCCGACACCTCGAGGGGAAGGTCGGGCCCGCCGATGCCGGCCAGCTCGGTGACGAGGAGCAGGAGATCGGGACCCTTCGGCAGGGGCGGCAGGCCCCAGGTGAAGAGGAGAGGGAACTGCCAGAGGTCGGGTGGTTCGTCGGACTCGGGCATGTCGATGACGGCATCTTCGAACCCGAGGAGCGTGCGCGGATCGACCTCGAGGGCGAGGTGGAGGTCGAGCGGACCTCCGCAGGCCTCCTCGGGGTGCAGGTCGACCTCCCACGCCTGGCGCAGCGAGTAGGTCTCGACGAAGTGCCGCTCGTCGTGCACGTGGAAGCCGTGATCGATCGCGTGATCCTTGAGGTCGGCGACGAAGACGGGGACATCGATGGCAGCCACGACCCCAGACTGCCAGGCCGGAGAGGCCCTCGGCTACCGTCGCCGTGATGTCCGACGTCCTGCTGGCTCTGCTGCACCGGGTGGCCGACGCCATCGCCGACACCCTCGGGGGCCTCACCGACTGGGGCTTGGCTGGCACCCGGCCCGGCCAGTACCGCAGCGACCTCGCCGCCGACGCTGTGGCCGTCGAGATGCTGGTCGGAGCGGGGCTGGGCGTCCTCAGCGAGGAGAGCGGCCGTCACCACGCCGATCGGGCGGTGACCGTGGTGGTCGATCCGCTCGACGGCTCGACCAACGCGCATCGCGGGGTGCCGTGGTTCGCGACGAGCCTCTGCGCGGTCGACGAGGAGGGACCGCTGGTCGCCGTGGTCGTCGACCTGGCGCACGGGCGCAGGTACGAAGCGGTACGTGGGCGAGGCGCACGCTGCGATGGCGAGGAACTGAGGATCGGGTCGCAGGTTGGTCTGGCCGACGCCGTGGTGGGCATCTCCGGGCTCCCCGCTCGGCACCTGGGGTGGCGGCAGTTCCGCGCGCTCGGCGCCGCCGCTCTCGACCTGTGCGCGGTGGCCGATGGCACCCTCGACGCCTTCGTCGACTGCAGCATCGACGCCCACGGCTCGTGGGACTACCTCGGAGGGCTCCTCGTGTGTCGTGAGGCGGGTGCCGTCGTCGCCGATGCGAACGGTCGACATCTCGTGGTGCTCGATCACACGGCGCGCCGCACTCCGATCGCAGCGACGTCGGCGGCGCTGCTCGACGAGATCCTCGAGGCACGCCGCCCTCTGTGACAACACGCCACAGGTGCGCCATGGGCGCTCCTTGCCGCAGGGTGCACCGTAGGATCGGCCCGTGCCTCCCCGCTTGCACCGGCTCCTGCTCGCCGGATTCAGCCGCCTGCCCGCTCCCGTGCGGCGCCGCCTCGTCCGGTGGGGTTCGCCGTCCTACACCGTCGGCGCCATCTGTCGCATCGAGCGGGCCGACGGACGGGTGCTCCTCATCGAGCAGCGGTACCGCCGGCGGTGGGGTCTTCCCGGCGGGCTCCTGGCCCGGGGCGAGCGGGCCGACGACGCTGTGCGTCGCGAGGTCCGCGAAGAGGTGGGGCTCGAGATCGAGCTCATCGGCGAGCCGCTCGTGGTCGTCGATCCGGCCCCGAGGCGCGTCGATGTGGTGTTCCGTGCGGTTCCCCAGAGCAATGCCGGCCTCGACGATCTGGAGCCATGTTCCCCGGAGATCGCATCGGTCCGCTGGTTCCGGCCCGACGACCTGCCGGATCTGCAGCCCGAGACCGCCGGGGCGCTGAGCGTCCTCGATGCAGCAGGTGCCGCGAGCGCCCCCGATGCCGCTGGCCACGGCCGCCCACCCGCCCATTAGGCTCTACAGGTCCTCGGGCGCTTAGCTCAGTTGGTTCAGAGCACCTCCCTTACAAGGAGGGGGTCGGGGGTTCGAGTCCCTCAGCGCCCACGTAGTTGACCTGGTGTTTTAGGTAAGATCCGGCGTCTCGATCTCGTTCAGTTTGGAAAAGACACCGGGTTTGACACCGAACTCGCTCCGGACCGGTGCGGTCCTCCCTCGTGAGAGGGACCGCTCGGAAGCGCGCTGCGGGCTCGGCAAGCTGCGCGTCTCGAAGGTCCCGGCGATGCACCTCGACGCGTTCGACGCCGAGCTTCGCAAGGGTGGGGGACCGAAGGGCCAGCCGCTTGCGTCGGCGCCGGTGCGCAAGGTCCACGTGATCCTGCACGCCGCGTTCGCCCAGGCGATCAGGTGGGGCCTGATCGCGTCGAACCCGGCCAACGCCGCGACCGCTCCGTCGACCTCACCGAGGCAGATCACGCTGCCCGCTCCCGACGCGCTGGCGGGCGCGACCCTTCCGCTACGCGAGAAGGCCGAGCAGCTTGCCGAGGCGATCCGGCACTCGCTCAACGAGGGTGGGCTTGCCGGGGTTGTGCCGACTTCGGGGTCCTGCCCGACCGATGGGCAGCAGATCGAGGATCAGACCGTTCGAGTCGGTGATGCCATCGGGCTGTCTTCCTGGCGATGGGGAATGCCGAAGGAAGTCGCCTCTCCAGTGCGATGGCCGGCCTTGGCCCGCCATCGCTCGGTGAGATCTTCACCGCGAGGTGACTCGCCTTGTCTGCAGGATGCGTTACGCGCAGGTGGTTGAACTCGCCAGTTCATGTCGGCCGTGGGTCGGGACGCGCGAGCAGCTCATCGATTGCCCACACGGGGATAGCCGTTCGACGAGTCGGCCCGAGGTCCACCGACCATCAGCAACGAGCCGGTCGACGGTCGGGCGCGACACGCCGAGCATTTCATCGAATTGGCGTGTCGAGAACGTGAGCTTGGGCAGATCGGCAAGGGGCAACGAGACCTCCGGAGGTCGCTCGGTTTGAGACCGAGGGCCCGGACGACACGGTTCCCTCACTTGACATACCCACCCCAAAGTTTGCGAGCGTTCCTCCAGAAACCCGTGGTCGTTCGTCACACCGCTGGCATGGAGCCTGCTACGCGACCGACCGCACCGGGACCCGATCAGCATCCCTCGCCCTTCCGGCGGCGCGCAGCAGGGACGTGATGGTCCGCCTCACGGCGGGAGGCTCGGTGCGTGCGGCCGCGGCGATGCGCTCGGGCCTGATCGACTCGGAGTTGATCGCAGCTCGGAACTGGCGCTCGGCCTCAGCGGGATCGCTGACGTGGTCGCGCCAACTACCGGCGATCTCGAGCCAGGCGACCTCCTGCGGACGCAGCTTGGCGTCGAGCCGCCCGCCCCGTGCCGCGCGAGAGACGACCTTCATCCCGTCGGGCAGTCCGGTGGGGGTGCGGATCGGTAGGGCGAAGGTCTCGTCGCGGGGAACCTGGGTGGAGAGCCCGAGCGCGAGTGCCGCGCTGTATCCCGACGGGCCGATGCCGTGGGTCAGTCCGGTGATCTGCTCGAGGATGTCGGCGTTCGACGGGCGGGACATGCCGAAGGCGGTCTGGCGGCCGCGCCAGTACAGGCCGCGTCGGAGGCGTCGCAGCCCGCCGGCGGTGTGTAGATCGGCGAGGGCCTGGTCCACGGCGTTCGGATTCCCGAGGTCGTCGAAGTCCTCCGGGCGCCAGAAGCCGTCCGCGTAGGCGATGCGAGCGCGGATGGTCGGAGCGATGCCGGTGATCGATCCCGCTTGTGCCTCTCGCATAGCCACACTATAGGAGTAACTCGTTACGAGAAACTAGCTCCAAGGAATCAAGCATGGCCGATGGCGACCGCCAATCCACCCCCGAGTTCCGGGACGAGCTCATCGGCGCAGCCGACCACCTCGGCATCCCAGTGTTGGCCGTCGAGAAGGACTACTGGGTGTCTCGAGCGCTTCGTGGCATGGCGGCTGCACGGGCCGACGGGTTCATCTTCAAGGGCGGCACGAGGATCACGAAGGGCTGGCGCATCGGCAACCGCTTCTCGGAAAGGGCGAGCACCGGACGGTCAGCGTCGCCTATCCCGCCAACTTCGCCAGCGACGGCACGTTGCTCGATCACATCCGGCTCGAGCTCGGCTACTCCGGCGGGCCGGCACCGACCGCGGTGCAGACGCTGACCCCGCTCGTCGCCGAAGCGCTGGCTGACGTCGGCGAGGATGTCTCGGCAAACCCCGACCTGCAGCCGATCGACATCACCTGCCTGCATCCCGGTCGGACGCTCATCGAGAAGATCATGATCCTCAACTCGAAGATTGGCCCGGACACCACCCGTGACGAGATCGTGGCTGCACGGATGGCCCGGCACTTCTACGACGTCCACGAACTGCTTGGTGACCAACGGGTACTCGACCTGCTTGGTGACCGAGACGTGTTCGACGCGATCGTTGCCGAGCACCTCGCCGTGTCCGAGGCATTCGGCGGCAGCGCGCCCCGGCCGCCAGGTGGATTCTCCGATGCCTACGCGTTCAATGCCACGGGCGGCCATCGCGAGGTGCTCGCGGCCGCCTACGCCGAGGGCATCGAGGTGCTGTACTACGGGCCGACCGATGCGCGGCCGAGCTGGCGAGCCATCGAGGAGCGCGTCCATGCCCTCGCCCAGCTGCACCGAGATGTGAATCCCCTTCGCCACGGGGGTCTGGGCGTGCGGGGGGTACGGGGGCGGAGCCCCCGTTTCGGGGCGTAGCTCCGAGGTTGGGTTGGGTCAGGCAGCTGTGCGTTCGAGAGGGACGTGGTGGCCCATGGCTTCGAGTTGGGCGACGAGTCGGCGTTGGCGGGCGGGGCTGTTGCGACGCTTGTCGAAGTAGGCGCCGCCTATGCCGCTTGGTATTCGGCGATGTAGGCGTTGTGTGCTTCGGACGGGTCCGGTACCCGATCCCTGAGTGGAGCCTCTTATCACGGGAACCCTCCTCCTGTGACCGATGACCCGGTCGTGGCGCTTGCGCCCACAGAGCGTGGTCGAGTGCACCCTCTCTATGATCTTCCCTCACCGTCACATCCTCGTTCCCTCACTCCTCGCACTCGCGGTGCTGGCGGGTTGTGGCGACGACCCGGAGGCATCCGGAGCAGGTGGGGCCGCGCCGTCGGATTCCCCCGCAAGCTCGCTGCCGAGCTCGGATCTCGCCGGAACCGGTCGCGGCCAGCTCACGATCGGTGACGAGGGCTACGCCTTCGATGTCGACATCTGCGCGCTGCACCCGGTGCAGCACGAGGGGCGCGAGTACGACCTCTACGTCAGCGGATCCGGCGAGGTCGACGCAGGCGTCGGAGTGGTCAGCATCACGTGCGGTTAGCTGTCCGGTTCATTGCGCCCTCAAGTGCGCGATGCGGACGCCGATGATGTGAGAGACGGCTGGCCCGCCACCGAGGCGGAACTGCCGTCGTCGCCACGTGACCACAGGAGGGATGAGGCCGTGCAGCGCAGTCGGTTCGGTCAGATCCTCGTCACCGTGTCCTTGCTGTGCGCCGCCATGGCGATGGTCATCATCGGGATCACGTCGATGACCCTCTCCGAGCAGGTGGTGACCGACGCTGCCCCTGACCTCTTCGGCATCGAGCGTGCCCGAGAGCAGTTCGTCGCTGAGCTGGTCCGCGTGCTGCCCCAGGGCTCGGTCGACCTCGCGGACCGTCCGGGTGAGACCCTCGTGGCGGTTGCCAATCGGACGGCACGCGACAGCGCCCTCATCGACGACGTCCAGCGCGCCGCCACCGACGCCCACCGTGCGTGGCGGGCCGGTCAGAGGCCGGTGCTGCACCTCGATCCCGAGGTCGTCACGCCGGCTGTGCTCGCCGCGCTCCGCGACCTCGACCTCGATCTCGCTCGAACGTTCCCCGCCTCCGCCGTGATCTCACCCGGCCCGGTCGCGACCCCGGTCGCCACCACGGCCGCCGCAGTCGAGAGCCTGCGTGGCACCGCGCTCGTCGGATTGCTCGTCTCGCTGGCCGGCCTGTGCGTGGGAGCGGTTGTCCTCGCTCGTCTCGACCACCTCCTCCACACCACTGGAAGGGCGCTCATGGTGCTCGCCGGTCTCGCGCTCGCCGTCACGATCGCGCTCCCGGCGATCGATGTCGGCTCCATCGGCTGGGCGGTGCCGGCGATGGCGTCCCTCATCGGTGCGGCACGGACCGAGCTGCTCCTCGCAGTGGTCGCCGCGCTCCTCATCGGCTGGTTCCTCCGCGCCGTCGCCAACCAGATCGCTCCGCTCGTCGAGCGTCGTGTCGACCTCCGTCGCCGGTCAGCCGCCGGGCCGCTTCCTGCCGCGTCCGGTGCGCACACGTCGCGTCGCCGAGGACGAGGTGTGCGGCAACAGGCCATCGACGCCTTCTTCGAGAAGGGTGACGAGGCGTCGGCTCCCGATGTCATCCACATGGAGGAGCCCCCCCTCGTGGCCTACGACGGCGACGGCTTCGAGGACACGTTGGTGGCGGTCGAACGTGACTCGCCGACCCCGGATGCCGGCGACGACGACCGGTCGATCGGTGCCGCCGAGGACCGTCGCGAGGCGCTCGAGCGCATCGACGGGGCCCGCAGTCGGCTGCGCACCCACCTGCCGCGCTGATCTGGCAGGCTGGGCGCACGTGAGCGCCCTCGAGCAACTCCTCATCATCCAAGAGCACGACACGGCTGCCGAGCAGCTTCGCCACCGTCGCGACCACCTGCCCGAGCGAGAGGCGCTTGCCTCGCTCAGCGCCGCCCGTGCCGACGTCGCTGCTCAGCGCCACTCGATCGAGGAGGAGCGGGCCGGCCTGAGTCGCGAACAGAAGCGTCTCGAGGACGAGATCGCCAGCATCGAGTCCAAGCACGCCGATACCGACCGCACCCTCTACAGCGGCTCGGTCACCTCGCCGCGCGAACTGCAGGGGCTCCAGGAGGAGCTCGGTGCCCTCGCCCGCCGCCAGGAGGTGCTCGAGGACGAGCTGCTCGAGGTGCTCACCGCCATCGAGCCGCTCGACGAGCGCCTGGCCGCACTCGACGCGGAGCGCGAACGCATCGATACCGAGGAGGACACGATCGGCGCAGCCCTCGTCGAGGCTGAACGCGACATCGACGCCGACATCGAGCGGGTCGCCACCGAGCGTGCGGCCGCGGCGGCCACCGTCCCGGCCGACCAGCTCGCCCACTACGAGTCCATCCGCCCCCAGCTCGGCGGCATCGCCGTGGCACGCTTGATCGGCACGTCGTGCGGTGGGTGCCACCTCATGCTCTCGGCGGTCGAGATCGCACGCATCCGCAAGCTTCCTCCCGACGAGCCCGCGATCTGCGAGGAGTGCGGGCGCATGCTGGTCCACTGAATCGTGCTGCTCTGGTTCATCGGCGTGGGTTTCGTCGGCGTGGTCGTCGTCTTCAAGAGCCCGGCACTCGACTACCGGTTGGTCGTCGCTGGCACGGTGCTCCCACTCGTCGACGTCGTACCGGGTGTGCCGCCGGTGCTGCACACGCTGGCTGCGTCGGTCGGTGCTCTCGCTCTCGTGATGCTCGCCACTCGCGGGCGCCGCCTCGATCGACGCCGCTGGCTCGGCCTGCCCATCGGGATGATGGTCCACCTGGTCCTCGACGGCACGTGGAGCACCACCGAACTGTTCTGGTGGCCGGCGTTCGGTCTCGATCTGCCGGATGCGGCGCTCCCTACGTTCGGCCGGGGGATCGCAGGGGTCGTCCTCGAGGTGCTGGGAGCTGCGGCGATCTGGTGGTCGTGGCGCCAGTTTCGCCTCGCCGACGGGGGTCGCCGACGGATGCTCATCAGCGAGGGTCGCCTCGACCGCGACCGGGTGCCCTGATGCTCATCATCGTGCGTCACGGACGCACCCCGGCCAATGCGCAGGGGCTGTTGCTCGGGCGCCTCGATCCCGACCTCGACGACATCGGCGAGGCGCAGGCCGCAGCCGTGGCGGCCTGGATCGGACCGATCGATCGGCTCGTCTCCAGCCCGCTGTTGCGGTGCCGCCGCACGGCCGAGGCGTTCGGGATGGACGTCGAGATCGACGAACGGTGGATCGAGCTCGACTACGGCGAGCTCGACGGACGACGATTCGACGAGGTGTCAGCCGAGGTGTGGACGCAGCTGCGCACCGATCCTGAGTTCGCACCGCGGGGCGGCGAGTCGATGGCAGCGTTGGCCCGTCGGGTGGGCACTGCCTGCGACGAGCTCCTCGCGGATGGCGCCGACGCCGACATCGTCGTCGTCACCCACGTGTCGCCCATCAAGGCTGCACTGTCGTGGGCGTTGGGCGGCACCAACCAGGTTGGTTGGCGCACCCGGGTGGGCCAGCCTTCGATCACCCGGATCGCGTCCGGGCCGCACGGGCCGGTGCTGCACGCGTTCAACGAGGCGCCGCGCTGATCGACGTTGGTCAGGTGTCCGGTGTGCGATGACCATCGCAGGTCCGCCGCTAGCGTCACGCCCGATGCCCTCTCTTCCTGTCATGCTCGTCGTGGTCTCGTCGGCCCCGGCCACCGCCGTGACCGATGGCAGCGACCCCGCCATCGATGCGGTCGAGTCCTACATCGAGGGCTCCAAGAGCGGACGGGCGAGTGACGACGCTGGTGGCACCACCAGCCTGGTGATGCTCGTCGGCTTCATGGTGCTCCTCGCCGTCGTGTTCCTGGTGGTCGCCCGCAGGTTGCGTCGCCCTCCGTCGCGATGAGGCGAAGTCTGGTCATCTGTCGGTCCTCTCAGGCGCCAATGGCGACGGCGCCAGCGGGCGTCAGTCGCATGCAGCTTCGGAGGTGTTTGCCCCGGTCTCGACGTCGTGCCCAATGGCATCGAAGCAATCGTCGACGTCGTCCACCGCTTGATCGATGATCACCATCCCGAGGATTGCCAGCGCGACCGCGATGACGCCGAGTACGAGCCCGGCGACGGCCATGCCGTTGCCGACCGGCGTCGGCGCGGCTGGCGTAGGTGGGGGCGGCGGCGCGGTGGAGACGGACTGCGGCGGATACCACTTCCCGTCGCTGGCGAGCCACCAATCAGGGCCGTTCGACACGTCGCTCATCTGCTGACCTCTCTGGACGGACCCGCCGCACGGCCACAGTGGCCCGCAATTCCTGTGTCGCGATTGGCCTCGCCACAGGGATCGGTCGTCGGCGGGGTGTTGTGAGGCAAGTCGACCGATCTGGCGCGCTGCTGACGCTGGGGTCGACGCCTGCGCCGAGCCCGGCACGGGTGGTGTGAAGGTGAGTCGGCCTGTAGGCGGGGTTCTGTCCACGGGTCCGTTACCGGGATCCCGATGGGTGGCCATCCATCTGTGCGGCCTACCCGTGGGGTGCCCTTCCGGGCGGACGGGCCATCCACGCCCACGTATGGCCTTGCTCCGGGTGGGGTTTACCGAGCCGCCCGGGTCGCCCCGGGCGCTGGTGCGCTCTTACCGCACCGTTTCACCCTTGCCTGTGCCCGGTCGCCCGGGCCATCGGCGGTCTGTTCTCTGTGGCACTGTCCTGCGAGTCACCTCGACTGGCCGCTAGCCAGCACCCTGCCCTGCGGAGCCCCGACCTTCCTCGACCCGGTCACTGCCGAGCCGCGGCCACCCAGCCGACTCACCATCACCGCTCCAGTGTGTCACGGAACGTCGCCGGTTCCGACGGGTGCGGCAGCCGCCCCCCAGCGGCCGCCGCACCGCGGCGGGCTCACTCGACGACGACGGTGCCGAGCATCATGCCTTCGTGGTTGGTGCACCAGTACTCGTAGGTGCCGGGCTCCTCGAACGTGTGCGTCCAGCGGAAGCCCTTGCGGATCACGCCGGAGTCGAAGTCGTCGCCGGTCACCGTGTGCGGCGCCGACCCCTCGTTGACCCATGCGACCTCGGTGCCGGCACTGGTGGTGAACTCCGCTTCCTCGTAGCCGAAGTTCACGATGGTGACATCGCCCGTATCGCTGGACTCGGCTGGTGCATTCTCGTCGGCCTCGGCCTCGGCCTCCGCGGAGCCGGCACCGCCTCCTCCACCGCCACCGCACCCCGCCAGGAGGAGCGCCGACATGGCGACGACGGCGCCGAACCTCCGGTGTGAGCTGCTGGACATTCGCTTCCCCCAGGTATGTCGATGATCGGTCCCGTCGTGCGCCGGGCCCCGAACATGTCACCGAGCGGTGACATCAGTCACAGAGTAGCCGTGTCGACGGTCACGCGAGGCGCGGCTCAGAAGTCGATCGCGGAGAGCTCATCGTGCCAACCGCCGGCCCTGCGTACGGCGTCTGCCCAGCGGCCACGATCGAGTTCCCCCTTCGGCTCCACCACTCCACGCGGTCTCCACAGCCCGGCGATCTCGTCCTCGTCGCGCAGGAGCCCGATACCCAGCGCGGCGAAGAAGGCGGCGCCCCTCGTCGTTGCCTCGAGCACCGGTGACAGCTCGATGGGGCGCCTCGTGGCGTCGGCGAGTGCTTGGACGAACGTTGCGTTGGCGCTCATGCCGCCATCGATCCGCAAGGAGCCGATGGTGCTGCCCGAATCGGTCTCGGCCGCCTCGACGAGATCGGCTCCTCGCTGGGCCACGCCCTCCAGCACGGCGCGCACCAGATGGGCGCGCGTGGTGCCGCGCGTGACCCCGAGGAGGGTGCCCCTGGCGCCGTGGTCCCATTGCGGAGTACCCAAGCCGAGAAGCGCAGGGACGAACACCACCCCCTCGGCGCTGTCGCACTCGGCCGCGACGGCGTCGGATGACGCGGCGTCGGCGATGATGCCGAGGTCGTCGCGCAGCCACTCGACGTTGGTGCCCGCTGCGAGCATGATCCCCTCGAGTCCCCACGAGACACGACCGGCCCGGCGGTTGGTGACGATGGGGAAGGTGCCGCCCGCGCCTCGTGTCGCGAACGCGGGCCGCTCGTCGCCCAGCCACATGTCGAGCATCCCGCCGGTGCCGAAGGTGATCTTGGCCAGTCCGGGGAGCACGCAGCACTGCCCGACGAGCGAGGCCTGCTGGT
This sequence comes from Acidimicrobiia bacterium, assembly GCA_016649895.1. Lineage (GTDB taxonomy): Bacteria > Actinomycetota > Acidimicrobiia > Acidimicrobiales > SKKL01 > Actinomarinicola. The sequence goes on along the minus strand of JAENWR010000052.1, from coordinate 6,049 downwards.
CACCGACGATGCCGGCGATCGGTGGGGCACCCGGAAGCGCGACGGCGCGCCCCACCACGCTCGCGGAGTCGACGATCGACGGCAGCGACTCGACCGGGATCCTCAGTGCGTCGAGCACCGACCGATCCCAACCCGATCCGTCGAGCAACAGGAGGCCGGTCACCGAGGCGTTGGTGAGGTCGGTGACGTGTGCCCTTCCCTCGGTGAGGACCCAGGCCAGCCACGAGTCGACGGTGCCGACGAGCAGGCCGCGCCGCCGGTCGGGATCGGCCTGATCGAGCAGGGCGGCAACCTTGGTGGCCGACTGGTTGGGGGCAAGGCGGATGCCATCGGCCTGGAGGGCCAGGCACTCACCCACGGTGCGCAGGTCCTGCCAGCCGAGGGCGGGACCGACGGGATCGCCGCTGACCGGATCCCACACCACGGTGGAGGCACGCTGGTTGGTGATGCCGACGGCCTCGACCGGGCCGCCGTCGCCGAGCACCTGGCGGGCCAGCGCGACCGCGACCACCGCCATCTCCGCGGCGTCGAACTCGACCAGTCCGGGGAAGGGCGTCGACGGGAGGAACGGCACGTGGCGTTCCCGTTCGACCGTCCCGTCCGGCCTCGCCACCGAGGCACGGATGCTGCTCGTTCCCACGTCGATCGCCAACACGCTCATCTGTTCACCTCGGGGGGGTCGGTCAGGGCCACTCGACGTCTCCGAACGGATCGGGCAGCCCGAGCTTGCCGGGGTTCAGGATCCCAACGGGGTCGAGAGCCCGCTTCAGCGCGACCAGCGCGTCGAACGCCGACCCCAACGACTCACCGACGAACCGCGAGCGGTTGAGTCCGATCCCGTGGTGGTGGCTCAGCGAACCCCCGTTGGCGAGCACGGCCCGAGTTCCCACGTCCCAGCACTGCCGGTAGAACCGGTCGCCGTCACCCGCCGGGGGACGACCGGCGAAGGAGAAGTAGAGGCAGGCACCGTCGGTGTAGGCGTGGGACTGGTGGGCCGATGCGGCGCGCACGCCGTCGATCGCGGAGAGCCCGGCCACCGTGGCGCGGTAGATCGAGTCGAGGCAGGACCACGGGGCCGACACCTCCAGGGTGTCGACGACGAAGCCGTTGCGGACGAGGCTCTCCAGGGTGGCGACGTCGTTGCGGTGACCCATCCAACGCGCGACGAGGCCGTCGTCGAGGATGTCGGCGGCACTGCACTCGTCGGCGACGATGCGCATGTTGGCATCGACGGTGAGCGGATCGCCCTCGTCCATCACGAGGAGGACGTGACGCCCCTCGCCCGTCTGGTAGCTGCGGTCGGACTCGACGTCGTCATACAGCCGCAGGACGGCCGGGTCGGCTCCTCGGCGAAGGATGCGTCGGCATGCGGCCATCCCGTCGTGCCAGCTGCGGAACGCGAACGCCGCATGCTCCTCGACCTCTGGGGCGGGTCGCAGCCGGAGGCGGGCGCCGGTGATGATGCCGAGGGTTCCCTCGGAGCCCACGAACACCTGTGTGAGGTCGGGCCCCACCGCGGAGCGTGGGCTGCCGCCGGTGTGGATGGTGCGCCCGTCGGCGAGCACCACGTCGAGACCGACGACGAGGTCCTCGATCTTCCCGTAGCGGTTCGACAGCTGGCCGGCCGACCGACATGCCAGCCAGCCGCCCACGGTGGACAGCGCCACCGACTGGGGCCAGTGCCCCAGGGTCAGTCCGTGGGTCGCTCTCAGCTGGGCCTCGAGCGTGTCGCCGAACGTGCCCGGCAGTACGTCGAGCACCAGCGACTCGTCGTCGACGGAGCGCACACCGTGGAGCCCGGTGAGGTCGAGCGCGACGCCCCCGTGCACGGGCGAAGAGGCACCGCAAACCCCGCTGCGGCCGGCGATCGCGGTGACCGGGACGCGAGCCTCGTTGCAGATGGCGAGCACCGCAGCGACCTCAGCGGGATCGGCCGGTCGGGCGACCAATGCAGCCAGAGCCGGCACCTGGTTGTCGAGTGCCCACGTCATGGCCAGCGGCCACCAGTCCCTCGAAGCCTCGGCGCGCACGCCGTGGTCATCGGTGACCGCGCTGCACGCGTCGGCCAAGCGGCGTCGCACCTGGTCGGGCACGTCGACGAGATCGGTGCGGAGTCGCCCTGTGGCGGTCGAGGAGTCGGGCAGTTCGATGGGCGGGGTCGGCGCATCCGATCCGGGCGCGGGCAGAGGCGTGGGAGAGCGGGTCATCAGCTCGCCTCCGCCGCGGTCGAGTGGGTGGGAAGCCCGGCAGCGGATCGCTCGGCGACGACCTCGGAGCGGAAGGTCGCGGCCTCGGTGGCGCGTCGCTCGTCATCCCATCCGCGATCGGGTGCCATCAGCTCGGCGACCAGGTCAGCCACGTCGATCGAGCCGGCGGCGTCGCGCAGGCGGATCGGCACCCGCCGTGTCAACACGTCGTCGACCGTGCACGCCATCTCGTAGCGGGCGGCGTAGACCACCTCGGCGCGCAGGTAGGGGTGATCGGCCACCAGGCGCTCGCCGAGTTTCGGCTGGCTCTCGATCATGGCCAGGAGCGTGCGAGCCTCTCCGCCGTAGCGGTCGGCGAGGTGGATCACAGCGGCGTCGTCGAGCCCGGTCGCGCCGGCGCCGGCGGCCCCGAGCTCGTGGACCTGCGGGTAGCCCACTGCACCCCGAAGGGGGAGCCGAGCGGTGAGCGAGCGGCGGTGGACCCTGGATCGAGCGGCGTCGTCGAGCTGCCCGACCACTGCGTCGACCGTGTCGGCGGCCATCTCGCGGTAGGTGGTCAGCTTCCCTCCGTTGACGCTGATGAGCCCGTCGTCGTCGACCGTGACCCGGTGGCGGCGCGACAGGTCGGCGGTGCGCCCGCTGCCGTCGGTCTTCACCAGAGGGCGGAGTCCGGCCCAGACACCGGTGATGTCGTCGACCGTGATCGGCTCGTCGACCGAGCCGTTGATGGCGCGGAGGAGGTAGGCGATGTCGTCCCCGGTGCAGCGCGGGTCGTCGAGGGGCCCGTCGTAGTCGGTGTCGGTGGTGCCGATGTAGGTCTGGTCGCCCCACGGCACGACGAACACCGACCGCTTGTCTTTCGGCACGGGCACCACCACCGCCACCTCGTTGCGCACCTTCTCCCACGGGACGGTGATGTGGATCCCCTTGGCCGGACGGATCGTGTCGGGCGCGTGCTCGCGATCGAGCCCCCGCACCCGGTCGGCCCACACGCCGGCCGCACTCACCACGTGGCGGGCGCGCACCTCGATGCGCTGGCCGTCGAGGTCGATCTGCGCTCCTGCGATGTGCCCGTGGTCGTGCACGAACCCGGTCACCTCGGCGCGGTTGACCGCGATGGCGCCGTGGTCGAGGGCTGCGGTGCGGATGACGGCGAGGGTGAGGCGGGCGTCGTCGGTGGTGGCGTCGTAGTAGAGGTAGGCCCCGGCGAGGCGCTCGCGGGGGAGCGTGGGCATGTAGGCGAGAGCATCGTCGACCGACAGGCGCTTGTGGAGCTTGCCGATGCGGGCGCCACCCGTGACGTCGTACATCCACATGGCCTTGCCGAGCGCCCATGCGAGCTTGCGGTTGAAGAGCCCGTCACGGGTGAAGATCGGGAGGAGGAACGGCAGCACCTTCACGAGGTGGGGCGCGTTGTGCCGCAGCCGCTGCCGCTCGGCGAGCGCCTCGTAGACCAAGCGGATGTCGCCCTGCTGGAGGTAGCGGAGGCCTCCGTGGACGAGCTTCGACGAGCGCGATGACGTACCCGAGGCGAAGTCACCCCGCTCGACCAGCACCGTGCGCAGGCCTCTCGACGCGGCATCGAGCGCAACTCCGGCGCCGGTGATCCCGCCGCCGACGACGAGCACGTCGACGGACGTGCCCGACGCCTGCGCATCGACGAGGCGTTGGATGGCGGCGGTTCGGTCGAAGGTTCCGGGACCCATGGGGCGCTCCTCTGTGGACAGCTCGGCTGTCTGCTGCACGGTCGGCCGCCGGGGCCGAGCCTACGCAAACACGCCGGTTCCGCCTCGTCGACAACGTCACGTTGTTGACAATCGTTGAGAACAGCGGTTGGGGTGGCTATGGTCGACAGCGTGAAGTCACCCGACGAGCTCACCGACATCTTCCGGGCCCGGGGCCTCAAGGTCACGCCGCAACGGCAACTGATCTTCCGGGTCCTGCACGACGAGCTCCGGCATGCCACGGCCGAGGCCGTGCACGCCCGAGCCAGTCGCGACATGCCCACGATGTCGTTGCGCACCGTCTACCAGACGCTGAACGACCTCGCCGCCATGGGCGAGATCGTCCAGCTCGATCTGGGTACCGGTTCGTCACGGTTCGACACCAACCTCGACGCCCACCAACACCTGGTGTGCGCCGAGTGCGGCTCGGTCCGTGACATCGTCGTCGACTCCGCCGACATCGAGCTCGCCGAGGCCACCCTCGAGGGGTTCGCCGTGTCATCCACCGACATCGTGTTCCGCGGGCGGTGCGCCAGTTGCGCCGCCGGCGCACGGTCGGACGTGCCATCCACCCCACCGCTCTCCGAGGAGACTGCCACCCATGCCTGATCTGAAGGGCTCCCAGACCCAAGAGAACCTCAAGGAGGCGTTCGCCGGCGAGAGCCAGGCCAACCGTCGCTACCTCTACTTCGCGCAGAAGGCCGACATCGAGGGCTACCCCGACGTCGCCGCCCTCTTCCGCTCGGTCGCCGAGGGTGAGACCGGTCACGCCTTCGGCCACTTCGACTTCCTTGCCGAGGTCGGCGACCCGGTCACCGATGTCGCCGTCGGACCCACCACCGACAACCTCAAGTCGGCCATCGAGGGCGAGACCTACGAGTACACCGAGATGTACCCCGGTTTCGCCAAGACGGCGCGCGACGAGGGCTTCGTCGAGATCGCCGAGTGGCTCGAGACCCTCGCCCGGGCCGAGAAGAGCCACGCCGGCCGCTTCACCGAAGGCCTCGCCAGCCTCTCTTGATCACGCCGGCACCGTCGCGACCTCGGTCGCGACGGTGCTGCCGTCATGAACGAAACTCCGAGGAGGACGTCTCATGGCCACCGCCACGAGCCCGCGACAACTGACCATCGCCGACATCGCCGACATGCGCGAATACGAACGCGTGCGCGACCAGTTCCGCGCCGAGATCATCGCCCTCAAGGCCAAGCGCCGCATCGGGGTGGGTCCGGTCATCACCCTGCTGTTCGAGAACCGCGACACCATCCGCTTCCAGATCCAAGAGATGGCCCGGGTGGAGAAGCTCCTCACCGACGAGGCGATTCAGGCCGAGCTCGACGTGTACAACCCGCTCATCCCCGAGCCGGGCCACCTCGAGGCCACCCTGTTCCTCGAGCTCACCAGCAATGAGCAACTCCTCGAGTGGCTCCCGAAGCTCGTGGGCATCGAGCGGGCGGTCAGGATCCGCATCGGCGACGGCGACACGGTCGACGAGGTGTCGAGCATCCCCGAGCGTGCCCACGCGGCCCAGCTCACGCGCGAAGAGACCACAGCCTCGGTGCACTACATCGGCTTCTCCTTCACCCCCGCGCAGATCGAGCGCATGGCCACCGAACCCGTGGCGCTCGCCATCGACCACGATCACTACATCGAATCGACCCCGCTCTCGGCCGACACCGTCGCCGAGCTGCTCTCCGACCTGCGCGGCTGACCCGTCTCAGTCGGCCTGCGCTGCCGCGATCGTCTCGGCGAGCGCCACGTCGGCAGGAGTCGTCACCTTGATGTTCGAGGGGTCGCCGTCCACCACCACGGCCGATGGGCCTCCTGCTCGCCGAACCAGCTCGGCCGTGTCGGTCGCCTCCAACTCGGGGAGCGCCGCGGTGTCGAAGGCGGCTGCCAGCGCGCGGGCATCGAACGCCTGGGGCGTCTGCACCTGGCGCAGGTCGGCGGTGACAGCAGGGGTCACCTCCCCGTCGATGTCCACGGCCACCAGTCCCGGAGACGGGGCCAACCCAGGGATGGCCGCACCCGTCTGCGGTACGGCCGCGAGGAGGCGGTCGACCAGGGCGGCGGTGACGAACGGGCGGGCACCGTCGTGCACGAGCACCACGTCGAGCTCG
>JAENWR010000088.1 GCA_016649895.1 Acidimicrobiia bacterium | reverse complement strand
CGTCATCCAGCGTCCGTCGGTCGAGGCAATCGGCGACGGCGACACGTCTCGTGCGCTGTTCGCCATCGGCCCACTCGAGCCCGGCTTCGGCTTCACCATCGGCAACTCACTGCGCCGCACGCTGCTGTCCTCCATTCCGGGGGCCGCGGTCACCCAGGTGCGCTTCGACGACGCCCTCCACGAGTTCGACACCATCCCCGGTGTCACCGAGGACGCCACCGACATCATCTTGAACCTGAAGGACCTCGTCCTGCGGATCGAGTCCGATGAGCCGGTGACGCTCCGCCTCGACGCCCGAGGCCCGGCCGAGGTCACCGCTGCCAACATCGAGACCAGCTCCGACGTCGAGATCCTCAACTCCGATCTCCACATCGCCACCGTCGACGGCAAGGGCCGCATCGCCATCGACATCACGGTGTCGAGGGGGCGGGGCTACGTCACCGCCGACAAGAACAAGACCTCGACGACCATCGGTGTCATCCCGATCGACTCGATCTTCTCGCCGGTGCGTCGCGTCACGTTCGACGTCGAGCCCACCCGGGTCGAGCAGTCGACGGCCTTCGACCGCCTCGTCCTCGACATCGAGACCGACGGCTCCATCACCGCCCGCGAGGCGCTCGCGTCGGCCGGCGCCACGCTGCGCTCGCTCGTGCAGCTCGTCGAGGAGATGAGCGACGAGCCCCAGGGCCTCGAGCTCGGCGAGGTCGGCGTCGTCGGCTCGGGTTCGCCCGATCTCGACCTCCCCATCGAGGACCTCGACCTGTCCGAGCGCCCCCGCAACTGCCTCAAGCGCGCGCAGGTCAACACCGTGGGCGAGCTCCTCCTCAAGTCCGAAGATGACCTGCTGGCCATCACCAACTTCGGTCAGAAGTCGCTCGACGAGGTCATCGTCAAGCTCGATGAGCGGGGCCTGTCGCTCCGCGGCAAGGACTGATCTGCAATGCCTGCAACTCCGAAGAAGGGCCGCCGCTTCGGCGGTAGCGCCTCGCACCAGCGGCTGATGATGGCCAACCTGGTCGCCTCGCTCATCGCCGCCGAGGGCATCGTCACCACCGAGGCCAAGGCCAAGGCGCTGCGCCCCATCGCCGAGAAGATGATCACCAAGGCCAAGAAGGGCGGGATCCACAACCGTCGCCAGGTCGTGGCGTTCATCGGCGACGAAGAGGTGGCCGCCAAGCTGTTCGACGACGTCGGGCCCCGCTACGCCGACCGTCCCGGCGGCTACACCCGGATCCTGAAGCTCGGAACGCGTTCGGGCGACAACGCTCCGACGGCGCGCATCGAGCTGGTCTAGGCCCCGAGGGGCCGCTTCCGGGAGACGGCGCAGTGGTCGATCCCGAGATGGAGAACCTCACGCTCTTCGACGACGCGGTGGCCGGTGTGGCCACCGCGTCGTCCGCGCCCATGGTGCGGCTGCGGATGCTGGTGGCCTACGACGGCGCCCCCTTCCACGGCTTCGCCGCCAACACCGGAGTTTCCACGGTGGGCGCCACGCTCGCCGATGCGCTCTCGCGCATCGTGCGCCACCCGGTCGAGCTCACGGTGGCCGGCCGCACCGACAAGGGCGTGCACGCCTGGGGCAACGTCGTCAGCCTCGATGTCCCCGACGGCGACCTCGACCTGGCGGCGCTGCGCGGCGCGCTCAACAAGATGTTGCAGCCGCACATCGCGGTGCGCTCGATCGAGGTGGTCGACGCCGGCTTCAGCGCCCGCTTCTCGGCCACGGCCCGCACCTACCGCTACACGGTGGTCAACCGCGACGTGCCCGACCCGTTCATGGCCGACCGTGCCTGGTACGTCGAGGCCCCGCTCGACCTGGCCGCGCTGAGGCTGGCGTGCGACCCGTTCATCGGCGAGCACGACTTCTCGTCGTTCTGCCGCAAGCCCAAGCGCATCGACGGCAGCGCGCCCGAGATGACCCGGCGGGTGCAGAGCGCCCACTGGGACGACCTCGGCGACGGTGTGCTGCGCTTCGAGATCCGGGCCAACGCCTTCTGCCACCAGATGGTGCGCAGCGTGGTGGGCCTGGTGGTCGAGGTGGGCATGGGGGTGCGCCACGCCGGCGACGTCGTGTCGGTCATCCGGGCGCGCGACCGCCAGGCGGCCGGGCGCCTCGCTCCGCCGCAGGGCCTGGTCTTGTGGAGGGTCGACTACGATTGACCCCCGGGTCCGGGGAGGTGTCGGGTGAAGTTGCCCCTAGCCTGGCCCCGGCCTAGAGTTTCCCGTTGCCCTGGCGCCGGCGCGCTTTCTTGCCGTACTTCACCCTGCAATACTTCACCACCGAGCGCATTCGCCGCTGCACCGGCCCCCTCGTCCCGACCAATGTCATCAGGAAGTCCTCGCGTGCGCACCTTCACCCCTCGCCCAGCCGACATCCAGCGCAGCTGGCACGTCGTCGACGCCGAAGACCTCGTGCTCGGCCGGGTCGCCACCGAGGTGGCGCGCATCCTGCGCGGCAAGCACAAGCCCACCTTCGCTCAGCACGTCGACACCGGTGATCACGTCATCATCGTCAACGCCGCCAAGATCGTGCTCACGTCGAACAAGGCCGACCAGAAGCGGGTCTGGCGTCACTCCGGCTTCCCGGGCGGCATCAAGTCCCGTTCCTACGCCGAAGAGCTGACCCGCTCGCCCGAGGACGCCGTGCGTCGCACGGTGCGCGGCATGCTCCCGAAGAACCGCCTCGGACGCCAGATGCTGAAGAAGCTGAAGGTCTACTCCGGCCCCACCCATCCCCACGCCGCGCAGAACCCGCAGCCGCTCGTCATCGACGGCGCCCGCCGCGCTTCTGACAGCACACAAGCCTGAAACCAGAGGACGCCCCGCAATGCCTTCGCCCCTCGTGCAGTCCACCGGTCGCCGCAAGCAAGCGGTCGCTCGCGTTCGCATCCGTCCCGGTACGGGCACCATCACCGCCAACGGCAAGCCGATCGAGGAGTACTTCCCGACGGCGACCCACCGCATGATCCTCACCGAGCCCCTGAAGATCACCGAGACCACCGATGTCTACGACATCGATGCCACCCTCGACGGCGGTGGCCCCACCGGCCAGGCCGGCGCGTTCCGCCTGGGCATCGCCCGTGGCCTCATCTTTCTCGACGAGGACCTGCGCCCGGTGCTGAAGAAGGCTGGCTTCCTCACCCGCGACGCTCGCGAGAAGGAATCCAAGAAGTACGGCCTCAAGAAGGCCCGCAAGGCTCCTCAGTACTCCAAGCGCTGAGTCAGACTCACCCGACGGCACCGGCCGCTCCCGCCTGTGGGCGTGCAGCCGGGTGCCGTGCGTGGAGGCCACGATGACGCTGCGCTTCGGAACCGACGGTGTGCGTGGCGTCGCGAACGCCGAGCTGACACCCGAGCTGGTGCTCGCCTTGGGGCGGGCTGCGGCGCGCGTCCTCGATGCCAGCCGTGTGGGTCGGGTCGCCATCGGACGCGACACCCGGCGCTCGGGGTCGCTGCTCGAGGCGGCCCTCGCCTCCGGGTTCGCCGCTGAGGGCGTCGACGTCGAGCTGCTCGGTGTGGTGCCCACGCCCACCATCGCGTGGGTGGCGGCCGCCGACGGCATGCCCGGCGCGGTGATATCCGCATCGCACAACCCCTTCGCCGACAACGGCGTCAAGCTGTTCTCGGCCGGGGGGATGAAGCTCACCGACGCCGACGAGGAACGCCTCGAGGGCGAGCTCGACCTGATCCTGCACGGTGACGCCAGCGCCGGTCCGCGCCTCACGGGTGCGAAGGTGGGCCAGATCCGCCCGGCCGAGGGACTGGTGGGTCGGTGGGGCGATGCGGTGGTCGGATCGATCGAGGGCCGGCGCCTCGACGGACTGCGGGTGGTCATCGACTGTGCCAACGGCGCGGCGTCGGGGCACGCCACCTCGCTGTTCCGGCGGCTCGGAGCCGAGGTCGAGGTGCTCCACGATCGTCCCGATGGCCGCAACATCAACGAAGGGAGCGGGTCGACCAACCCCGACGACCTGAGGGCGGCGGTGCTCGCGGCAGGGGCCGATGCCGGGCTCGCCTTCGACGGCGATGCCGACCGGGTCCTTGCCGTCGACGAGCTCGGCCATCTGCTCGACGGCGACCAGATCATCGCCATGCTCGCCATCGATCGCCACGATCGTGGGGCCCTGACGGGCGACACCGTGGTCGTCACCGTCTACTCCAACCTCGGCCTGCGCCTCGCCATGGCCGAGCGGGGCATCGGTGTGGTCGAGACCCAGGTGGGTGACCGCTACGTCCTCGAGGCCCTCGAGCGAGGCGGCTGGCCCCTCGGCGGCGAGCAGTCAGGCCACATCATCTTCCGCGACCTCGCCACCACCGGCGACGGCATCCTCACTGGTGTGCAGCTCCTTGACCTCTTGCGCCGGTCGACGAGGCCGCTCAGCGACCTGGCCGGAGCGGCGATGGTGCGGTTCCCGCAGGTGATGCGCAGCGTGCGGGTGAGCGATCGTGCCGGCACCATCGTGTCGGCGATGTCGGAGCAGATCGACAAGGTCGAGCGCGACCTCGGCGAGCGCGGCCGGGTCCTGGTGCGGGCCAGTGGCACCGAACCTGTGGTGCGCGTCATGGTCGAGGCCGAGGAGCACTCGGCGGCCGAAGCGGCCGTCGAGGAGCTGGTCGGGGCGGTGGAGACCGCCGCGGTCGAGGTCGCCGCCGGCCCGTCGAGGCCACGCCCGTCGTAGACTTCCCGGGCTGGCCACCGACAGGAGAGAGTGACGACATGTGCGGGATCATCGCGGTGGTGCGGCGGCCGAGCGGACGTGAGGCCCCGTCGCGCGGCGAGGTGGTCGCACCCGTTCAGCACGCGGTCGACCTGGCGCGATCTCTCGGTCCGGTCCCCGATCCCGGCGTCGTGGCCGAGGTCGCGTCGTCGCTGGCCCGAGCCGACGGTCTCCTGCGCGGCGTCGCCGGCGTCACCGCCCTCCTCTCCGGCGGCGACCTCGGCGCCGAGGTCGCCGCCCTCCTCGACGAGGTCGACCGTGTCGTCGGCGGGCTCGAGGCCCGTCTCGATGCCGGCGAGATCACCCTCGATGGTGGTCTCGAGGCGCTGAACGCTGCACTCGTGGCGGTGAAGGACGGCGCGTGGGCCATCCGCAGCGACCGCATCCGCACCGCCGATGCCGTGGCCGAGCTCGCCGGGGCGTCGCGTGCGCCGGCCGCGCTGGCCGGCTACCTGTCGGTGCAGCAGGCGCTGTCGGCGCTCGATCGCCTCGAGGTGCGTGGGCGCGACTCCGCCGGTCTGCACCTCCTCATCTCCGGACACGGGCTCGATCTCGACTCTCCACCGATCGCGGCGATGCTCGACCCGCGCGCATCTAACGACCTCTTCACGTCGGGGGCGGTTCGCGCGCCGTCGGGCACGCTCGCGTTCGTCTACAAGGCGGCGGCCGAGATCGGCGAGCTGGGCGACAACACCCGGGTGCTGCGCCAGGCCATCGGGTCCGATGGTCTGCTGCGGAGGGCGCTCGAGCACGACGACGCACACACCATGGTGGTGGGCCACACCCGCTGGGCGAGCGTCGGCATCATCTCCCAGCCGAACGCGCATCCCCTCGACTCCGAGGAGTTGGGTGGCTCGGTTGGGCCCTACGTCACCGCGGTGCTCAACGGCGACGTCGACAACTTCGCCGACCTGAAGGTGTCGGAGGGGCTGCGCATCGCACCCGAGATCACCACCGATGCCAAGGTCATCCCCACACTGTTGTCACGGCACCTGGCCTCGGGCACCGACCTCGCCGACGCCTTTCGCACCACGGTGGCGGCGCTCGACGGTTCGGTCGCCATCGCCGCGTCGAGCGCATCGGAGCCCGACCGGCTCTGCCTTGCGTTGCGTGGCAGCGGCCAGGCCCTCTACGTCGGCCTCGCCGACGATGCGTTCATCGCCGCGAGCGAGCCATACGGCGTCATCGAAGAGGCAGCCGGATACCTCAGGATGGACGGCGAGACCCCGGCGGACGCCGACGACCCGGTGGGCACCCGCGGCCAGATCGTGGTGCTCGATGCCGAGTGGGCGGGTTCGGTCGACGGCATCTCCCGTTGGGCCTACGACGGCACTCCGCTGCCGGTCAGCGACACCGAGATCACCTCACCGACGATCACCACCCGCGACATCGACCGGGGGCACCACCCCCACTTCCTGCTCAAGGAGATCAGCGAGGCTCCGGCATCGTTCCGCACCACACTGCGGGGCAAGCTGCTCTCCGACGATGTCGGTCGGCTCGGGGTCACGTTGTCGGAGGCGAGCTTCCCCTCGTCGATCCGTGCCGACCTCGCCGCCGGACGCATCGATCGGGTGACGGTCATCGGCCAGGGCACCGCCGCCGTGGCCGGCCAGAGCCTCGCGGCCGTGCTCTCCGACCTGGTGGCCCACACGCCGCTGCGGGTCGAGCCGGTGCTCGCCACCGAGCTCTCCGGGTTCCGGCTCCGCGCTGACATGTCCGACACGTTGGTCGTGGCCATCAGCCAGTCGGGCACGACCACCGACACCAACCGCACAGTCGACCTGGTCCGCTCGAGGGGCGCTCAGGTCATCTCCATCGTCAACCGGCGCTCGAGCGACCTCACCGACAAGTCCGACGGCGTGCTCTACACCTCCGACGGGCGCGACGTGGAGATGAGCGTGGCCTCCACCAAGGCGTTCTACGCACAGGTGGCCGCCGGGTTCCTCCTCGCGGTCGCCATCGCCGAGACGCTCGGCGTGTCGGTCGACACCGCCGCGCACCAGGAGCTGCTGGCGGGTCTGCGCGACCTGCCGTCGGCCATGGCGGCAACGCTCGAGCTGCGGCCCTCCATCGCCACGGCGGCGCAGCAGTTCGCGCCCAGCCGACGGTCGTGGGCCATGGTGGGCAACGGCCGCAACCTCATCGCCGCGCGCGAACTGCGCATCAAGCTCTCCGAGCTCTGCTACAAATCGATCGCCTGCGACGGCACCGAGGACAAGAAGCACATCGACCTCTCGGCCGAGCCCATGATCCTCGTGTGCGCCACCGGCCTGTCGGGCTCCACCGCCGACGACGTGGCCAAGGAGGTCGCCATCTACCGGGCCCACAAGGCCACCCCGATCGTCATCGCCGGTGAGGGCGAGTCGCGCTACGCCGCCGCTCTCCACGTCATCGCCGTGCCGTCGGTGCACCCCCAGTTGGGTTTCGTGCTGTCGGCCATGGCCGGGCACCTCTTCGGCTACGAGGCGGCCCTCGCCATCGATGCCCAGGCCCGACCGCTGCGCGAGGCACGGGCCGCCATCGAGGACCTGGCGTCACCTGCGGCCGATGGCCAGACGGTCATCGACGCGCTCCGGCCCCGTCTGGCACCGCTCGCCAACCGCTTCTTCGACGGCCTGCGCGCCGGCGACTACGACGGACACCTCGAACCCAGCACCGCCGTGCGCATCAGCACGCTGCTGCGGTTCGCCCTGGGCACATCGGCGCTCGACTCCTACGAGGTCGAGATGGGCAAGGTCGGCACCCCGGGGGTGGTCGTCGAGGACCTCACCGAGGCGCTCACCCGCGCCATCGAGGAGCTCACCCGCCCCATCGACGCCATCAAGCACCAGGCGAAGACGGTCACCGTCGGCATCTCGCGGTCCGACGAGTCGTTGCTCGAGGTGCCGCTCGTGCGGTCGGTGCTCGACGCAGGGGCAGGCCGCGACCGCCTCAACTACGACACGCTGCGGTCGCTCTCCGACCTCGACCCTGCCGTCGTCGAGGTGCTGGGGTTCACCCGGTACGCCATCGAGGGCATGCCGTCCGAGCACGGTGACGATGCCACCGTCACCGTCACCGACAAGGGTGGCATCGCCCTCGACATCGCCTCGCGCACCGACCGCGATCCGCAGCTGCGCGGCACCAAGCACCAGGTGGCCCTCGAGCGCAAGGTGTTCGTCAACGTGGGACGCAGCGATCGACGCATCACCCTGCTGGTGCCCGAGGTGAAGGGCAACCAGACCACCGGGATCACCCTGCTGCACGTGCGCCTCGCCGAGAACCTGCCGGCGGGCACCGCGCGGCGGGTCCTCCAGGGCTACCGCGGTCGCTACGCGGCGCTGCGCGACGCGGTGATGGAGACCGAGCCGGCGTTCCGCGACGACCTGCTCGCCGAGGTCGCGGTGATCGAGCTGCTCACGTCACCGATCCAGGCCCTGGCCGACCGTTGGCACGCCGACCAGTGAGCGCACCGTCGTGATCGGGATCGGCGTCGACCTGGTCGACATCGACCGCTTCCGCGAGGTCATCGCCCGGACGCCCACGATGGTCGACCGGCTGTTCTCGGGCGCCGAGCGTTCCTACGCCGCCCAGCAGCGCGACCCCGCAGCGCGGCTCGCCGCCCGCTTCGCCGCCAAGGAGGCGGTGCTGAAGTGCCTCGGCCTCGGGTTGGGCGGCATGCCACTCGCCGACATCGAGGTGGTGCGCGACGACGCCACCGGCCGCCCCGGCCTGGTCCTGCACCGGCGGGCCGCCGAGGTGGCCGCCACCCACGGGGTGCAGCGGTGGGAGCTCTCGCTCTCGCACACCGATCGCCTGGCGCAGGCCACGGCGGTGGCGCTGTGACGGCACCCGGGGCTGCCACCTGGATCGTCATCGCCCACGGAAGCCGCGCCCCCTCCGTGGTGGCCGACCACGAGGCGGTGTGCCACGAGCTTGCCGAGTTGGTGGGCGCAGGCATCGAGGTCATCCCGGCCTACCTCGAGCTCAACGAGCCGTCGATCCCCGACACCATCGACGCGGCGGTGGCCCGCGGCGCCGAGCGGGTCGTGCTCGTGCCCTACTTCCTCCACGCGGGCAACCACACCACCCGAGACCTCCCGGCATTCATGGCCGCAGCGAACGAGCGTCATCCCCCGGTCGAGCTCGTGATGGCCCGGCACCTGGGGCCCGATCCGCGCCTCGTCGCGATCCTGGCCGACCGTGCCGTCGAGGCGGCCGGCCCCACACCGTGATCCCCATCGTCACCCCCGAGGAGATGGCGGCAATCGATCGGGCCGCCCCCGAGCCGGTCGACGAGCTGATCGCCCGAGCGGGCCACGCGGTTGCCCGCGCTGCGCTCGCCATGATGGGTGGGGCGTACGGGCGCCGGGTCGTGGTGCTCGCCGGACCGGGCAACAACGGCAACGACGGGCGCGACGCCGCCCGTCGACTCGCACAACGTGGCGTTCGGGTGGCCATCCACGAGCTCGGCCACCTGCCCGAGCAGGTCGACGGTGTCGACCTCGTGATCGATGCCGTCCTCGGCACCGGTGCACGGCCCGGCTTCGAGGCGCCCCGCGTGGCCCCTGGCATCGCGGTGCTCGCCGTCGACATGCCGTCGGGCGTCGACGGGCTCACCGGTGAGGCCGGGTCCGGCGTCCTCGGCGCCGATTGCACGGTCACGTTCGCCGCGCTCAAGCCTGGTCTCCTCTTCGGAGCCGGTCGCTGGCGCGCCGGGGCGGTCGAGGTGGCCGACATCGGCCTCGACACGTCGTCGGCCCGGGCCGGCCTGGTGACCGACCACGACGTTGGGCGGTGGGTCGCCGGGCGCGACCCGAACGCCCACAAGTGGCAGAGCGCGGTCTGGGTGGTCGCCGGCTCGCCCGGCATGACCGGAGCGGCGCACCTCGCCGCCCGGGCCGCCCAACGGGCCGGTGCCGGCTACGTGCGGCTATCGAGCCCTGGCATCGACGGCGACCCGGGCCGTCCCACCGAGGCCGTCGGCATGCCCCTGCCCCTCGACGGGTGGGCCGACATGGTGGCCGAGGGTTCCAATCGCTTCGGCGCGGTCGTGGTGGGGCCGGGTCTCGGCACTGTCCCCGACACCGCCGGGCAGGTGCGTTCGTTGCTCGCACGCCTCGAGCGTCCGGTGGTGCTCGACGGCGACGGGCTCACCGCGCTCGGCGACGACGCGGCGTCGATCCTCCGCCAACGGTCGGCGCCCACGGTGCTCACACCGCACGATGGCGAGTACCGGCGCCTCACCGGGGCGCTACCGGCCTCCGACCGCTTCGAGGGCGCCCGCCGCCTGGCCGCCGACACCGGTGCGGTGGTGCTGCTGAAGGGGCCGACCACGATCGTTGCCGACCCGAGCGGCGACGCCTACGCCGTCACGTCGGGCGACGAGCGCCTGGCAACGGCGGGAACGGGCGACGTGCTCGCCGGCATCATCGGCGCGCTCCTGGCCGACGGCACGATCTCGGCTGCACGTGCGGCCGCAGCCGCGGCTCACCTCCACGGCCGGGCCGGCGCCGTAGGATCCCGGCACGGGCTCGTCGCCGGCGACCTGCCCGACCGCATTCCGTTCGTGCTCGACCAGATCCGAGGAACCACATGGCCGCCAGCACCCCCGTGCGCGACATCATGACCACCGAGGTGGTCACCTTCACCATCAGTGACGACGTGCGCTCCGCCATGGAGACCCTCATCGAGCGGAACATCGACGCGGCGCCCGTGCTCGACGAGTCCGGAGCAGTGGCCGGGGTGCTCAGCACCGGCGACCTCATCGTGAAGGAGAGCCGGCTGCACTTCCCGACGGTGATCTCGATCCTGGGGGCCTCGTTCGAGCTGAAGTCGCGCGACTTCGACGACGACATCGAGAAGGCGCTCGGCTCGAGCGTCGGCGACGTCATGAGCCACCCGGCCATCATCTGCCCGGCCGATGCCACCGTCGAGGACGCCGCCACCCTGATGCACGACAACGACATCTCGCGACTGCCCGTCGTCGATGGTTCGAGCCTGGTCGGCATCGTCTCGCGTGGCGACATCATCCGGGGCATGCTCCGCCGACCGTGAGCGACGCTGCCTGATATGAGCGCCGCTTGGGCCATCGTCGACCTGGACGCCATCGCCGCCAACGTCGCCGAGCTGTGCCGCGTCGCCGCCCCGGCCGCGGTGTGCGCCGTGGTGAAGGCCGACGGCTACGGGCACGGCGCGGTGCCGGTGGCCCGTGCCGCGGTCGACGCCGGGGCGCAGTGGTTGGCCGTCGCCCACGTGGCCGAGGGCCAGGCGCTGCGGGCCGAGGGTATCGAGGTACCGATCCTGCTGCTGTCGGAGCCGCGCCCCGACAGCATGGACGAGGTGGTGGCGGCCCAGCTCCACGTCACCCTGTACACCCACGCTGGCGTCGAAGCGGCGGCGTTCGCCGCTCGGCGGGCGGGGGCCGAGCTACCCGTCCACCTCAAGGTCGACACCGGCATGCGGCGCGTTGGTGCCGATCCGGTCGATGCCGTGGCTCGCGCCAAGGAGATCGCCGCGTCGCCTGGGTTGGTGCTCGACGGGGTCTGGACGCACCTGGCGGTGGCCGACGAGCCCGATGACCCGTTCACCGACGAGCAACTGCGTCGCTACTCGGCCGTGCTCGACGAGCTCGACGCAGCTGGGGTTCGTCCGCCGGTGCGCCACGCGGCCAACTCGGCGGGTGCCATCGCCCATCCGGGGGCCCGGCTCGATCTGGTGCGTTGTGGCATCGCCGTCTACGGCATCGCCCCGTCGGAGGTGTTGGCCGGCGGGGCCGACCTCGTCCCCGCCATGTCGGTCTGCTCGCAGGTCACCCACACCAAGCAGGTGGGGGCGGGCGAGGGCATCTCCTACGGCCTGCGGCACACGTTCGGGCGCGACACCACGGTGGCCACGGTCCCCGTCGGGTACGCCGACGGGGTGCGCCGGCGGTTGTCCGAGGTCGGCGGCGAGGTGCTCATCGGGGGTCGTCGCCACCCGATCGTCGGCGCCATCACCATGGATCAGCTGATGGTCGATTGCGGCGACCAGCGGGTGTCGGTCGGCGACGAGGTGGTCCTCATCGGGCGCCAGGGTGCGGAGGTGATCACCGCGGAGGACTGGGCCGAGAAGCTCGACACCATCAGCTACGAGATCGTGTGTGGCATCGGCCCGCGGGTCGAGCGGCGGTGGCGTCGCTCGACGTGAGCGCGCCGCGCATCGGGGCCGGCGAGACGTCCCAACCGCGAGTATGGAGCGGATTTCATCGCACTCCGACCGTTCGTCCACGCGTCGCCATGTCACCCTGATCCCGCTCCACAAGCTCGATAGGGGTCACCTTCAAATGCTGGCCAGGTCGGCGGCGGTGTTCCACTCGCCGAGAAGTTTCACGTGGAGGACTGTGCCTGCGAGCTTCTCGGGGAAGATCGCCAAGATGTTGTCGACTCCGGTGGTGGACGGCGAGCGGATGGCTTGAAAAGCGTGCACGTGTGCGGCCTCTCCGATTTCCTGGGTGAACCGGTGGTCCTCCCGGACGAGGTCGGGTGGAGCGATCCCAAGCGCTCCCAGGGTCTCAGCGTCGGTCAGATCGAGAACCTTGCCGAGATGGGCGCTGAGCTCGAACAGTTCTCGCGGCAGTAGCGCGTCGACATTGAGCCCCTGTCGCTCGGCCTGGCGGCTCAGTTCTGCGACGACGCAGGGCCGGGTCTGGCAGAGGTACAGGGGCGGAAAGCTGTGCGGGGGGTTGAACCGCCCACCGAGCCGACGCGCGCCGTCGCCACTGCGAGGATCAAAGCCACTCGCCTGGTTCCGGTAGGCGACGGCGGCGAGGGCAGTTCCCGTGAGAAGGCCGAGCGCCCGTGGGTCGAACGACGGCATGTCAGACAGTCACGCCCTCCGCCAAGGCCAGAAGGAGGTCGACGACCTGCTGGTACTGGCCCTCGGCGATGAGGTCGAGTGGCTTTTTGTAGCCGAGGTCAGGGTTCGGCGAGCGCATCCAGAACCGGGCTGCGTCGTCTCTCATGACCCGGCGGGCGAGGTCGACGACAGCGCGGAGCTCGAGCAGGCGCTCTTCCGCCTCTCGGCGTGGTGCTGCGGCTTCAGCCTTCCAGCGTGCCACGCTCCGAGGGTTGGTGTCGCTCACCCGTGCCAGGTCGGCGGTGTCGACCACGTCCCCGTCGTAGAGGTGCTCCAGCAGGGAGGTGAGTGTCGTCATGGTCTCCTCGTCGCCCGAACGTGTAGCGCAACGTCGCGCGTATGTCGTACCATACGTCGAACCCTCGTAAGGAGACAAATCCCGTGGACCTCGACTTCGGACACGGCTTCATTCCCCGCATCGGCGAGGAGAACTACAAGGCGGTCGACCGCTGCGTCGGGCCGGCAGATCTGTTCTCCTCGCCGCTCGACCTCCCCTGGGCGATTATTGACGGTGCCTGGGCTGAGCGGAAGCCGGAACTGCTTCGGACGCTGCGCGAGCACGACACGAAGTTGCTCATTGATACGCACGGATGGCGCTTTCGGTACGACACGGCGCTCGATGTCGCGAAGTTGCGGGACGCAAGCTGGGCGCCTACCTCCCCGATCTCGTTGGCGGACAAGGCCTCGGGGGCCGCGCTTGTTCGGGCGAGTCTGCGAGCACAAGCTGAGCTTGAGGCGGGGGCCTACTTCTTGCCCGGGTGGCTTCCGACGACGCCAGACGAGGATCTGCGGCCGGCGTACGAGCACATCGTCGCCACTGCGAGTGAATTCGCCGACGTTCCGCCGCGGCCGTTCGTGTTGTTCGTCGGCGGGCACACTAAGGGCCTTGATCAAGTCACGACGCTGCTGGAGGCTCTGCCGCACTTCATCTCAGGGATCTACTTGCAGATGACCCCCGTCGGCCCGATGAAGGATGGCCCGTCGAAGCTGGAGACAGTGGCTTCGATTTACCGGTACGCGACTTCGCTCGGATTCAAGGTGATCGCTGGACACGGGGGGGGCCGTCACCCCGGTGCTCCGTGCTCTTGGCGTCGACGCAGCTGACGCAGGTCTGGCGATTGGCGAGGGCTTCGACCAGTCGTCGAAGAAGCGGCGCGCGAAACCGGAGTCCGAAGGTTCTCAACAGGGCGGCGGACGCCGCTCACGAATGTACTTCGGCCAGATCGGACGATCGCTCGAAGCCGTCGACGTCGAGCGTCTGCTTGCTGTGCCTGCCGCAGCGGCCGAGCTCCGCAGCTGCCGTCTGCCGTGCCACCGGTTCAGCGGCCATCACCTCCTGGATCAGGCGCGAGAGCACTCGCTATGGGCGCGGGTCGAGGAGGCGCAGCTCGTCAGCTCCCTGCCCTCGAGCATGCGTGCCACGTCCGTCTATGAACGCCTTAAGGGCCAGCGGTCGATCCTCGCGACGATCAACGGTGCTCTTGAAACGGCTGGAGAGCAGCCGTTGGACGTGAAGCCTGTCGACAACCATCTTACGTGGATCTCCAGAGCCCTCGCCGCTCAGTCGGCTGCCTGATCGCGCCGAGTCTTCGGACGAGGCCGCGGCGGAGCAGTAGCGAGGCGAGGTCGCGTTAGGTCGCGGTCAGGCGCTCCGCGTTCACGTCGTGATATTCCGCCCAAGCCAAGACCTCACGATGTCGAGCCATCGTGAATTGCCTGGGAACCAGTGTGCCGTCCGGACGCAGCTGTGCAGGTTCGGCCAAACCGGACCTTCGGATTTCCGCGGGGTCAGTCAGAGCGGGAGGGGTGGTTCGTACCATGCGGTCCCGCTCTTGGGGTCGTAGCGGACCTGTCGGTGCTGACTGGCGGGTGACGCCGAGCGCGGTCGAGACCTCAGCCCATGTCGCACCCCAGTGAAGAGCGCGAGCGACGTGAACTTCGAGGTCGCCTTCCGCTGCGGCGACTGTGCTGACTCGTTCCGGTATCGACTCGAGAGCAGCGGCCCGGTAGCGATCGTGGCGTTCCATCCTGTCAGCATACCCTGACAGCAGATGTTGTTGTCAGGATATCCTGACAGCTGAGCCTGGCGGTTCAGTCCCGGGAGGGAGTGACCGTGGCCAACAGATCCCAGTTCGGTCGACCCGCGTAGAGCAGGGCGCGGACCCGGTAGTGGCGGAACTTCGTGAACCCGAACCCGACCCGCTTGATCCTTTTGATCAGATTGTTGATCG
>JAENWR010000058.1 GCA_016649895.1 Acidimicrobiia bacterium | reverse complement strand
CGAGGATGTGGGTGACGGTGTTGGCGTCCCAGCCCTCGGTGAGCATCGACACCGACACCACGCAGCGAACGTGCTCACCGAGCCTGCCGCGCTTGCCGACGGTGTTCATCACCTCGCGCAGCAGATCCTCATCGGTCAACGCGTCGGTGTCGGCTCCGGGGTTTCGGAGTCGGTACTCCCGCTTGAACACCTCGATCTCGTGGGCGGCCGCCTTCTTGAAGTCGTCCTTCATCGCCTCGCCCGACTCGAGTTGGGCCGAGTCCACGAGGATCGTGTTCGGGCGTCCGAGCCAACCGCCATCAGCGTCGACGTTCGAGAGCAACGACAGGTTGCCCGGTCGCAGCTTCTCGGGGCCTTCGGCCTGGGGCAACGCCTGACCACCGATCCAGTCGTGGACCAGCTTCGACACGATCGTGTTCGGGCACACCACGATCATCACCGGGGGCGGTTCACCCAGCACCGCCAGGTCGGACTCCCAGGCACGGAAGCGACGCTCGTAGCTGTTGTAGAGGCTCTCGAGTGCGCCCTGGAGCACGACCGGCGGGCTCCAGTCGCTATCGGACGCGGCCCTGTTGCCCGCCCGCTTCGGGAGCTCGTCGCCGACGTGGTCCCACAGCGCCCGGTAGGTCACGTGGTCGGCATCGGCCACGTCGTCGTCGACCGGGACCCGCGGGACCTTCACGATCCCCGACTCGATCGCGTCCATCAGGGAGAAGTCGCACACCGTCCACGGGAAGATGAAGCCCTCCTGGTAGCCCGACCCGGGCAGGTAGAAGGGCGTGGCCGACAGGTCGTAGACCGCCTTGGTGCCGACCCTGCGGTGCACGGCCCGCAGCCCGCGGAACCACACACGAGCGCCATCCACCTCGGCCTGGGTCACGCGGTCGAGCTTCTCCCCCGCCGCCAACGGCCGGTCCTGGTAGCAGTGGTGAGCTTCGTCGTTCAGCACGACGATCTCGCCCTTGCCGCGACCCATCAGGTCGCGCAGGACGCGGTCGGCGACCTGCCCCTCGTCCTCGATGAACGGGTCGTCCTTCTTCCCTGCGGTGAGCAAGAGGCGGGTGTTCTTGGCCACGCCCGCCAGCTCCTTCGCCGTCCTCGGCAGGAAGGCGTGGTAGTTCGTGATCACGATGCTGGCGTCGTCGAGCGTCGACCAGAGATCCGGCGGGACGAGATCGCGCTCGCGGTAGTAGTTGCCCGGATCCTGAGGCAGGAGCACCCGCAGGCGATCACGGATCGTGATGCCCGGGGTGACCACCAGGAAGCGGTTGCTGAAGCGGGTGTCACGGGGGCTGAACGCCTTGTTCGCCGTCTGCCACGCTATGAGCATCGCCATGACGATCGTCTTGCCCGTGCCCGTCGCCATCTTCAGCGCCACCCGGGGGAGACCGTCGTTCTGCTCGATGTTGAGCGGGTCCAGTTGCGTGCGGAAGTCCGGCTCGCCGTGTCGACCCGCCACCTCGGCCAGGTAGATCGCCGTCTCGGCTGCCTCGCGCTGGCAGAACAGGACTCGGTTCTCCCGGGTCGGGTCCGCCCAGTGCGTCAGCAGCTTGCGGCTCACCGGCGTGACGTGCGGAAACCCACGCGCCCGCCAGAGCTCCACCCTCCGCCGGATGTCGTTGATGAGGGGGTTGGTCTCCCGGCGTTCCCCTGTCGCCTCGACAGCCAAGGCCTGCTGCACGACGGTCTGGTCGCCGACCTTCTCCTTCTTGTTGCGCCGACCGGTCGGAACCGCGATGAAGGTCTCGCTCAGACGCCGGCCCGGACGGACCTCGCCTGTCGGGCCGTGGGGCGTGAGCACGTAGTGCTGGGACGGTGGCTCGTAGGGGCCGTTGAGGATCGGGTTGTCGAGGGTGGTGCCCACGCCGTCTGACATCGCCGGATGACCCTATGCCCTCGGACCCGACCGAGGGGCTTACGCCCGCCGCAGCAGTCGCCGGAGCAGCGAGCCCGCACGCCGCTCCGTGGGTTGCACCGACCTGCCGACCTCGTCGTCGCCGTCGAGCTCCGCCCCGGTGAAAACCCGGGTTGGGGCCGTCGGTTCGGACCAGGCCGGCTGGGCCTGCGGTCGCGTGACTCCTCGGAGGGCAGCCTCGAACTCGGCCAGCGGCATCAGCGGGATGCCCAACTCGAGGGCCTTGTTCGCCTTGGTGGTCGATGGCGGGCCGTCGATCACCACGAGATCGGTGGTCTTCGAGACACCGTGGCGGATGCAGAGCCCCTGAGCCGTGGCGACCTGTCCCAGCGCCCACTCCAGGTCATCGTCAACATTGGTGAACACCACGGTCAGACCGGGCTGGAGGCCAGCACTCAGGTCACCGGCATCTGCCTCTCCCAGGAGGCGACGTTCGATGTACGGCGCAGGGAAGCCGAGGTGGTGGGAGATGACTCTGAGGCGATGGCGTTCGTCGCTGTCGACCTTCCCGTCGGCGAGCACGACCGCGAGCGCCTCGTCGAGGAACTGGTTGAACGCAGCAAGCAGATCACCTGCGGTGAGCCCCAGTTCCTGGCTCGCCGCGGCCAGCCCCTTCACCTCGGCCAACGTGAACGTGCCGTCGGCGAGCGCGTCGTGCAGCGCGCTCACGATGCCGGAGACGTCCGTGGCCGTCCGGGTCAATGACCGTTCGTTGGCGACGGGACGACGCGATGTGCCGTGGACCTCCGCGGCCGATCGGGGCATCGGTGGAACTCTGTAGCGGGTGCCGACCGTGACCCTTGACGGCTTGGCCGCCTGGCGACAGGCACCCAGGGAGAAGAACGCCTGGGCACAGAGCTCGGCATCGACAAGCGCCGTGTGAGCGGCGCCAGAGCTCTGCAGACCCAGTGACCCGGCCACGTCGCCGAGCCGGTGTCGAGGCAGCCCGGGCTTGGATGCCCTGGCGTGTTCGAGGGCGCACACCCACTTCCCGTCGATCCGGCCACCGACCAACTCCATCGCTTGGCCGAGGAACCGCGAGTCGAACGGCGCGTTGTAGGCGACGAGCACCGTGCCGTCGAGACGCTCCGCCACGTCGGCAGCGACCAGGTCGAAGGTCGGTGCCGCCAGAACGTGCGTCGCCTTGATCCCGTGGATCCGCGTCGCCTGCATCTTGAGGAGCGGGTTCAGCATCGTCTCGTAGCGGTCGATGACCGTGCCGCGGTCGTCCGTCGTGAGGATCGCCAACTCGACGATCGATGACGCGCCTGGGTCGAGACCGGTCGTCTCCAGATCCACGAAGCTGAATCGCATGTGTCGCCCTCCTGCTCGGTCACTCTCCTACGGTCGGACGAGCGCAGAGTTGAGGGGCCCGGTGGCCGTCACGCCCTCTCGGTAACGTGTCTGCCGTGCGGAAGGTCGCTGAAGGCTCGATGAAGCGGGCGACGTGACAGGGCACCCGGCGCGTCCCGTCCACGGCGCCCTCGCCGCCTTGGAACGCTCGTCGGGTTGACCGCGATCGAGGCGCTGCTGGTCGACCTGGCCCGGGCGCTCGAAAGCTGCGAAGCGCGAATCTTCCTCCTCGATGCCCAGACAGGTCGGCTCACCCAGGCCCTGAGACCGCCCGGAGCGGATCCGATCGGTGGCTTCTCCTGGAAGGTGGGCCAGGGCGTCACCGGTTGGGCATACGACACCGGCGACTACGTGCTCGCCACGGGGTCCAGCGTGCACGACGGCACTTTCGGAGTGCCGGTCGAGCAGCAGGATCGGTATCGATCACTGACCGCAGTCGCAGGGGCACCGTTGCGGAGTACTGCCGGCGAGATCATCGGTGTCCTGTCGATCAGCTCTGAGCAGGAGACGACACAGCTACCGACCAACGCCGGCGAGGTGGAGCACCTGGTGCTGGCCGAGTGTGTGGGCTTCGCGCTCGATGAGCTCATGGGGCTGGACCCTGATGTCGAGTAGCCGATGGGTAGAGTCACGGACAGCAGCAACGGAGGAGGACGCGCAGGTGGCTGAAGACAACGTCCAGACCACAAAGGTCACCGATCAGATGCGCAACACCGCGGTGAAGCAGCAGCTCGTCGAACGGGTCGGCAAGGGACCGCTCCGCATCACCGCTGGGCATCGCGACGCCATCGCGACCAAGCGCTCGGCTGCATCATCGGTCCGACGCACCCGCGAGAGCCGCTGACCACGCACGGCTGTCCGGACAGTCCGTACGAGTACCTCAGCGAGCCGTCTACCGATGGGATCAGTCCCTGATCACAGCCGATAGCTACGAAACGGCGCAGAAGTTGGCTCGAAACAGAAGCGTATAGATGGACGAACTGGTAGCACTACGTTCTACGAAATGGTAGCGTAGGCGCCGATGACGGACACGGTGAGGGCCCGGCCATACACGCGACGGGTGGTCGACGATGAGCTCGACGAGCTGATCGACGGTGGCGCTGCGGCCATAGCGATCGACGGGGCGAAAGCGGTGGGCAAGAGCGCCACCGCCGCCGAACGGGCGCAGACAGCCTTCTTGCTCGAGGACCCCCTAACCCTCGAGCTGCTCGAGGCCGACCCATCACGGCTCGTCACCGGCACGACAGTCCTCATCGACGAGTGGCAGCGACTCCCGACGACATGGGACGTGGTCCGCCGCGCGGTCGATGCCGGTGCTCGCCCCGGTCAGTTCCTCCTCACGGGATCGGCGTCGGCGCAGAACCAGGGAACCCACAGCGAGGCTGGCCGCATCCTCAAGGTCCGCATGCGGCCGATGACCCTCATCGAGCGCGGGATCGGTCCGACCACGGTTTCGCTGGCCGACCTCTTGAGAGGGGGCCGTCCGGCGATCGTCGGCGAGACGCCGCTGGGCTTGTCCGACTACGTAGTCGAGATCGTCCGCTCCGGGTTCCCTGCCATCCACCTCCTCGGCGAGCGCGTCCGCAGAGCCCAGCTCCGGGGCTACATCGAGCGGGTCATCGACCGTGACATCCCGGACGCGACCGGCCGGACGGTGCGCCACCCGGCGACGCTCCATCGATGGCTGGCGGCGTACGCCGCGGCAACCGCGACCACCACGTCGTTGGAGAGGATCCGAGATGCTGCGACCGCGGGTGAGGACGATAAGCCGGCCCGGACGACCACCATCGCCTACCGCGAGGCACTCGAATCCCTGTACGTGCTCGACCCCGTTCCCGCCTGGGCGCCCACCATCAACCACATCGCCCAGCTCGCTGCGGCGCCAAAGCATCACCTGGTCGACCCGGCGCTGGCGGCGGCAGCCCTCGGCCTCGGGGTCGACGCCCTCCTCTCTGCGCAGGACGGCGGCGTGCCGCTGCCTCGCGACGGCACGTTCCTGGGGAAGCTCTTCGAGTCCCTCGTCACCCTCGACCTGCGGGTGTTCGCACAGCTCTCGGAGTCGACCGTCGGGCACCTCAGAACGCATCGCGGCGACCGTGAAGTCGACCTCATCGTCGAGCGCGACGACCACCGGGTCGTCGCATTCGAGGTCAAGCTCTCCGCATCCGTCGACGACGACGACGTCCGACACTTGCACTGGCTCCACCGGACCATCGGCGACAACCTGCTCGACGCTGCCGTCATCACCACCGGCCGCCACGCCTACCGGCGCACCGACGGCATCGCCGTCGTCCCCGCGGCGCTGCTGGGACCCTGACCGCCGCTACGTTCCGGCTGGGCGAGGGAATGCCCGACCCGCCAGGACGGTTGGACCAGATGGTTGCGTCTTCAACTGATTCGAGGTTCGACGTGCAGTCCGTGAAGGTCGACATCTGGTCCGACATCGCCTGTCCCTGGTGCTACGTCGGCAAGCGCCGGCTCGAGGCCGGGATCGCTGCCGCCCAGCAGACCCACCCCAACCTGGAGGTGGAGATCGAGTACCACAGCTTCGAGCTCTCACCGGGGACGCCGGTCGACTTCGACGGCACCGAGGTCGACTTCCTCGTCGGCCACAAGGGCATGCCCGAGGGACAGGTTCGCGACATGCTCCGCCAGATGACCACGCTCGCCGCCGAGCACGGTCTCGCCTACGACTTCGACGCCCTCCAGGTCACCGGAACCCTCCTTGCCCACGAGCTGCTCCACTTCGCCAAGGCCCACGGGCTCCAGCTGGAGATGAAGGAGCGGCTCCTCGCCGCGCACTTCGTCGAGGGTCGCCACGTCGGGCAGATCGACGCCCTCGTCGAACTGGCCTCCGAGGTCGGACTCGACACCGATGCGGCCCGCCAGGCGCTGGAGAGCCATGCCCATGCGGCCGACGTCCAGGCCGACCTGGCCCAGGCGACCGATCTGGGCATCAGCGGTGTCCCCTTCCACGTGATCGACGGCCGCTACGGCGTCTCCGGCGCCCAGCCGGCCGAGGCCTTCGCCGAGGTGCTCGACCGCGTGCTCGCCGAGCGCCAGGAGGCAACCGCGTGAGCACGGGGACCCGCGCCGCCAAGCAGGACGCACCACTGCGCCCGGTGCCGTTCGAGGGACTCGAGATCCTCGGCGATGCCGAGGTCGGTCTGTGCGTCGACGGCGTCTGCGACATCCCCGACGCCGTGCTCGCCACCGAGCAGACCAGCACCGACGACCGCCCCGGCGCCTGAGCACACCGACCTCGGAAGACCCTCGGTCAGGCCATGCCGAGCGCGTCGGCCGCATCGCTCACCTCGAAGTCGACGACGGCCCGCAACGCCCACGTCGACTGGTTCCACACCTGGTTGTCAGCCGTCCATCGGCGAAGCAGCGCCGGACCGTCGGGTGTCACGTGAGGTTGCGACGCTCGAGGAGCGGTTCGATGCGGGGGTCGCGGCCCCGGAACTCGCGGAACGCGTCCATGGGGTCGCGGCTTCCCCCACGAGCCAGCAGCGTGCGGCGGAAGTGGTCGCCGTTGTCGCGAGTGAGACCGCCGTTCTCCTTGAACCACTCCACGGTGTCGGCGTCGAGCACCTCGCTCCAGATGTAGGAGTAGTAGCCCGCGGCGTACCCGCCTCCGAAGATGTGGGCGAAGTAGCTCGTCCGGTAGCGCGGCCCGACCAGCGCGAAGTCGACTCCGGCAGCCTGGAGCGCCGCCGCCTCGAACGCATCGGCATCGTCGACCACGTCGTCGGCACCGATGCTGTGCCACGCCCAGTCGAGGAGCGTCGCCTTCAGGTACTCGAGGGTGGCGAACCCCTCGCCGAACGTGTCGGTGGAGGTCACCTCGTCCACCAGCCCCGCCGGCATCGGCGCGCCGGTTGTGTGGTGGCGGGCGTAGGAGCTCAGCACCTCGGGCCAGCTCATCCACATCTCGTTCACCTGCGAAGGGAACTCGACGAAGTCGCGTGGCACCGACGTGCCCGACACCCGGGGGAACCGCACGTCGGAGAGCAGACCGTGCAGCGCGTGGCCGAACTCGTGGAACGCAGTGTTCACCTCGTCGGCAGTGAGGAGCGTGGGACCCGAGACGGGACGGGTGATGTTGAGGTTGTTGATCACCACCGGCAGCTCGTCGAGCAGGTGCGACTGGTCGACGAAGCTGCTCATCCACGCCCCGCCCCGCTTGGTGGGTCGGGCGTACGCGTCGCGGAGGAAGAGCCCTCGGGGCGATCCATCGGCGTCGAAGACCTCGAAGGTGCGCACGTCGGCGTGGTAGCCGGGCAGGTCGTCGCGCTCGGCGAAGGTGAGCCCGTAGAGGTCGGTGGCGGCCCGGAACACGCCGTCGACGTAGACCCGGTCGAGCTCGAAGTACGAGCGGAGGTCTGCCGATGCTTCGGCGTCGGCCTCGTCCGGCCCGCCCGCCACGGCCGTCCGCTCAGCCCGCTCCTGCTCGGCGTAGAACGCCCAGTCCCACGGCTCGATGGGGAATCCGGCCCGCTCGCTCAACTGCTCGGCCTCCCGGCGAGCGTTGGCCACCGCCGGGCCCGACAAGCGGGCGAGCATCTCCTCGACGGCCTCGACGGTCGACGCCGTCTGATCGGCCACCGAGTAGGCGGCGTGGGTGGGGTAGCCGAGCAGGCGCGCCCGCTCGGCCCGAAGGCTCGCCATGCGGATGGCCAGGTCCTTGTTTCCGGCGGCTCGGTTCACCGATAGCTCGTAGAGCTGGCGCCGCACGTCGCGGTTGGTGAGCTCGGCCAGCGCCGGCTGGTTGGTGAAGTTGAGCAGCGGCAAGCGGTAGACGCCGTCGTCCTCGATGGCGGCGATCGCACTCGGCGACAGCCCGTCGAGCAGCACCGGGTCGTCGACCACGAGGGCCTCGGCGGTCGATGCTTCGAGCAATGCCTGGCGGAACGTGGTCGAGAGCCGCGACAGCTCCTGATTGAGGTCGCGCAGGCGGGCCTGGTCGGCATCGGACAGATCGGCACCGGCACGGGTGAAGTCGAGCAGGTAGCGCGCGAGTGTCCACGCCTCCTCGGGGTCGGTGGTCTCCACGGCACGGAGGCGTTCGTAGAGCCCGCGGTTCATGTGGATGGCGTCACCGTGGGCGGAGAGACGAGGCGAGATCTCCACCTCGAGCGCCCGGATCGCATCGGTGGAGTGCGACGCGACGACCGCGAAGAACGCAGCCGCCGCCCGGTGCAGGACCCGGCCGGCGCGCTCGAGCGCCTCGAGCGTGTTGGCCACGTCGGGCGGACGCGGATCGGCGACGATGGCGTCGATCTCCGCCAGGTGCTCGGCCATCCCTCGTTCGAACGCGGGCAGGAAGTGCTCGTCGCGGATCTCGGCGAACGGCGGCAGCTGGAACGGCAGCGTGCTGGGGCTGATCAGCGGGTTCTCGGCCACGGGAAGCTCCTCACGGGACACGGACTGCGCTGAGTTGACCACACCCCGGCCCGCCCAGTTGCCGCTGGACGCCAACGCGGCTGAACGATGGCATCACTTCGCCAACGATCCAGGATCCGCTTCCCCGCCTTGGTCAAGGTAGACACACAACCTTGACTAACGGACCAACCAATGAAAGGCTACTTGTCGAGAACTTCGGCGAGGCTGTTGGCCAACCTTGACCAAGGAGCGGACGTGGCAAAGGTCGTTCGACAAACCTGGAGGAGCGACATCGCCGGCGGTCTGTCCCGCCGCGACCGCCGATCGTGCACGTATGAGGCGTACGTGCCCGATCAGCTGGACGGACAGAGCTTCACCCTCGACGGCGACGTTGCGGCCGACGTCGCCGACGCCGAAGGGGCGATCCGTCGCCTCAACGAGAGCGCCAGGGCATTGGTCGACACCGAGGCGCTCGCCCGGCTCCTGCTCCGCGCCGAAGCCGTCGCGTCGTCGAGGATCGAAGGCCTCGAGGTGGGAGGTCGACGCCTCCTGCGTGCGGAGGTGGCCCCGGACCTCGGGAGTGACGCCTCGGACGTGACGGCGGCCGAGGTCCTCGGGAACATCGACGCCATGCGCTGGGCGACCGAGACCCTGACAGCCGCCACACGGGTGGACATCCACGACATCTGCGAGATCCACCGGCACCTCCTCGCCGGGACCCGACACGAGCACCTCGCCGGTGTCCTCAGGACCGAGCAGAACTGGATCGGCGGCAGCAGCTACAACCCGTGCTCGGCCGCCTTCGTTCCCCCACCGCCGGATCACGTGCACCGGCTCATGGAGGACCTCTGCAACTTCATCAACAGTGGCGACCTCCCCGCGGTCGTCCACGCCGCATTGGTCCATGCCCAGTTCGAGACGATCCACCCGTTCGCCGACGGCAACGGTCGAACCGGACGGGTGCTGATCCACGTCGTGCTGCGCCGCCGCGGCCTGGTCGAGCGAGCTGCCCCGCCCATCTCGCTCGTGCTCGCCACCGAGGCCGACCAGTACATCGCCGGTCTCACAGCGTTTCGCTACCTTGGCCGGTCGGACTCGGCCGAGGCGAGATCCGGGACCAACCGGTGGCTGGCCACGTTCGCATCAGCCACGCGCCGAGCATCGACCGACGCGGTCGACTTCGAGGCTCGCATCGCGGAGATCCAGCCGGCATGGAGGACCGCCCTGGGACGAGTCCGCGCCAACTCTGCGACCGATCTGCTGATCGGCGCCCTCCCCGGCGCCCCGGTCGTGACCGTCGCCAGCGCCGCTGTCCTGATCGGCCGAACGACGCAGGCCACGAACGAGTCGTTCAAAGCGCTCGTCGCGGCCGGCGTGCTCACGCAGATCAACGTCGGACGACAGCGCAACCGCGCGTTCGAGGCACCAGCGATCATCGACGCGTTCAACGCGTTCGAGCGTGGCCTGGCGAGTCCCACCGGTGACACGAGGTCAGCTCCACCAGTCCGGGTCGTGCCAGCCCGCTCGACCAAGTGAGGAGCGAGCGCGGCGCCCCTTGATCGACGACTGACTACGCGCTGAGTACGACCGTGAGCCGCTGGTGTTCAGCGTCGGGCGCCGATGACGAGGCCAAGATGAGCTCGTAGCGGCCAGGGTCGACAGCCCATCGTCCGGCAGCTCCGTCCCAGCGGCGGAAGGCCTCGATCCCGAACCGCAGGGACGCCACCGCCTCCGCCCCCGGCTCCACCACCAGCTTGGCGAAGGCGGCCAGCTGCTTGGGCGGCCGCTCCACCGGCGAGTCGGGCACGCTGACGTAGCCCTGCACGACCACGGTGGCCGCACGGTCGCTCGTGCACCTCAGGGGCACCTCGACGACGACCTCGACGGCCTCGTCGGCCGCCAGCGATGAGCTGGCCACAGTCGCCTCACCCCATTCCACCGTGCCGAAGGACAAGCCGTGCCCAAACGGCAGCAGTGGCGCCGCGCCGCTGGCGTCGAACCCGCGATAGCCCATGAGCAGCCCCTCGCCGTAGCGCTGGATGCCGTCGACGGGCTGGTAGTGCGGCCACGCCGGCGAGTCCTCCAGCTGGCGGGGATAGGTGATCGGCAGGCGTCCGCCGGGATCGATGGCCCCCGTGAGGACGTCGACGAGCGCGTCGGCCATGCCCTGACCGCCGAAGTAGGCGACGACGACCGCAGCCACGTCATCGAGCCACGGCATCGCCACCGGCGCGCCGGCGTTCACGACCACCACAGTGCGCGGGTTGGCGGCGGCGACCCGGGCGACCAGCTCGTCCTGACGGCCGGGAAGGGCGATGGTCGTGCGGTCCTCGCCCTCGGTCTCCCACTCGTCGTTGGTGCCGACCACGACGAGGGCCACATCGGCTGCCTCTGCCGCGGCGACGGCCCGCTCGATCGCATCGGCTGGTTCGGGTGGCCGCACGCCCACCCCCAGCGCGTTGAACCCACCACGCCCCGTCGACGTGGCCCGCACCCGCACCGGCTTGCCCGCCGTGCACTCGATGGTGGCCCGCTCCTCCTGGGAGCCTTGCCCGAAGAACATCTCGCCCCGGGGAAGCGATCGGGTGGGGTCGTCGAGCACCGGCGTGTCGCCGACGAGCACCTCGCCCGCTCCGGTGAGCGTGGCGCTGAACTCGTGGGGCCCGTCGACCTCGGGCACGTAGACCCCTTCGACGGCGACGTGGAAGCTCTCGGGATCGACACCGGCGGGCGCCGACCCGAAGAAGTGCAGCATCGACGAGCGGGCCACCTCGGTGGTGACGACCTCGGCGCTCTCGTCCTGCCCATTGCGGAAGGTGACGAGGACGCCCGGCTCACCGCTCGGCGTGCGCAGGGTGCGCTCGGTCATCGGCGGCGGCATCCGATCGATGCGCACCCCGGTCTCGTGCACCACGCTGCTGAACCGCTCCTGGACGGCGGCCAGGGTCGACCGGTTCAGCAGCGGCTGGAGGCTGGCGCTGCCTCCGCCCATGATCCGCGTCTCGGCCGCGTTGGGACCGATGAGGGCGATCCGCGCATCGGCAGCAACAGGGAGCGTGCCGTCGGACCACGAGAGCACGACCGTGATTCGAGCGCGATGACGCCAGTTCGCGAGCCAGTCGGCCACGACGACTCCGGTCAAAGCGAGCCCGACGGCTCCGATCAGCCAGCGGTTCTCCTCGCCGAACGGCCAGATGAACATCTGGTCCTCGAAGCCGTCGGCCCACATCGACTCGCCCAGGGCCGCCCAGACCAGGGCAGCTGCCGCCGTCGCAGGGACGATCACGAGCCGGATGACGATGGCACAGGCGCTGCGGACCACCCGCCAAGGATCGCAGGCGACTCCCTTGCCTGCACCGCCGTCGAATCGTGTGGCGCGGCGAGCCGGCTCGGCGGTCTCTCGGGTGCGACCATGGACCGAATCGATCGGGGAGGGGGCGGCGCGGCGGCACGGCAGCGTCGAGACGCAACGCCCGAGCGCCCTCGTGACGCCCTCGATGGGGCGGTCACCGACGACGACCTCCACGCCGCATTCGCGGTCTTCGTGGCCGACGTGGAGCCGCGCCTGCGCCGGGCCTACATCGGGTGGTGCGGCGTCGATGGTGCACGCGACGCCACCGTCGCGGCGCTCGGCTGGGCGTGGGAGCACTGGGCCGACGTCACCGACCTGACGAACCCCGTCGGCTAGCTATATCGGGTCGGCCAGTCCCGCACCCGCTCGGCCAAGCAAGGGCGCTTCCTGCTCCCGCCGATGTGGGCTTTCCCCGACGTCGAGCCCGGGCTCGTGCCCCGCCCTTCAGACCCTTCCGATCCAACAACGCACCGCGGTGTGGCTGGTCCACGCGTGCGGCTGGACCCACGCCGAGTGCGCCGAGGCGATGTCGATCAGCGCCTCCGCGGTCAGCGCCCATGTGGGCCGGGCGCTCGCCGCCCTGCGCCACCGACTGGAGGTCGACGATGGACGTCACGGAACAGCTCTCCCGCTACGGGGCTCGTGTCGCCCACGAGGTGGAGCCGGCGACGATGCCACCGCTCTCGGCATCGCGGCGGAGCGCTACGTGCTCGTGCGCCACGATCCGGACGACCGCGCGGCTCTCAGCCAGGCGCCGCCGACATCGCCAGCCCTCATGCGGTGCGCTTCCGCACGCCAAACGAGACCACCTGGATGCGCCATGGCGACGCCGTGGTCCCCCAGGTGTTCATCAAGCTCGCGTTCGGCGAGTTCACCTACCGCGACCTGCCGGGTCGAGCCGTCGAGATCGACCCCGCGTGGGTCGAGGAGAACATCGTCACCGCGAGCGTCCCGCTGCTCGGCGAGATCCGCTGCAACCGCGCGATGATCGACCCGCTCACGATGGTGCTCGGCGACCTGGCGGCGATGAACCTCGGGCACCTCGTCGATCCTGCAGCGTTCGCCGGGTGCTGGGTTCCCCGGCGCATCGCCGAGGGGGGCTCGCTGTCGAAGCACACGTGGGGCCTGGCGGTCGACGTCAACATCGGCACCAACCCCCGAGGGTCGTTCTCCACCCAGGACCCACGCCTGGTCGACCTCATGCGATCGGCGGGGTTCACGTGGGGTGGCTCCTGGCTGGTGCCCGACCCCGGCCACTACGAGCTCGATCCGTAGCGCCCCGTGTTCGCGTCGCTGCGGGTCACGCGCGTCGCCTGCCATGCTCGTCGGATGGACCACCCTCCCGCCGACGCCGACGCCGGCGACATCGTCATCGAGGTCGACGACGGCATCGCCACGCTGTGGTTGAACCGCCCCGAGAAGCGCAACGCCGTCACCTTCGACATGTGGAACGGCATCGCCGAGTCGTGCGCCCGCCTGGCCGACGACACCACGGTGCGGCTGCTCGTCATCCGCGGGGCTGGTGACCACTTCTGCGCCGGGGCCGACATCGGAGGCCTCGGGGGCACCTCGGGCTACGCCCGCGCCAACGAGGCAGCCGACACCGCCATCGCCGACTTCCCCACCCCCATCGTCGCGTTCATCACCGGGGCCTGCGTCGGGGGCGGCGCCGAGATCGCCATCGCCTGCGACATCCGCCTCGCCGACACCAGCAGCCGCTTCGGCATCACCCCGGCCCGCCTCGGCATCGTCTACCCGGCCTTCGCCATCGAACGCGCCGTGCGTCTGCTCGGTCCGTCGTCCACGAAGCACCTGCTCTTCTCGGCCGAGCTGATCGACGCCGATCGGGCGCTGCGCATCGGTCTGGTCGACGAGGTCCACGACCCCGACGTCGCCGAGGAGCGCCTCGACCAGCTCACGAACCTCCTCGCACACGAGCGGTCGCTGCTCACCCAGATGGCGAGCAAGCAGCTCGTCGATGCCGTCGCCAACCAGGGCCGCATCCCATCCGAGCTCGCTCGCCGATGGGCGGCCGAGGCCGCGACCGGGGCCGACAGCGACGAGGGCATCGCCGCCTTCATGGAACGGCGAGCGCCCGCCTTCACCTGGACCCGCCCCGCCACCTGACCGGAACGCGCCGGCGTACGCAGCCCTTGGGAGGGCGGAAGGGCAGGCGGCGCGGTAGACAGGGCGGATGCAGATCGGTGCGGTGTTCCCCCAGCTCGAGGTCGGTCCCGACGTGGCGGCGGTGCGGGCCTACGCCATCGCCGTCGAGGAGATGGGCTACCGGCACCTCGCGGTGTACGACCACGTCGTTGGCGCCGATCCCGCCGTGCACAAGGGGTGGGCGGGGCCCTACGACCTGCACTCCACGTTCCAGGAGCCCTTCGTGATGTTCGGCTACGTGGCGGCCATCACCTCGCTCGAGCTGGTGACGAGCATCGTCATCCTCCCGCAGCGCCAGACCGTGCTCGTCGCCAAGCAGGCCGCCCAGGTCGACCTCATGAGCGACGGCCGCTTCCGACTCGGTGTGGGCGTCGGCTGGAACGCCGTCGAGTACGAGGCGCTCGGCCAGGACTTCACCACGAGAGGTCGGCGTGAGGAGGAGCAGATCGGGCTCCTCCGGCGCCTGTGGACCGAGGAGAGCGTCACCTTCGACGGCGAGTTCGACACCATCACCGGGGCGGGCATCGCTCCCCTCCCCGTGCAACGCCCGATCCCGATCTGGCTGGGAGGGTCCTCCGACGCGGTCTACCGCCGCATCGGCCGGCTGGCCGACGGATGGTTCCCCCAGGTGCCGCCCGGGCCCCGCCTCGACTCCGCGCTCGCCACCATCGCCGCCAGCGCCACCGACGCAGGCCGCGACCCTGCTGCGATCTCGATGGAAGGCCGCGCGGCGTGGGGGCCGGGCGGCCTCGACACGCTCCTCGACCACGCCGGGCGGTGGCGCGACGTGGGCGCCACCCACCTGTCGGTCAACACCATGGGCGCCGGGTTCACCCAGCTCGACGACCACATCGACGCCCTCGCCCAGGCAGCGGCCGCCCTCATCTGACGAGGAGGCGCTGAGCAACCGGCACCGGAGGCTCAGTTGGTGTCGCGACGGTGCAGCACGATGCTGCCGGCGAGCATCGTGGCGGCTGCGTAGCCGGCGAAGATCAGCGCGTACTGCGGCGGGGTGAGGGCGATGGCCAGGATCTCGGGCGTGTCGAAGTCCGACCCCACGCCGAGGATGCGGTACCCGGCATCGAACGGCAGCAGCCGTGCCACCTTGGCCGGGGCGAAGGTGAGCACCATGTTCTCCACCACGAACCACCACACGAGCAGACCCGAGATGGCCGCCGAGCTGTGGCGCACCACCATGCCGACGCCGAGGCCGATGAGCGCGGCGAGGCTCGAGTAGAGGAGGGCCCACGCGATGGTGGCGGGCATGCCCGAGAGCGCGCCCACCTCGAGGCCGCCCACCAGCGAGCCGACGACGCCCCCGATCATCCCGGCGGCACCGATGGCGATGCCCCCAGCCACCGCGGTGATCGCCTTCGCCGTCGCCAGCAGCCATCGAGCGGGCCTCGCCGTGAGGGTGGCGGCCAGCGTGC
Organism: Acidimicrobiia bacterium; assembly: GCA_016649895.1. Lineage (GTDB taxonomy): Bacteria > Actinomycetota > Acidimicrobiia > Acidimicrobiales > SKKL01 > Actinomarinicola. Next base: position 6,206 of record JAENWR010000058.1, on the reverse strand, counting down.
CGTGCTGTGCCTCGGACGTGAAGACGACGATGCCCGCCACGGCCGACAGGGCAGCGGTGAGGACCGCTGGGTACACGAACACGTCGGTCACGGTGAGCACCTCGTCGGTGACCCAGGTGGCCACCGCCCACGCGGCGAGCGCCGACACCAGCGTCGACATGACGGCGACGGCGCGGGTGGCACGGAGAGATGTGAGCTTGATGCGCTCGGCGCGGAGCAGCGACGGGAGGGCCCGGAGGTCATCGCCGGCGGAGCGGATGGAGTGACGCGGTGCGAGCGAAGGGGCGCTGAGAGCGGCGGGGGTGGGGGAGGTGGTCGTGATCATCGGAGGCTTCCTTCGGTGAGGGTCGAGCGGGTGGCGGAACCAGGTGGGGCGGGGAGCGGTGTGGCGAGGCGCGGTGTGGCGGGGACGGCGGTGGTACCAGCCGCCGCGAACTCGGCCGATCCCCGGGTGAGGTCGAGGAGGCTGTCCTCGAGCGAGCCCGAGGCGCTGCGGGCGGCGATGTCCGACAACGGTTCGGCGGCGATCAGACGGCCGTTCCCGACCACGACGAGGTCGTCGGCGAACCGGGCGAGCTCGCCGATGAGGTGGCTCGAGACGAAGACGGTCCCGCCCGCGCCGGCGAAGGCGGTGAGGTGCTCGCGCAGCCAGCGGATGCCGTCGGGGTCGAGGCCGTTCGACGGCTCGTCGAGGAGGAGCACCGACGGCTCGCCGAGCAGTGCACCGGCGAGGGCCAACCTCTGGCGCATCCCGAGCGAGAGGCCGCCCGCCCGCTGGTCGGCGACCGATTCGAGGCCCACCTCGGTGAGCACGTGGTCGACCCACCGGGAGTCGATGCCGCCAACCGCAGCCATCGCCCTCAGGTGCTGGCGGGCGGTGCGTCCCGGATGCATGCACCGGGCGTCGAGCACGGCACCCACCACCCTGGCCGGGTGTCGGAGGTCGGCGTAGGCGATGCCGTCGTAGCGGACGCTTCCTTGGTCGGGACGGGTGAGTCCCACCATCATCCGCATGGTGGTCGACTTGCCAGCCCCGTTCGGGCCGACGAAGCCGGTGACGCGACCGTCGGCGAGGTCGAACGACAGGTCGTCGACAGCCCGCCGGGCCCCATAGGTCTTGGTGAGGTCGGAGATGGTGATCATGGTCGGGAGCTCCAGGTGGTGGGTGATGGCTTGGGTTCGGTTGGCTGGTGCTGGGGTGCGATGGAGATGACCTCGGCGTTGACCGAGGCAAGGTGGGCGACGATGCCGTGCAGATGCGATGCGTCGACGATTCGCCCCACCAGGCGGGTGGCGCCATCGCCGCTGTGGTCGAAGGTGAAGTCGTCGAGGAGGGGCAGGAGGAGCCGGGCGCTCGCCCGCCCCCGGATCACGATCTCGTAGGTGGTGGGTTCGGACATGGCTGCATCGTGACGGCCGAGGGGGTGAGACCGCCTCGCACGACGGCGCATCTCACCCGGGTGAGATCCGGTCGTAGGGTGCACCATGACCAGCGAGCGCGACCTGGTCGTGGCGACCACCAAGCTGCGTCCCCCGCCGCCTCCGGGCCGGTTCGTCCCCAGGTCGCGACTGGATGACATCCTCGACGCCGGCCTCGACACCCACGCTCGGCTGCTCCTCGTCAGCGCCGCCGCCGGATCGGGCAAGTCGACGTTGCTCGCCACCTGGGCGGCTGGTCGCCCCGACGCGGTCGCCTGGCTCCAGGTCGAGCCGAGCGACTCCGACCCGACCAGGTTCTGGTCGTTCCTGATCGAGACGATTTGCAGGGTGCGCCCGATCGACACCGCGAATCTGACGCCTCTCGTCATCGGGTCGAACGGCGACGATCTCGTGGTGGTCACGGCCCTCGTCAACGCGCTCGCGGCGGACCCGGGTCCGCTGCTCGTGATCGTCGACGACTACCACGTGGTCGACGACGCCTCCGTGCACCGCGGCGTCGAGCGACTCATCGACCTGTGCCCTCCCCAGGTGACCATCGTGCTCGGCACCCGCTTCGATCCGCCGTTCCGTCTGGGGCGGCTCAGGGTGCGCAACCACCTCGCCGAGGTTCGAGCCGCCGACCTGCGGTTCGATTCGGCCGAGGCCTCAGACCTGCTGGCGGCCGGCGGTCACGATCTCGAGCCTGACCACGTCGTTCGCCTCTGCGATCGCACCGAAGGCTGGGCGGCCGGTCTCGTGCTGGCCGGCCTTGCGCTCGGCCGCAACGGCGAGCCGAGCGCCCTGATCGATGGGTTCGGCGGCGGCGACCAGCTCGTCGTCAAGTACCTGCGCGATGAACTGCTCGCTGCGCTCGATCCCGCTGAGGTCCAGCGCCTCCTCGCCACGTCGGTCCTCGACCAACTCAGCGGCCCTCTCGTCGATGCGGTCACCGGCGACACCGACGGCACCGCATGGCTGCGATCGACTGCGGCCGACAACCAGCTGCTCATCGCGCTCGACCGCACCGGCACCTGGTTCCGCTACCACCACCTGCTCCGCGACCTGTTGCGCCTCGAGGCCGAGCGGGCAATCCCCCACCTCATCCCCGCCCTCAACGCTCGGGCAGCCGAGTGGTTCGAGGACCACGGCGACACCGGTGCCGCCATCGCCCACCGGCTCGCCGCAGGCGACCCTGGCGCCGCGGGGCAGCTCATGTACCTGTACGGCCCGGCGCTGCTCGCCGCCGGCCAGGTCGACACCCTCCGCAGCATCCTCGAGCAGCTCGGCGACACCGCCCGCACGATCACGTGGTGCGCGCTCCTCTACGGCTGGTGCGAGTACGTCGCCGGTCGCCACGCCAGCGCCCAGACCTGGCTCGACGCCCTCGACGCCGCCGCCGAGACGGAATTCCCCCAGGTCGTCGCCGCTCCCCTGCGGATGAACCTGTCACTCGCCAGGGGCGAGGTGGGCGCCGCGCTCGATTCCGCACGCATGCTGGCGGCCGCCGGACATCTCGCCACTCCCCGATGCGACCTCACATCGGTCGTGGGCGCCACGTTTGCTTGGGCCGGGTTGCACGACGAGGCGCGACCGACACTCCTCCGTGCAGTGGATCAGTCGATCGAGGAAGGCTTCCTGTCGGCCCACGTCCTCGCCTTGGTCCACCTCGCGGTCGTCGAGGTCGACGGTGGCACCCCGGCCGAGGCACGAGCGGCCGCCGCTCTCGCCATCGAGGTGGCTCAGGGCTTCGGCCTCGGCGAGTACCACGGGATGGCGCCGGCCTACGCCATCAGAGCCCGCACCTGCGGTGAGCCCGATGCCGCTCGCCGCGACGCCCGTCTCGCACTCGACCTGGCCCGTCGTGCGTCGTGCGTCGACCCAGCCCGCTTTGTGCCTCGTCCTCACGTTGTGCGGCGACGTCCTTCTCGACCTCGACGACCCAGCCGGGAGGCGGCTGCTCGCCGACGCACGCGACGTGATCGGTCGCTGCCCCGATCCCGGCACCGTTGCTCGGCATCTGGCTCGCGCCGAATCGCGCCACGGTCGCGCCGCTCCCATGGTCGAGGTCGCGGGCGAAGCACTCACCGACCGTGAGATGGCGGTGCTGCGCCACCTGCCCACCGCGCTCTCGCAGCGCGAGATCGCCACCGAGCTGTACATGTCGCTCAACACGGTGAAGACCCACTGCCGGGCGCTCTACCGCAAGCTCGACGTGGGCGACCGCACCGCCGCGGTACAGGTCGCCCGGGAGCGTCACCTCATCTAGGCGACGTCGCGTTGTCAGACGGCGAGTCGTCGTTACCGTGGACGACCCATCCCCAGCGAAGGAGAACGGCGATGCCCACCACTGGAGATCGCGTCCGCATCCACTACACGGGGCGCATGGAGGACGGCACCACGTTCGACTCCACCCGCGACCGCGAGCCCCTCGAGTTCACGGTCGGCACCCAGGAGATCCTCCCCGGCATCGACCGCACGGTGCTCGGGATGCAGGTGGGCGAGACCGCCACCGTGACGGTGCCGCCCGAGGATGGCTACGGCCTGCCGCAGCCGGGTCTTGCGGTCACCGTCGACCGCAGCCAGCTTCCCGAGGACGTACGCGAGGGCATCCCCCTGCGGGCCACCGTCGACGGCCAGGACATGGTGCTGTGGGTGGCCGAGCTCACCGAGACCACCGCCGTCGTCGACCCCAACCACCCGCTGGCCGGTGAGACGCTGGTGTTCGACGTGGAGCTGCTGGCCGTCGGTGTCTGACGATCAGCTGCGCCGGTGGAACTGGTCATCACCGCCGACGCCATGAAGGAGCTCGATGCCACCCACGGCGAGCTGAAGTCGATGCACACCGTCGAGGCAGCGCGCGGTCACGGCATCGGCCGAACGCTTTTTGGGCTCAACTGACGCTGTCGTGGGTGGTTGAGTAGCCCGGTGGGGTGGGGGTCCGCGCGCACGCCGTCCCGTTCCTACGTTTCCGGCTGTGAAAGGGCTGGAGACAAGGAAGGAACGACGTGCGCGTCAAGACGCTACTCATGAAGGTGCTGGGGTTGTGTCGCGAGACGGTCATCCGCTCGTGGGATCTCGACGAGGACGGCGACCGGCCCGGGTTGGTCGTGTGGATCCGCGTCAAGGTGCGTCGGCGTGGCCGGTGCGGTCGCTGCGGTCAGCTCGCCTCGTTCTATGACCAGGGCGGCGCGGCGATGGCGTCACGTCGAGGTCGGGTTTGCGATCTGTGAGTTGGTCGCGGACGCTCCCCGGGTGGATTGCCCCGAGCACGGGCCGACGGTGGCCGCGGTGCCGTGGGCGCGGCATGACTCGAGGTTCACGCGGGCCTTCGAAGATCTTGTGGTCCACGACGCCATTGTGGGCGACAAGCAAGCAGCAGCGGATCGCTACGGCATTTCGTGGCGGGCAGTGAACAACGCGTGCATCCGCGTGGCCGAGGAGGCGTTGGGCCGGGTGGATCTGCTCGACGGGCTCGTTGCCATCGCGATCGGGCTCCCGCGGGGCGACCACCTCGACTTGTGCACCTCGGTCGATGAGGGCATGGGCCAGGTTGGCGGTGTAGGACGCCACCCCGCTCGGCCCGGCATGTCGCTGCCCGGTGGTGGGATACGGCGAGATGAGGACGACATCAGGACGCGACATCGGCCACCGTGTGCTCGCGCAGGTCGATCCCGGACACACCGCGATCGCACATCGGAGACCGGCGCCGCACCACGTCGGTGCGCTGCCCCTCGACCGGGATGACCCGGTGGTGCATCCACAACCGCAGGCTCGACCAGAGCATCCGACGGGCGTCGCTCCCCGCGTTCAATCGGGAGCCGGCCTGGTCGATCCACACCGTGGGCACCTCGACCACCCCGAAGCCGAGGTGGCGCGCGGTGTGCAGGATGTCGACATCGAAGAGGAAGTCACGCGACGACAGGAACGGAGCGACTCGACGGACGAGTTGGGCGCTCATGACCTTCGCCCCGCACTGGGTGTCGGAGAACGGCACGCCGAACAGGCGTCGAACTCCGAAGGCGAAGCCCGCGCTCGTCAGTCGACGAGCCAGGGAGCGCTGCCCGAGGCTCACCGAGCTCGGATGGCGCCGACTGGCGATGGCAGCATCGGCACCAGCCTCGACCGTGCGGATGAGTCGCATGAGCTCAGCGGGTGGGGTGGCGCCGTCGGCGTCGACGAAGGCGATCAGGTCGGCGTCGCCGTCGGCGCACCAGCGGAACGACTCCATGAGCACTCCGCCCTTCCCCAACTTCGGGAACTCGACCCAACCGATGCGTGAGTCGTCGCTGGCGTGGCGGCGGACGATGGCGGCGGTGCCGTCGACGCAGCCGTCGAGCGCCACCCAGATCCGGGTCCCCTCCGGGGGGAGGGCAGCGCGGTAGGCGTGAAGGGTTCGGTCGATGCGCTGCTCTTCGTTGTGAGCAGGAAGCACGAGGTCGAGACGCACTGGGTGGGTTCCTCCTGATGGATGCAGGCAGAATCAAACGGGTGCGGCTCTCGTAGAGGGACGTCAGGCTGCTGTCGGTAGCGTCTCGTTGTCGTAGCGGGTTTCGTGGACTCGTTGTCGTTCCTTGTCGAGGTGGAACTTCCAGTAGTCGTGGAAGTCGTTGTTGGCGCGTATGGCCCGCAGCTTGAGGACGGCTTCTGCGCCGTTGACGCTCCAGCGGGCGCCGGTGATGTCCATGCGGTCAGCGACGAGGTATCGGCAGGTCCCTTCGATCACGCCACTCGCGATGGGCCAGCCCTGGGCCAGGGCCCTCGGGTAGTCGAGGTAGTCGGCTTTGTTG
>JAENWR010000106.1 GCA_016649895.1 Acidimicrobiia bacterium | reverse complement strand
GGCGATCGGTTCGCGCACGGTCATCATCACCATGCCCATCTCGGGCCCGCTGATGACGGTGGGCGGCGCTCCTCCGGCGACGCACCGCTCGGCGAGCGCGACAAGCGCCTCGGCCGGGGTGCGGGCCAGCAGCTCGGCCCGGCGTTCGACGCTGAGCACGCCGGGTTCCTGGTCGGTGTGGGTGATCATTCTGCCCTTCCAAGTTCGACGACGAATCGGTAGACGTCCGCCCGCATCCAGCTCTGCGACAGCTCGACGGGCCGGCCGAGGCGGGGGTCGTGGTTGCAGCTCTCCAGCCACCAGACGAGCGGCCGTCCTTCGAGCCCCAGGTGGGGGGCGACGTCGGATGGCACCGCCACCATCTCGGCGCGCGCCCAGAGGCGGGCGGGCTCGATGCCGTAGATGTCGCGGAGCGTCGAGTAGATCGACGTGCCGTCGGCCATGTGGCCGGCGATGCCGTCCACCAGCTCGGCGGGGATGTGGCTGGTGCCGTAGCTGGCGGGGAGGCCGTCGACCGTTCCGGCCCGGGTGATGGCCACGATGCGCTCGTCGGGGTCGAGGTCGAGCGCATCGCGCACTGCGGCGGTGGGGCGCCGGGTGCGCACCGAGTGGAGGGTGCTGCCCGGTACGCCCCCCGCGCGGCGCACGGCCTCGCTACCGCTTGGGGGCATGTCGGGCCCGATGCGGTGCTCGATGCGGCGGGCGACGAAGGTGCCGGCGCCGCGGACCCGCCGCACGAGGAAGCGATGTTCGAGCTCCTGGAGGGCTGCTCGGGCGGTGAGGCGGCTGACGCTGTGGGCCTCGATGAGCTGGTGCTCCGACGGCACCCGATCTCCCGGGGCGAGCGTGGCCACCAGTGCTTCGAGCTGGTCGGCGAGAGCGAGGTACGCCGGTTCGGACATCGCGTCGGGGGCGGTGCGGAGCGGTTCGGACGGTTGCGCCATGGCCATGAGCCCATGGGAACACGGCCGAGTTGTCATGACAACCGAACATCTTCCGACGAGCAGGTGAACGTCAGCCGTCGTGGAGGAGAGCGTCGAGTGCGCTGCGCCCACGCCCACGTTCCGATGCGCCTCATCGTCGACGAGCACGGCGAGCCACGCGTCGCGGGTGCCAGAGATGGCGGCGCTGCGGGCGTGCACCTCGGCGTAGCCCACGACACGGTTGGACGACGTGGCGACGATCGCACGCGCTTCGGGGCCGTCGCATCATGCGACAGGTTCGCTAGCATTGTGCGACATGAAGACGCTCTACCTCCGCAACGTGCCCGATGAGGTCGGCGAGCGCCTCGAGGCGCTCGCAGCTCGCGAAGGCATGTCGGTGTCCGCCTTCGCCACTCGCGAGCTGGCTGTCGTGGCCCGCCGAGCCGACAATCCCCGTCTCCTGAGCGATCTGCCCGACCTCGGAATCCTGGCCGACGTGATCGTCGCCGATCTCGAGGCCGGACGTTCACCTCGGTGATCGTCGTCGATGCCTCGGCAGCAGTGCTCGGCCTGGTCAACGACGGCGACGCACGCGCCCTGTTGTCGTCGGAGTCTCTCGTGTGCCCTCACCTCGTCGATGCGGAGGTGGTGCACGCGCTTCGCGCTCAGGTGCTGCGGGGCCAGCTCAAACCCGACCTCGGTCGGCTCCTGGTCGATCGATGGTCCCAGCTGGGGGTCCAACGCTTCGGTGTCGTCGGTCTCCTCCATCGGGTCTGGGAGCTCCGCGAGAACCTCAGCGCGTACGACGCCACATACGTCGGCGTCGCCGAAGCTCTCGGGTGTGCGATGTTGACCGCTGACCGACGGCTGGCACGAGCACCAGGTCCTCGGTGCCCGATCACCGTCGTTCGCACCTGAAGGGCGAACCGTCAGGTGAGGGTGCGAGGGTCGGTGAGCCGACCCGTGAGCGCGGTGGCCGCGGCCGCCGCCGGCCCCAGGACGTGGACGCGCGCGCCGGGCCCCACCCTGCCGCGCTGGGGGCGGTTGGCCGTGGACGCGAGGCGCGTTCCGGGGCCGACGGCGTCGCCGTTGGAGCCGATGCAGAGCGAGCAGCCTGGGGTGCGCCACTCGATGCCGGCATCGCGTAGCACGTGGTGCAGACCCTCGGCCTCGGCCTGTCGGGCGACGGGGTGCGATCCGGGAACCACCCATGTGGGCACCTGCACCCTGTGTCCGCGCACCACCTCGGCTGCCGCCCGGATGTCGTCGATGCGGGCGTTGGCGCACGAGCCGATGAACACCTGATCGACCGCGATGTCGGCGACCGAGGTGCCGGGAACGAGGTCTTGTTCGTGGAGGGCGCGCTCGTCGGCGTCGCGTCGCGCCGCGTCGCGCTGGTCGGGAACGGGAACCACACCGTCGAGGGGCACGACCTGCCAGGCATGGGAACCCCAGGTGGCCTGCGGCCCGAGATCGCCCACGTGCACGACCAGTTCGCCGTCGACCCGCGCGTGCGGATCGGAGCGCAGCTGGTGCCAGCGCTCGAGAGCCGCTGGCCACTCGCGGCCGGAGGGGGCGAACGGCCGCCCCGCGAGATAGTCGAAGGTGCGCTCGTCCGGTTCGATGATGGCCGAGAGGGCCCCGATCTCGACGGCGAGGTTGCAGAGCGTCATCCGGCCGTCCATGCCGAGGCCCCGCACGGTGGGGCCGCCGAGCTCCAGGACCGACCCGCGGGCCGCGCCCGGACCCACGCGTCCGAGCAACCACAGCGCCAGGTCCTTCGCACCCACGAGCGGGCCGAGCCGGCCCGACACCGTGACGCGCAGCAGCTCGGGCCTCTCGCGGCGGATGGCGCCCAGCTCGAACACCTCGGCCAGCTCGCTGTCGAGGAGGGTGAGCGCGACCGCGCCGAAGGCCCCGTGGGTCGACATGTGGTCGTCGGCGCCGACGACGAGCGCGCCGGGCACCGTCATCCCCTGTTCGGGGCCGACCACGTTGAGCACACCGCTGCGGGGGTCGCCGGGCCCGAAGACCGGCACCCCGAACCGGTCGCTCGTCGCCTCGAGCTGCTCGAGGGTGGCCATCACCTGCGCGCTGGCGGGGCCATCGGAGAACCCCGCACCGGTCGAGCGCTCCTGGGTCGGCATCTGCTGGTCGAGGCATGCGACGAGGCGCGACGAGTTGATGGTGACGCCCTGTTGGCCGAGGCGCTCGACCATGCCCAGCTGACGCTCGTGGAGGAAGACCCGGTCGACCTCGAGCTGGTCGTCAGCTCCGAGGCGGTGGGCCTGCCAGATCTTGTCGAGGATCGTGCGGGGGGCGGCGTCCGGGGCGGCCGGTGGCCGGTTGTGCCCGGCGCCGTCTCCAGCGTGGGACGGGGACATCCGAGCGAGCGTACCGGCGGCCCTGGGTGCTTCCGACGCTGCCGTGGCACCCTCGGCGGGAGCGTAAGGTCGATGTGTGCTCGAGCTCACGGGACTCCGGCGGCACTACGGCGATGTCATTGCGCTCGACGGACTGTCGTTCGTGGCTCGACCGGGCCGGCTCCTCGGCTTCCTCGGACCCAACGGTGCGGGGAAGACGACGGCGATGCGGTCGATCTTCGGCCTGGTCGAGCCCGACGCGGGCACCGTCACCTGGGAGGGGAGGCCGCTCGACGCCGGCCTCCGCCGCACCTTCGGCTACATGCCCGAACAGAGGGGGCTGTACCCGAAGATGAAGTGCGTCGACCAGCTCACCTACTTCGCCCGCACCCACGGCGTGGCGCCCACCGTCGCCCGCCGCTCGGCCGAGGAGTGGCTCGATCGCCTCGGGCTCTCCGACCGGGCCGGCGATGCGGTCGAGAACCTGTCGCACGGCAACCAGCAGCGCGTGCAGCTCGCCGCGGCTCTCGTGCACCAGCCGCAGCTCCTGGTGCTCGACGAACCGTTCTCGGGCCTCGACCCGCTGGGCGTGGCGTCGATGGAGGAGGTGCTGAGGGCCGAGGCCGCCAACGGCCGCACCATCATCTTCTCGAGCCACCAGCTCGACCTGGTCGAGGCGCTCTGCGACGACATCGTCATCGTCCACCGTGGCCGCGAGGTGCTGGCGGGCACCCTCGACGAGCTGCGCGCCGCCAGCGAGCACCGCCACGTGGTCGTGACGTTCGCCGGGGATGCCCCAGATTGGCAGCCCCCCTCCGGCGAGCCGGTCGAGGTCCGACGCCGCAACGACACGGCCCGCGCCTTGGTGCACGCCTCGGTCCACGTGGAGGAGTTGCTCGCCTCGGCTCGCGCCGCGGCGCCCGTGCGCGGCTTCAGTTGGGAGCCGCCGTCGCTGTCCGAGCTGTTCCTCGAAGCGGTCAACGGCGAGGTCGATCCGCACGAGGTGGGCCTGTGACCGCAGGGGCACCTGAGCTGGACGAGCCGACCCGCTGGGAGCAGGTGCGGCTCGTGGCCGGCCGCGAGATCCGCGAGCGCGGCGGATCGCGCAGCTACCTGGTCTCGACGGTGGTCACGGTGGTGCTGGTGTTGGCGATGGTGGCGGTGCCCGCCATCTTCTTCGGCGACGACGACCCGCCCGTGTGGGAGCTCGCCGTCATCGGCGAGACCCCCGACTCGTTCGACGAGGTGCTGCGTCTGGCCGTGTCGTCGCAGGGCGCCAGCGTCGAGCTGGTCCACCTGCCCGAGGGGACCGATCCCGACGGGGCGGCGGCCGACAGCGACGCCGTCCTCGTCGACGGGTTCGAGCTCGTCTCCCAGGAGGAACCGCCCGACGGTCTGCGCTCAGCCGTGAGCATCGCCGCCACCCAGGCGCGGTTGCTCCAGCAGCTGGCCGATGCCGGGCTCGAGCCCGAGGAGGCGGCCGAGGCGATCACGGCTCCTCCCGTCGAGGTGCGCACCGTCGAGGAGACCGAGGACGACGGGCCGGCGAGCGGAGTGGCCTTCATCGGCGTCATCGCCATGTTCATCGCCATCAACAGCTACGGCGCGTGGGTGCTCACGGGCGTGCTCGAGGAGAAGTCGAGCCGGGTCGTCGAGGTCATCGTCTCGGCCATGCCCGCCCGGGCCCTGCTCGCCGGCAAGGTGCTCGGCATCGGCGTGCTCGGCATCGGTCAGCTCCTGCTGACCGCGTGCGCCGCCCTCGCCGCCGCGGTGGCGCTCGACGTCACCGACGTGCCCCTCGATCTCCTCGGGTCGCTCGTCAGCCTCGTCGTGTGGTTCGTGCTCGGCTTCGCCTTCTACGCCGTTGGCTACGCGGCGGCCGGCTCGCTCGTGAGCCGTCAGGAGGATGCGCAGAGCGCCGCCAGCCCGCTCGCCTACATCGTGCTCGCCTCGTACTTCATCTCGATCGGTGTCATCACCCCCAACCCCGAGGCCCTCGTCGCCCGGGTGCTCTCCTTCGTCCCGTTCCTCGCGCCCATGGCGATGCCACCGCGCATCGCGCAGGGCGCGGCCGAGCCGTGGGAGATCGCCGGCACCATCGTGGCGATGCTCCTCGGTATCTGGCTCATGGTGCGCCTCGCATCGCGCATCTACGAGCAGTCGCTGCTGCGCAGCGGTGCGCCCATCAAGATGCGGGCGGCCGTCCGCGAGGCGCTGGCCTCGCGCCGCGCGGGCTCGGCGGCGTGAGCGACACCTCGCAGGGCCCCGGGTGGTGGCGCGCCTCGAACGGCCTCTGGTACCCGCCTGAGGCCACACCCGGCCCCCGACCGAGCCGTCCGGCGGGTGTGCCCGACCGAGCGCCGGCCGATCCGAAGGTCCAGCCGCCCTTCACCCCCCGACGCGTCGAGCCCCTCGAGACCGCCCGCGACCGCCGCACCGAACGGCGCGCCGGCGAGGCTCGGCGTCGGGTGCCGTGGGGCTGGATCGGGCTGGTCCTGCTCGTGGTGGCCTTCGGCGGGGCGGGCACGTGGCTCGCGCTCACCGCGGGGGGTGGCTCCACCTCGCCCCCGTCCACCACCGGGCCGCAGGTGCCGTCGTCGAACCCGGACGCCACGACCACCACCACCACTCCGTCGACCAGCACCAGCGCGACCACCGCGGCCGACGACCTGACGGCGGTGTTCGACATCGCCGACGGAGACTGCTTCACCCCTCGAGCCTCCGACGCCGACGGCACCGGCACCGGCACCGGCAACGATGACGAGCTCATCGTCACCGCTGTCGAGATCGTCGACTGCGACGACCCGCACCTCGCCGAGGTCATCGCGATCGTGGAGCTGCCGGGCGATCCGGGCGAGCCGTTCCCCGGGTTGACCGAGCGCGACGCCGCCGCGCAGGATCTCTGCCTGCCGGCGTTCGACGATGCCGTGGGGGTCCCGCTCGCCCAGTCCGAGCTGGGGCTCCTCTGGTTCGCTCCCACCGACATCAGCTGGAGCGGCGAGAGCGACCGCTGGGTGACGTGCGCCGTCCAGTCGCTCGACGGCGAGCCGCTCCGTTGGTCGGTGGTGGGGAGTGAGCGCTAGTGCATCGACCCGTAAGTCGCTCGCGTATGGTGAACTGGGGTCGTTGATCGACCTCAGGAGGCAGTCGTGCCGTTTCGTGTTGACCCGCTGGTGCTCACCGATGAGGTTCGAGTCGAGCTGGAGCGCCGGGTACGTGGCCATCTGACAGCGCAGCGGACGGCGCGCCGGGCGCGGATCATCTTGTTGTGTGCTGATGGTCGACCGATCCGCCAGATCGCCGTCGAGGTTGGTATGGACGAGCATCAGGTCGGCCTGTGGCGCAAACGGTTCCTCGCGACCGGGATCGACGGGTTGGACGACCAGCCACGCTCGGGGCGGCCACGCCGCATTGGTCACGACGAACGCATGAAACTCGCGGCGATGGCAACGTCGGAGAAAGACGCGGCCGACCCGGTCGCGATGTGGACCTACCAGGACCTCGCCGACGGGCTGTTCGCGGATGGGATCGAGATCTCGACATCGCAGATCGGTCGGATCCTCAACGCAATGCACATCGACATCACCAAGGTGCGCGGCTGGCTCAACCGCCGTGACGACCCCGAGTTCTGGGAACGGGTCCGCGACGTGTGCGGCATCTACCTGAACTGCCCCGACAACGCCATCGTCGTGTCGGTCGACGAGAAGACATCGGTCCAAGCCAAGGAACGCAAACACGCAGACCAACCACCACGACCCGGGCTGCGGGCGCGACGCGAGTGGGAGTACATCCGCCACGGCACCGCGTCGTTGTTCGCCGCGCTCAACGTGCACTCCGGTGAGATACTCGCCGAGCCGACCCCCGGAAAGGACGACTCAACGAACTTCTGTGCGTTCCTCGACCAGATCGACCGGGCCACCAACCCGACCCTCGCGATCCACGTCGTGTTGGACAACGGGTCCAGTCACCGCTCGAAACAGACCACCGCCTGGTTCGCCGCGCACCCCAGGTGGGTCGCGCACTTCACCCCGCCGCACGCCAGCTGGGTCAACCAGGTCGAGCTGTTCTTCTCGATCCTGCAACGCAAGGTCATCCGTAACGGCAACTTCACCTCACGCGACGACCTCATCACCAAGATGCTCACCTACATCGCCGCCGACGACCAGACCGCCACACCATTCAAGTGGACCTACGCCGCCGACCCCCTCGTCGCATGACCCATACGCGACCTACTTCTGCGCGCCAGCACTAGGCGGTTGGGTCGTCGACGTAGGAACGCTGCGAGCGCGCCCCGGCTCCGTGGAGGTCGCCAACACCCAGGTTCACCTCGGCCGGCTCGTCGGCGGTCTCGACGAGCGTGGACGCGACGGCGAACGTGACGAGAACGTCGAGGCCGGGCTTGAGCTGGCCGTCGATGGCGCTCCAGAAGTCGACGGGCTTTCGGTCGCTCGTCGATGACAGCGACAGAGCGAGAGGGCGCTGGTCGGGCAGTTCGAGGCTGGGCGGGTGGAACTCTTCGGGGATGACGCCGCTGGCGAGGACGGCCCGGGTGACGTTGCCGAGCAGCTGGTGCTCGTCGCGGTGCTCGCTCGCCCACACGGTGACCAGGTAGCGCATGTCGACGACCCGTGGCGGCACCCGGCGGTAGTGCTTGCCCTCGATCTCGACCTCGTCGACGCCCGACCGGTTTGCGGGTGCCGGCGCGCCGGACGTCCCACAGGAAGAGGTTGACCGTGGGCCGGCTCAGCCGGGCGCTCCACTCCTTGGCGGGCGCGGCGAACGAGACATCGACCTCGGATGGGGCGAGGGGGACGGTGGAGCGCAGGTACTGCTCGAGGGCCTGGTCGATCAGCTGGAACACGCGGCGCCTCGACCTATCTCCGACCGCGCTCGGCGGTCGAGGTGCCTGCGTTCATGCCCGATCTCGCTTCGTGTTCGCCCGTCGATCACCGTTCCCGCCCCATCGGCGGGAATGGTGCCGTCATGAACACTATCGGAGCCAGGCGCGCCCGTCCGGGCGGCCCGAGTGGTCACTCGACCTGGTGGACGACCGTGTCGTCGCCTCCGGCCAGGACCCATGCGACGCCCTCGTCGTCGACCTCGATCCGCAGGGGTGCCGGCACCCCTACCTCGGCGGTGCTGCCGTCGGCGAGGTGCACCCTGACGATGGCGTCGTCGTCGGGACGGAGCACCCAGAGCTCGTCACCGCCGGGGCCGGCCACCACCGCGGCGTCCCCGATGGCTCCTGCTCCCAGGTCGATCGTCGCCAGCGGCTCCAGCGTGTCGGCGGCGAAGCGCACCAGGTGGGGCGGGCTGGTGGTGGCGGTGACCATCACCACCCCGTCGTGCACCACGAGGGAGCTGGCGGGCTCGTCGAGCGGGACCTCGCCGGTGGCCTCGAGCGTGGTGGCGTCGAGCCGGTGGACCGTGCGGCCCACCGTCACCCACGCGGCGCCGGATCCGAGTGCGAAGCGGAAGGTGGCGGGATCGTCGAGCGGCACGCTGATGACCTCGCCGGTGGCGGTGTCGACCCGCTGGAGGTAGCTGCGAGCGGTACCGCTCTGGTGGGCTTCGGGGACGCCGCTGACGGTGAGCCACACCGCGCCGTCGGCCACGGAGTGGATGGCGCCCGGCACCTCGAGGCTGATGGTGTCGACCACCGCCCCCGTGTCGTCGAGGCGATGCAGCCGGGTCTCCTCGGCCACCCACCGCTGACCGGTGGCCGGATCGGGGACCGAGCGCTCGATCCGGCTCAGCGCGCTGTAGGCCACCGGCGCCGGCGACTCGAACGTTCGCCGATCGACCGCGTAGCGCACGCCGCGCGCAGTGTCGGTGAGCCGGAGCTCGTCGGCGACGGCCGAGAGGGTGGTGGCACCGGGCACCGCAGCTCGCGGCACCAGGCGGAGGCCGCCGCCGGCGTCGATGGCGGCCGGTAGCTCGGACTCGGCCGCCGTGTCGGTCGAGGAGCGGTCGCCGCCGCCGTTGGCGTTGCCGTCGTCGGTTCCGTCGTCGCCGGACGCGAACACGATGGCCACGGCGAGTGCCGCGGCGACGACGATGAGGGCGACGCCGAGGGTGCGACCGGAGCGCGAGGCGAGCAGCGACATCGATGCTCAGGCGGGACCGTCGAGCAGGCGCAGCGCCATGGCCGTGTGCAGGGCCACGCCGGTGGCCATGGCCGGCTCGTCGAGCCGCATCACGTTGGAGTGACACGCCGGGGCGTTGCGGGCATCGGGCACGTCGGGCGGGCACACGCCCAGGAACGCCATCGCGCCGGGCACCTTCTGGAGCACGTAGCTCCAGTCCTCGGCTCCCATGGTGGGGGCGGGCGCCTCGACCACCCTGGCTCGCTCGGCCACCACCCTGGGGCCGACCTCGTCGAGGACGAGCGCGGCGGTGGCGGCGTCGTTGACGGTGACCGGGTAGCCCGGGTCGATGCGCACCTCGGCCGTCATGGCGTGGGCGGCGGCGATGCCCTCGGCGAGGCGCACCAGGTCGGCATGCACGAGGTCGCGGGTGCGCTCCGACGTGGTGCGGATGGTGCCGGCGAGGCGGGCCGTCTCGGGGATGACGTTGGTGGTGGTGCCCGCCTCGATGGTGGCGATGGTGACCACGGCCGGTGCGAACGCATCCACCCGGCGGGTGACCGCTGTCTGGAACGCGCCGACGATCTCGCACGCCACCGGAACCGGGTCGGCGGTGAAGTGGGGCGTGGAGGCGTGGCCGCCCCGGCCCCGGACGGTGATGAAGATCTCGTCGGCCGAGGCCATGAGCGGGCCGGGCCGGGTGGCGATCCAACCCGACGGGATGTTCGGGGTGATGTGGATGGCGAACGCCGCGTCGACGCCGACGAGGACGCCTTCGGCGATCATCTGCGGGGCGCCGCCCTGACCTTCTTCACCCGGCTGGAACATGAACCGCACACTGCCGGCCAGCTCGTCGCGCCGGGCGCAGAGCAGACGGGCGGCGCCCACCAGCATGGCGACGTGGACGTCGTGACCGCAGGCGTGCATCACGCCGGGCAGCTCGCTCGAGAAGTCGAGGCCAGTGTCCTCGGGCATCACCAGGGCGTCCATGTCGCCGCGGAGCAGGACGCGGCGGCCGGGGCGGGTGCCGTGGAGCGTGGCCGTCACCGAGGTGAGTGCCGTGCCCGTCTCGATCTCGAGCGGTAGGTCGCTCAGCGCCTCGAGCACGGTGGCCTGGGTGACGGGCAGTTCCAGCCCGATCTCGGGGTGGCGGTGGATCCGCCGCCGCAGCTCGATCAGCTCGGGGAGGAGGCCGTCGGCGTCCTCGGTGATCGATGCGTCGAGGAGGGACATGGTGCGGACGGTACCCCGGGAGTGGGGCACGGGTAGGGTCGCCCGCCGTGACCGTCGCCGAGCTCGCCGTCGTGCTCGTGGCGGTGGCGGTCGGCTCGATGGTGAAGGGCGTGTCGGGGCTCGGGCCGTCGGTCATCGTGGTGCCCATCCTCGGAACGTTCGTCGGGGTCGAGGCGGCGGTGGTGATCTTCGCGGTGCCAGCGCTCATGTCGAACGTGCTGGTGGTGCGGCGCTTCTCGGGCGAGCTCCGCAGCACCCGCCACCTGCCCGCCATCGTGGTTCCGGGGGCCATCGGCGCCGCGGTCGGGTCGCTGGTGCTCACGTCGGTCGACGAGGGGTTGCTCGCCATCGTCGTGGGAGCGCTCGTCGTGGCCTACGCAGTGCTGTTCGTCACCTCGCCGCAGCTCACCGCGCCGCCGGCGGTGGCCCGCCGACTGTCACCCGTGGTGGGGCTGCTCGCCGGGGTGATGCAGGGCACCGCCGGGTTCTGCGGCCCGGTGGTGGGGGCGTGGCTGCACTCGTTCCGCCTCCCCCGGAGCGCGTACCTGGTGTCGGTGAGCACGGTGTTCGCGCTCATCGGAGTGGCCCAGGTGGGCACGCTGGCGGTGCTCGGGCGCTTCACGTGGGACCGCGCCGGGGCGGCGGCGCTGGCGCTGGCGGGGGTGGTGGTGTTCGTGCCGATCGGCATGCGGGTGGGCCGCCACATCGGCCGCACCGCGTTCGACCGGGTGATCGTCCTGCTCCTGCTCGGCTCGGCAGCGTGGCTGGTGATCGACACCAACCTCTAGGGCGAGGGCTCGCGGGTGTCGCCCTCGGCGGTGTCACCGTCGGCGATGTCACCGTCGGTGCGGGTTACAGCCAGGTGGGCCCGCACCTCCCTGATCACGTGGCGCACACCGCCCAGGCGACGCACGTCGCGGGCGACCACCACCACGAGCGACACGAACGCCACCCAGAACGCACCGGCGAACCACCAGGGCAGGAGATCGGCGGCGATGACCATCCCCCCGCAGACTAGGCACCACCTTCGCGCCTAGCATCGCCCGGACGACCACCGAAGGACGGCGATGGCCGAACTAGCGACGCGAGCGGTGCCTTCCGGGCAGACCGGCCCCGGCCCTCGCGTCCCGCGCCCGCTGTGGTCGTTCCGAGCGGTGGGCGCGGTCGTCGGTGCGATCACGCTCGTCCTCCTCCTGGTGTTCGGGGCTCAGCTCCTCGATCGATCGTCGTTCGAGTCGACCACGCTGGCCGGACCTGTCACCCGGGTCGACATCCGGCTCGCCCGCGGCAACGTCGACCTCGTGCCCGCGGTGGCCGAATCGGCCGACGTGGTGGTCGAGCGCACGTCGCGGTGGCGGTTCAGCCAGCCCTCGCTCACCGCCGAGGTCCTCCCCGACAGCGGGGTGGCCCGCATCGACGCAACGTGTCCTCGCGTCGTCCTCGTCGTCGGCATCTGCCGCGTCGACTACCTGGTGCAGGTGCCGGCTGGCCTGCGGGTGGACGTGCGCACCGACTCGGGAACGGTCACGTTCGAGGGGCTCGACGGCTGGGTGCGCGTCGTCACCTCCGACGGCGCCGTCGCCGGCACCAACCTGTCGACGCAGGAGGTGCTCGTCGACTCCCAGGGCGGCGCCGTGTCGCTCGGGTTCTCGGGCTCGCCCAGCCGCATCCTGGTGCTGAGCGGGGGTGGATCAATCGACATCCAGACTCCTGGTGGGCCCTTCCAGGTGCGGGCGTCGGGCGGCAAGGGCGAGCGCACCATCGACGTGCCGGTCGAGCCCGACGCCGAGCGCACGATCACGCTCGACAGCGGCAACGGCGACGTCACCGTCACCTCTCGCTAACCGTCGCCCACCTTGGTCGGGTACGAACCTGCACACCCCACCACGCGGATCGTCCCCGACCGTCCTCCCCCCCACCCCGGTCGGGTACGAACCTGCACACCCCACCACGCGGATCGTCCCCGACCG
>JAENWR010000030.1 GCA_016649895.1 Acidimicrobiia bacterium | reverse complement strand
CGCAACGAAGACCCCGACGACATCGACCGCCGCCACCACCACGAACGGGCCGTGTCGTGGCGCACCGATCTCGACGGCATGGTCACCATCACCGCCCGACTCCCGCCACAGCACGCTGCGGGCATCATCGCCGTGGTCGATCGACGGGTGATGGCCCACCGCGCGCCCGCGGGCGCGTCGCTGCGCCAACAACGAGCCGACGCCCTCGCCGCCGCCGTCACCAGCGGCGACGGGTCAGTGACCGCCGAGGTCGTCATCCACGTCCGGGGCGACGACCCCGCCACCCTCGCCGACGGCACACCCCTATCTGACCACGCCGTCGTCGGCCTGCTCGACGATGGGTTCGTGTCGCTGCTCCTCCACGACGCCGCGAGTCGACCCATCGACGCCAGCCCCCGTCGGCGATCACCTACCCGCCGGCAACGACGCGTCGTCGACGAACGCCACCCCGAATGCGCCCACACCGGCTGCCACGCCCACACCAAGCCCTACGCGAACGGCGGCACCACCACCATCCCCAACCTCAACCTCCGCCGCCTGTGCGGCCCCCACAACCGCGCCCGCGGCCGCGGCACCCAGCAGTGAGCGCGGCGAGGCAGGCCGCGTCTTCCGGTCCGGTGCTACAGGCCGCCCGGGCCCGTGGCCGAGTCGGGCACCAGGATCTCGCCGATGACGTGGACGACGCCGTTCGTGGCCTCGATCGACCGATCGATGGTGACGCCGTCGACGGTCACGGTGTCGCCGCTCCTCACGATGTCGAAGCTCTCGCCGTTGCTGGTGCGCACCGACTGCGAGTTGGCCACGTCGCTGGTGGGCAGGGCCCGGTCGACCAGGTGGAACTGGAGGACGTCGACGAGCACCGACGGGTTGTCGAGGGCCGTCTGCTGCTGGTCGGAGAGACGAGCGAACGCCGCATCGGTGGGCGCGAAGGTGGTGAACGGTCCATCGGCCGAGAGGGTCGAGGTGAGCCCAGCGGCGTCGATCCTGGCAAGCAGCTCGCCGTGCTCACCGGTGTTGCGAAGGGTCGAGAGCGCATCGGTCGTGACCGGGATCGAGGCGACGAGCACCTCGATCTCGTCGAGGCGGTCGGACGGGATCAGGACCTCGTCGACGGCGTGGATGACGCCGTTGGTGGCCCGCAGATCGGTCTCGGAGATGTCGACGCCGTTCACCGTCGGCACGACGGTGGGATCGCCGCCCTCGGTGGCCGGTGGCTCCTCGCGCTCGCCGATGGAGAGGGTGCTGCCCTCGACGCTGGTGAGGCTGTCAGGGAGGTCGGCGGCGAGGTAGGAGTCCTCGACGATGTGGTTCTCGAGGATGTCGGCCAGCAGCGCCTGGATCTCGCTGCGCGACGGCCGCGGTGCGAGCTCGGTGGCTGTGCTGGCGGTGTCGTCGTCGGTGGCCGGCTCGTCGTCGGTGGCCGGCTCGTCGGCGACGGCGGTGTCGCCGCCCTCGGGGGCAGGGGCCACCACGTCGTCGTCGCCACCGAGCAGCTCGACCAGGCCGGGGGCGAGCTCGTCGAACGCCGCGTCGGTGGGGGCGAACACCGTGTAGGTGGTGTCGCTGTCCTCGTCGCCCTGGAGCAGCTCGGCGAGGCCGGCCTCATCCAGCAGCGCCGTCATCACGGTGAAGCCTTCGAAGTCGAGGCTTTCGGCCACGTCCTTCGGTGCGGTGCGGGGGTCGTTGCCCGACACGATGACGGTGGGGGTGTCGCTGGAGCAGGCGCCGGCGACGAGCACGAGGGCCAGCGTGGCGGCCACGAGACGGGTGAGGCGAAGACTCGACATGGCGACATTTCTAGTTGCCGTGGTGCCCCACGGCCCAACTGCCGTCCGCGCACGGGGGTCGTCCATCGCCCATCTGCAGGTCGCCGTGCACCGTTTCGGCCGAAGGGCAGGTTGGGTAGCGTCGGCCCATGCCACCCCCTGCCAGCGCGCCTTCGGTCGCCCCTCGCGACCCCACCCGGGTGGTGGTCGAAGGGGTGCGGCCCGAGATCGACGCTGGTCGGTTCCCCGCCAAGAGCTCGTTGGGCGAGGCGGTCGAGGTCGAAGCCGACGTGTTCACCGACGGCCACGATCTGGTGGCCGCGGCCGTGTGGGTGCGGCCTCCCGGCGACGCCCCCACCATCGAGGTGCCCATGGCGGCCCTCGTCAACGACCGGTTCGCCGGCAGCTTCACCGTCGACCGGTTGGGCCGGTGGGCGTTCACGGTGGTGGGCTGGCTCGACCGCTTCTCGACTTGGTCACAGGGCACCGCGAAGAAGATCGAGGTCGACATGGATGTCGCTGTCGAGCTGCAGATCGGCTCCGACCTCGTCGCGGCGGCCGCGGCGCGGGCGAAGGGCCCTGACGCCGACCTGCTCGCCGCCGCGGCCGCACGCCTCACGGAGGGACACAGTGCCGACCTCGCGGACCCCGACGTGGCCGTCGCCATGCGCCGGTGGGCGAGCCGCGAGCCGCTCGTGCGCTACGGGCGCACCCTCGAGATCAACGTCGAGCGCGAGCGGGCCCGCCACGGTGCCTGGTATGAGTTCTTCCCCCGCTCGGCATCCCCCGACCCCGCTCGCCATGGGACCTTGGCCGATGCGACCAGGCGGCTGGACTACGTGGCCGGCATGGGCTTCGACATCGTCTACCTCCCACCCATCCACCCCGTCGGGCGCTCGTTTCGGAAGGGGCCCAACAACTCGGTCGAGGCGGCGCCCGGCGATACCGGCAGCCCGTGGGGCATCGGCTCCGAGGAGGGCGGACACACCGCCGTCCACCCCGAGCTCGGCACGTTCGACGACTTCGCGGCCTTCGTCGACCGCGCTCGCGAGCTCGACCTCGAGGTGGCGCTCGACATCGCCTTCCAGTGCGCGCCCGACCACCCGTGGGTCACCGAGCACCCCGAGTGGTTCACGCACCGCCCCGACGGCACCATCCAGTACGCCGAGAACCCCCCGAAGAAGTACCAGGACATCTACCCGATCGACTTCGAGTCGGAGAACTGGGAAGAGCTGTGGGACGCGCTGGCCGACGTCGTCCGGTTCTGGATCGACAAGGGCGTCAGCGTGTTCCGGGTCGACAACCCCCACACCAAGCCGTTCCGATTCTGGGAGTGGCTCATCACGACCATCCACGCTGAGCACCCCGAAGCCATCTTCCTCTCCGAGGCGTTCACCCGTCCCAAGGTCATGTACCAGCTGGCCAAGGTCGGGTTCAGCCAGTCCTACACCTACTTCGCCTGGCGCCAGGAGGCCTGGGAGCTGCGCGAGTACCTCACCGAGCTGACCACCCCGCCGGTGGTCGACTTCTTCCGTCCCAACGCCTGGCCCAACACCCCCGACATCCTCACCGAGCAGCTCCAGCACGGCGGCCGTCCGGTCTTCCTCCAGCGGCTCGTGCTCGCCGCGACCCTCTCTGCGAACTACGGCGTCTACGGCCCCGCGTTCGAGCTGGTCGAGCACCGGGCCGTCGCGCCGGGCAGCGAGGAGTACCTCGATTCGGAGAAGTACCAGCAGCGCCACTGGGACCTCGATGCCCCCCACAGCCTGCGCGACCTCGTCGCCCGGGTCAACGACATCCGCCGCAGCCATCCCGCCTTGCTGCAGGACCGCACGCTGCGGTTCCACCGCACCGACAACCAGCAGCTGCTCTGCTACTCGAAGACCCACCCGTCGGGCGACATCATCGTGGTGGTCGTCAACGTCGACGGCGAACAGCGCCAAGCCGGTTTCGTCGACCTCGACCTCGAGTCGCTCGGGCTCGAGGCCGACTCCCGCTACGAGGTGCGCGACCTGCTCGGAGCCACCACCTACCAGTGGGCGGGCGCCCGCAACTTCGTCGAGCTCGACCCCCATTCGCTGCCGGCCCACATCTTCGCCATCGCCCCACGAGTCGACGATGACAGGGCATGACCATGACACCGCCTGACGACCCCGAGTGGTACCGCGACGCGGTCATCTACCAGTTGCACGTCCGTTCTTTCGCCGACGACAACGGCGACGGCATCGGCGACTTCGAGGGGCTCACGTCGAGGCTCGACTACCTCGCCGACCTCGGCGTCACCGCGCTCTGGCTGCTGCCGTTCTACCCGTCTCCTCTCAAGGACGACGGCTACGACATCGCCGACTACAACGGCGTCAACCCCTCGTACGGCACCATGGCCGATCTGCGCCGGTTTCTGCGGTCCGCACACGATCGGGGCCTGCGCGTCATCACCGAGCTGGTGATGAACCACACGTCGGACCAGCACGCGTGGTTCCAGCGGGCCCGCACGTCGCCGCCCGGATCGAAGTGGCGCGACTTCTACGTGTGGAGCGACACGGGCGAGGAGTATCCCGAGGCGCGCATCATCTTCCAGGACTTCGAGACCTCGAACTGGACGTGGGATCCCGTGGCGGGCGCCTACTTCTGGCACCGCTTCTACTCCCACCAGCCCGACCTCAACTTCGAGAACCCCGAGGTCAAGGCGGCGATGTTCTCCACGCTCGACAAGTGGTTCGAGCTGGGCGTCGACGGGGTGCGTCTTGACGCCGTGCCGTACCTGTTCGAGCGCGAGGGCACGAACTGCGAGAACCTGCCCGAGACCCACCAGTTCCTGAAGGAGCTGCGGGCCCACGTCGACGGCAAGTGGGACAACCGCATGCTCCTGGCCGAGGCCAACCAGTGGCCCGAGGACGCCGCCGCCTACTTCGGCGACGGCGACGAGTGCCACATGAACTTCCACTTCCCGGTGATGCCGCGGTTGTTCATGTCGGTGCGGATGGAAGACCGGATGCCCATCGTCGACATCCTCGAGCAGACGCCCGCGCTGCCACCCGGTGCCCAGTGGGCCACCTTCTTGCGCAACCACGACGAGCTCACCCTCGAGATGGTCACCGACGAAGAGCGCGACTACATGGTGCGCGCCTATGCCAACGATCCTCAGGCTCGCATCAACCTCGGCATCCGCCGCCGGCTGGCCCCGCTGCTCGAGAACGATCGCCGCAAGATCGAGCTGCTCAACGGTCTGTTGTTCTCGCTGCCCGGCACGCCGGTCATCTACTACGGCGACGAGATCGGCATGGGCGACAACTTCTACCTGGGCGACCGCGACTCGGTGCGCACCCCCATGCAGTGGACGGCCGACCGCAACGCCGGCTTCTCGCGGACCAACCCGCAGCAGCTCTTCCTGCCGCCGGTCATCGACCCCGAGTACCACTACGAGACGGTCAACGTCGAAGCCCAGCAGCGCACCCCC
This sequence comes from Acidimicrobiia bacterium, assembly GCA_016649895.1. Taxonomy (GTDB): domain Bacteria; phylum Actinomycetota; class Acidimicrobiia; order Acidimicrobiales; family SKKL01; genus Actinomarinicola. The sequence goes on along the minus strand of JAENWR010000030.1, from coordinate 29,053 downwards.
AACTCGCTGCTGTGGTGGACGCGTCGGCTCATCGCCCTGCGCCGGCGCCATCGGGTGTTCGGCCGCGGCGACCTCGAGTTCATCGACTCCGACAACCCCAAGGTGCTGTCGTTCACGCGGACCCTCGACGACGACCATGGCCGGGGGAAGGTGCTGGTGGTGGCCAACCTGTCGCGCCACGCCCAGCCGGTCGAGCTCGATCTGCGCCACCTGCACGGCATGCAGCCCATCGAGATGTTCGGGCACACGCGCTTCGCCCCGATCGGCGAGCTGCCGTACTACCTCACCCTCGCCCCCTTCCAGTTCTTCTGGTTCTCCCTCGAGCCGGTGCTCACCCCCGACCACCACCCCGACGACCACCTCGAGTTGCCCACCATCTCGGTGGAGCGCGACCTGCACGACCTGTTCGCCGGACGCAAGGGTCGCGACGACCTGCGCAAGGTGGTGCCGGACTTCCTCGTGAAGCGCCGGTGGTTCGCGGGCAAGGACCGGACCATCCGCGGCCTCAAGATCACCGACGTGGTCCCGTTCGCCCCGCAGCGCCGCAAGCCCATCGCCTACTTCGTGCTGGTCGAGGTCGACTACGTCGGTGCCGACTCCGAGCACTACATGCTCACCCTCACCGACGCGCATGGCGAACGTGCCGCCGACCTCCTCACCTACCGACCCGATGCCGTCATCGCTCAGATCGAGCGGCGATCTGGTGGCGAGGCGGGGCTCCTCGTCGATGCCGTCACCGATGCCGGGTTCTGCTCGGCGCTCCTCCAGACGATCGGTCGCAGCCGCGAGCACGAGTCGGGCAAGGGCACCTCGCTCGTCGGCGCTGGCCAGTCCGAGCTGCGGCGGATGCTCTCGAAGGGCGACCTCGAGCCGAAGCTGATCGGCACCGAGCAGAGCAACACCTCGGTGATCTTCGGCGACAAGGCGGTCGTCAAGCTCATCCGCAAGGTCGAACCGGGGAACAACCCAGAGGTCGAGATGGGCACGGCGCTCACGTCGGTGAGCTTCGAGGCGACGTCGCGCCACCTGGGGTCGCTCGAGCACCGCTCGCGGGCCGGCTCGCTGACCGTCGCCGTCGCCCAGTCGTTCGTCCCCAACGACGGCGATGCCTGGTCGCTCACCGTCGATGTGCTGGGTCGGTTCTACGACAACGCCGTCACCTCCGAGCTCGACATCGACTCATTGCCGGTGCCTCCGGCCGACCGGGCCCCGGGCGATCCGGTCGAGGTCCCCGACCAGGTGATGGCGCTCGTCGGCCCGATGCTCGAGCCGCTCGACCGCCTGGCCCACCGCACCGGCGAGCTACATCGCGTCCTCGCGGGGCTGCCCGGCGACGCGTTCGTGCCCGAGCCGTTCTCGACGCTCTACCAACGCTCGCTCTACCAGAGCTTCCGCGGCCAGACCCGGCGCACGATGGCGCTCGTCCGTCGTCGCCTGAAGGACCGCAAGAGCGGGATCGACGAGCACGTCGTCGCCAACCTCGAGCGACTCGTCGAACGCGAGGACGAGCTCCTCGGCCGGTTCGAACGCGTGCGCGACCGTCGCCTCGACGCTCGTCGCATCCGGATCCACGGCGACCTCCACCTCGGCCAGGTGCTGTGGACCGGTCGCGACATGGTCCTCATCGACTTCGAGGGCGAGCCGTCGCGCCCCATCGGCGAGCGCCGAATCAAGCGGTCGCCCCTCGTCGACGTGGCGGGGATTCTGCGGTCGTTCCGCTATGCCGTCACCGTCGCGCTCATCGAGCAGGCCGAGCGCGGTGTGGTGTCCGACGACGTCGCGCACCTGGCGCAGTTCGAGGCGTGGGGTGAGCTGTGGCTCCAGTGGATCGAGGCGTTGTTCCTCCACCGCTACCTCGACACCGTGGCCGGCACCGGCCTCGTACCCGAGTCGCCGGAGGACCTGACCCTCATGCTCGGCGTGTACTCGATGGAGAAGGCCCTCTACGAGCTTCGCTACGAGCTGCAGTACCGCCCCACCTGGGTGCCGATCCCGCTCGGTTCGATCCTGTCGGCCCTCGACGACCTCGACGTCGGATGACCGACCCCGCACTCGCCACCCTCGCCGAGCGTTGGGGCGTGCAGACCGGCTACTGGGACGTGAAGGGGCGCTGGATCGAGGCCGACCCCGAGGCTCTTCGCTCGGTCCTCGCCGAGCTCGGTGCCCCGGTCGACGACGTGACCGGACCGGTCGATGCCGCGGCGGCGCACGATCGACGGCTCGCGGCCGAGCCGGTCGAGCCGGTCATGGTCATGCCGCTCGGGCGCACGCTCGGCTTCGTCCTGCGCACCCCGCGCTCGATCGGAGGGTCGGTCGACGTCGCGGTGCTCGCCGAGGACGGGGCCGAGCACCGCGCCACGGTCGACCTGGTCACCACGTCGCCCTACACGGGGTTCGAGGTCGATGGCGCCACCTATGCGGTCCGCTGGATCGACACCGGCATCGAGCTGCCGATGGGCTACCACCGAGCCACCGTCAGCGTGGCCGGCACGGTGTCGGAGGCGCTCGTGCTGGCGCCGCCCGCCCGGCTTCCCCATCTCGACCACCGCATGTGGGGCGTCTTCGCCCCCACCTACGGCTTCGTCCCCACCGGTCGGCCGGGTCTCGACCACCTGGGCGTCGGCCACCTCGGCCACCTCGACGACCTCGGCCGACGGCTCGCCGACCTCGGCGCCGAGGTGGTGTCGACGCTGCCGCTTCTCGCCACCTACCTCGACGTACCCTTCGAGCCGAGCCCATACTCGCCCGTGAGCCGCCGCTGGTGGGGCGAGCTGCACCTCGACCCGGCTCGTCTACCCGGCCTCGACGAGAGTCCCGGCGCCGCTGCGATCCTGTCGTCGTCGCGGGTGGTCGACGCCGCGGCCACCCTCGCCTCGACCCGTCTCGTCGGCCACGCCGAAGCCGCACAGCTGGTGCGATCGGTGCTCGACGCGCTGGCCGCCGACCTGGAGCGTTCGCGAGGTCCGGCGGCCACCGCGCTCGAGGCGTTCGGCGTCGCCCACCCCGAGCTGGGGCGCTACGCGCGCTTTCGCGCCATGGTCGAGGCGTACGGAGTCGAGGCGCTCACGGCTGTCACCGAGGCGCCACCGGCGCTCGAGCCCGTCGCGGTCGCCCGCCACCGCTACATCCAGTTCGCGGCCGACGCGCAGATGGCCGACCTGGCCACCTCGTTTCGCTCGCGCGGCCAGCTCCTCGCCCTCGACCTGCCGCTCGGCGCCAACCCCAACGGGTTCGACGTGTGGGCCGATCCCGGCAACTTCGCCAAGGCCGCCACCGGTGCGCCGCCCGACGACCTGTTCGGCGGTGGCCAGAACTGGGGCTTCCCGCCCCCGCACCCCATCGAGAGCCGCGCCCGCGGGCACCGCGAGCTGATGCTCGCGCTGCGCCACCACCTGCGCCACCCCGGACTCCTTCGCATCGACCACCTCATGTCGCTCGAGCGGCTGTGGTGGATCCCCGACGGGTTCGCCGCCACCGACGGCGTCTACGTGCGGTACCCCACCGAGGAGCTGGTGGCGGTCATCGCCATCGAGGCCACGCGTGCCGCCGCCATCGTCGTCGGCGAGAACCTCGGCACCGTCACCGACGAGATCAACGAGGTGATGCAGCGCTGGGGGATGCTCGGGATGTTCGAGCTCCAGTTCGAGCCGTGGCACAAGCGTGAGCACGGTTACCTGCGCCAGCCCGCTCCCGACGCCGTCGCCAGCCTCAACACCCACGACATGCCCACGTTCGCGGGGTGGTGGAAGGGCTCCGACATCGACGAGTCGGTCGCCCTCGGACTCATCGAGGCGGGCGACCGGGCCGAGCACCAGGCCGGTCGGGTCACCGATCGTGAGGCGCTGGTCGAGGGGCTCGCCGCCGATCTCGGAGCCGAGGTGCCGGTCGAGCCCGCACCTGCGCTGCGAGCGGCCCTCGAGTGGATGGGATCGAGCCCGGCCGCGGTCGTGCTCACCAGCCTCGAAGATCTGTGGCTCGAACCCGAACCGCAGAACATCCCCGGTACCCACCGTGAACGTCCCAACTGGCAACGGCGCTTCTCGCGCACCCTCGTCGACGCCTTCACCGATCCCCACGTCGTCGACAGCCTGCGCGCCCTCGACCGTGCCCGACGATCCGATGACTCCCGGAAGGACGACACGTGATCACCAACGATCTCCCCACCATGCTCGGCGACCACGACCTGCACCTCTTCAACGAGGGCACCCACCGCTACCTGCACCGCCACCTGGGCGCCCACCCGGTCGAACACGATGGTCGTCCTGGCACGTGGTTCGGCGTGTGGGCACCGGGCGCTCGTGAGGTGTCGGTCATCGGCGACTTCAACGGGTGGGAGCCAACCGCCGACCCGCTCCGCGCCCGGGGCAGCTCAGGAATCTGGGAGGGCTGGATCGACGGGGTCGGCCCCGGGGCCCTCTACAAGTTCCGCATCGTGTCGCCATCGGGTCAGGTGCTCGAGAAGGCCGATCCCCTCGCCGCGTTCGCCGAGGTGGCGCCCAACACCGCGTCGGTCGTGTGGGACCTGGCGTACGAATGGGCCGACGATTCGTGGATGGACGGCCGGGGTCCGCGCATCGCCCTCGATGCTCCGGTCAGCATCTACGAGATGCACTTCGGCTCGTGGGGGCGCGCCGTCGCCGCCGACGGCCGGTTCCCCACCTATCGCGAGATGGCGGCTCCCCTCGCCGACCACCTCGAACAGCACGGTTTCACCCACGTCGAGCTGCTGCCGGTGATGGAGCACCCGTTCTACGGGTCGTGGGGCTACCAGGGCACCGGGTACTTCGCCCCCACCAGCCGCTACGGCACCCCACAGGACCTCATGGCCATGGTCGACCTCCTCCACGAGCGAGGCATCGGGGTCATCGTCGACTGGGTGCCGTCGCACTTCCCGGCCGACGCCCACGGCCTCGGCGTCTTCGATGGGACGCACCTCTACGAGCACGAAGATCGCCGGCTCGGCCACCACCCCGACTGGGACAGTCTCATCTTCAACTACGGCCGCCACGAGGTGAGGGCGTTCCTCATCTCGAGCGCCATCTCGTGGCTCGACCGTTACCACATCGACGGCATTCGGGTGGATGCCGTGGCGTCGATGCTCTACCGCGACTACTCGCGCAAGGCGGGGGAGTGGATCCCGAACGAGTTCGGGGGTCGCGAGAACCTCGAGGCCATCGCGTTCCTGCGCGACTTCAACACCGCCGTCTACGGCGAGTTCCCCGATGTGGCCACCTTCGCCGAGGAGTCGACTGCATGGCCGATGGTGTCACGACCCACCTACGTCGGCGGCCTCGGGTTCGGGTACAAGTGGGACATGGGGTGGATGCACGACACCCTCCAGCACTTCCAGCGCGACCCCATCCACCGCCACCACCACTACCACGAGCTCACGTTCCGCGGCGTCTACTACGCCACCGAGAACTACACGCTGCCGCTGTCGCACGACGAGGTCGTCCACGGCAAGGGGTCGCTGCTCAACAAGATGCCGGGCGACCAGTGGCAGAAGCTGGCCAACCTCCGGCTGCTCTACGCCTACCAGTGGGCCCAGCCCGGCAAGAAGCTCCTGTTCATGGGCTGCGAGGTCGGCCAGACCACCGAGTGGAACCACGAGGGCCTCGTCGACTGGGGCCTGCTCGACGATCCTGGCCACGCCGGCATCTCCAAGGTGATCGCCGACCTGAACGCCGCCTACCGCACGCAGCCGGCGTTGCACGAGCAGGACTGTGCCGCTGATGGCTTCCAGTGGGTCGAGGCGAGCGACACCGACAACGACGTGGTGGCGTTCTTGCGTCTCGGCGCCGAGGGAGAGCCGCTGCTCGCCGTGTTCAACCTCACGCCCCTTCCCCGGCACAACTACCGCCTCGGCGTTCCGCAGGCCGGGTTCTGGAAGGAACTGGTCAACACCGACTCCGAGATCTACGGCGGCAGCGGCGTCGGCAACTGGGGAGGTGCCGACACCGTGCCCGTACCGAGCCATGGCCACTACCACTCCGTCGTGCTCAGCCTGCCGCCGCTCGGCGCCCTCTACCTGGTGCCCGGCGAGCAGTAGTTCGTGCCTGGGGACCGATCGCGGAGATAGAGGGGTAGAACGATGTCCATGCCGATCGATGACGACGACGTCACACCTCCCGACTCCACCCTCCAGGTCGACGGCGACGAGCGCGACGCCGCGCCGATCGAGACCGACGCGCCAGAGGTTCGCGAGGACGGCGAGTACCTGATCGCCATCATGTTCGATAGGCCCGGCCGCGCCGCCGAGGTTCTCGTCAACGTCGGCAACCTGGCCAAGGAGGGCGTGGTCGGGGTCACCGACGCCGTCATCATCACCAAGGACGACTCCGGGCGGGCCAAGGTCCAGCAGACGCTTGAGATCACCCCGGGTCGTGGTGCTCTCCTCGGCGGTTGGATGGGGCTCATCGTCGGCCTCTTCACCGGGCCCGCGGCACCGCTCGTCTGGGCCGGTGGCGCCGCCGCCGGCGCCATCTACGGCAAGTTCACCGACCGGGGCCTCGATGACGGCTGGATCAAGGACATGGCCGACTGGCTGCAGCCGAACAGCTCCGCGCTGCTCCTGCTCGGCAGCATCCACGACAAGGCGACTGCACTCCGCGAGATCGGTCGCTACGAGGGACGGGTCGTCTCGACCGACCTCCCCGACCGGGCCCGGGCCGAGCTGGCCGAGGCCCTGGGCGACGACGCGGCACCGCCCCGCGGGCTCTAGGCCATCACGGGGCGGCGGCTGACGAACGTGGCGGAGAGGGCCGGCGGGGCGGCCACGTCCCCGCCACGTTCGATCGGTTGAGCGTGTCGCTCAGAGCTGGTCGGGACCTCCGGGGTGCACCACCACGGGGCCATCGGAGCGGCCATCGCCGGCGGAGATGCTGACGACGAGCTGGCCCTTGCCGAGCGTGGCGGTGACGTCGCCGCCGTAGCCGTCGCCGATGTCGACGGTGCGCTCGTAGGCGCCGTAGTCCCATTCGTGGATGACGTAGTCCTTGGGGGCGTCGCTGCGCAGTTCGGCTCGCAGCGAGATGGTGGGGCCGTCGACGGTGATCTCCACGTCGTCGGGCATCACGCCCGGCATCGGGGCCACCAGCACCATCGCCCCCTCGGTGCGGTAGGCGTTGATGGCGACCTCCTGCATGGCGACGTTGGCATCAGCCGGGTCGCGGGGCTGCGCTGTGGACATCGGGCCTCCTGGATCACGGACCCGCACGAGGTACCCCGCGCTAGCGGTCGCCAAACCGCGGCCGGCCCCTCGGGGGCGGCACATCTCGCTCGACCGATCGTCGTCCGGCGTGCACGCTGGCGGCATGGCGATCGAGGTGCACCTCTACGACGACCCCTCGGTTGCGCTGGCGCGTGCGGGGAAGTTCCTGGCGTCGCGCCCGGTGCACCGCAACCTCGTCCTCACGCTGCTGCACGGGCGGATCGCCCGGCCCGAGCCGGGTCGCTACTGGGTGGCACACGATGGCGACCGGGGGGTCGGTGTCGGGTTCCAGTCACCGCTCGACTTCTTCGTCACCACCACGCCGATGACCGACGAGGCGACCGATGCCCTCGTGGCGAGGATCGCGGCCGACGGGATCGCACCGCCCGGCGTGCAGGCCGAGGCGGCGACGGCGGCTCGGTTCACCGGCCAGTGGACCGAGGCCACCGGCTCCGCTGCCCGGCCCGACCAGGGCCTGCGCATCTACCAGCTCATCGATCTCGAGCCGCCGGTGGGCGTGTCCGGGTCGTTGCGGGTGACCACCGCTGCCGATCGGGCCGTCGTCCACGAGATGATCGCCGCCTTCCATCGCGACACCGGCGAGCGGAGTGTGCTCGACCCTGCGGTTCACGACGAGCGGATCGATGCGGGCGTCTACTCCCTGTGGGACGACGACGGGCCGCGAGCGCTCGTGGGTCGCACCGAGACGATCGCCGGCATGTCGAGGGTGCAGGCGGTCTTCACGCCGCCCGAGTGGCGTCGGCGTGGGTATGCCGGGGCCGCGGTGGCCGCGGTCTCCGAGCGCATCAGGGCCGAGGGTGCCGATGCGATGCTCTTCACCGACCTGGGCAACCCCACGTCGAACTCGGTCTACCGGCGCATCGGCTACCGGGCCGTGGCCGAGAACCTGCGCTACCGGTTCACCGGCTGATGGGCGCGACGTCGTTCTGGATCGAGCCGCTCGACCTCACCGAGGTGCAGTCGCTCATGGCGGAGTTCCGGGCCCCGTGGTGGATCTCGGGCGGGTGGGCGATCGACCTGTTCGCCGGCGAGGTCACCCGCGACCACGACGACGTCGAGATCTCGGTGCTGGAGGGCGACCAAGACGAGCTGCGTTCTGCGCTGGCGGGCATGGATCTGCACGTCGCCCACGACGGTGAGCTCACACCGTGGGGCGCCGAACAGCGGATCGAGCATCCGCTCCACCAGCTGTGGGTCCGTCGGGATCCCGCTGCGCCGTGGTCGCTCGAGGTGCTGTTCGAGCAGCACGACGGCGACGAGTGGGTTTTCCGGCGTGACCAGCGCATTCGCCGACCCCTCGGTTCCATCGGCTGGGTCACCGACGACGGGCTGCCGGTCATCGCCCCCGAGATCGCACTGCTCTTCAAGGCCAAGCACCGGCGGCCGAAGGACGAACACGACCTGCAGGTCGCCCTGCCCCTGCTCGACCACGCTGCTCGCTCCTGGCTTCGCTCGTCCCTCCACTTGATCGCCCCCGACCATCCCTGGCTCGGGCATCTCACCCCGGATCCGCCGGCCAACGAGCGCTGACCGCTCCGTTCCCGGGTGGTTTCCGATGGAACCAACCGGTGGGTCTGTGCGTCGTTGGAGCATGACAGCGCCCGTGGACGAGGCTCGGAGGATGAGCGTGGAGGCGGAGCCGCCCATCGAGGAGACGTCCCCGGCAGACCACCTCGTCTCGTCGCCGCAGGACTTCGACGCGGTGTTCGTCGAGGAGTACGCCGCGATGGTGCGAGTCGCGGCGTTGATGCTCGGCGGTGACGCCGATGCCGAGGAGATCGTGCAGGACGCCTTCGCCCGCCTGCACGAGCGGTGGAGCAAGGTCCAACAACCCGGCGCATACCTGCGGCGGTGTGTCCTCAACGGATGCACCGATCGGCTCCGCCGGCGGCGTGTCATCGACCGGTTCCGATCCCGCCCCGAGGTGGCGTCGCTCGACGTCGACCACGTCCTCGACGCGCTGCGAGTGCTGCCCGCCACCCAGCGGGCCGTGGTCGTCCTGCGCTTCTACGAAGACCGATCCGAGCTCGAGATCGCCCCCGGGACGGTGAAGTCCCGCCTGCACAGAGCCTTGGCCCGATTGAGAGAGGTGGTCGAGCGATGATCAACCTGGAGAAGGACCTTCGGACGACGATGACGGCGCGAGCTGCCCGAACCGAGCCGGCGCCCTTGGCAGCAGCATTGTGCGCGGTCGACGACCGGCTGCGGTCGAGGCGCCGCACCCGACGGTTCACGACCGGCGCGCTCGGAGTTGCCGCCGCGGCGGTGCTCATCGCCGCTGTTGTGCAGATGCCGGCGGACGAGACGCCGGTCGCCTCTGGGCCGCCGCCGACGCTCCCGAGTTCAGCTGCGTATCCGAACGCGGCCGCACTCGGATTGCCCGAGGTGCGAATCGACGATCCCGCCTGGAGGCTCGTGGCGGGGGAGGCAACTCCTGCCGGCCAGAGCTCCGGTGTGCCCATGTACGTCCACCTGCCGGGCGAGAGCCTCACGTCGTTCGCCTCGATCTGGTGGGAGCCAGAGGTCGAGTCGGTGGGGGAGCCCGCAGGCGGCGAGGTCGCAGCGCCTCAGCCGGGGTCACGCCCGATCCTCGACTGGGAGGGACAAGTAGCGGAGGCGATGCCCTACAAGGGCGGCGGGACCGCCGTCGACTGGGTGTTCGATGACGGGAGCGTCGCCCACATCACCTCGGTGGGGCTGAACGACGACCAGCTCGTCGACCTGATCCTCGGGCTGCGGCGACCCGACGACGGCTTGCCCGGGCTCGAATCTGGCGACGACGTACGCATGGTGCCGGTGCAGGGCCGTGAAGGCTCCATGTACTTCGTGCAGTGGTTGCAGGGCGAGGACGGAGCGGACGGTTCACGATCCGTCTACGTGGGGGTGTCGTCCGGTGGGCCGCTGGCGTTCCTGCAGCAGAGCCTCGACCTCGTCGCCCCGTCTGGCGGCGCCGAGGTGGACGTGGCCGGAGGCCGGGGCGTGCTCGTGCAGGCGCAGAACGGCGACTGGTACGCCTTCGTGCCCGTCACGGACGACGCGTTCGCCGAGGTGATCATTCGCGGCCTCGACGACCGGGCGGATGTCCTCGACCTGCTCGATCGCCTCACCACCGCGCCAGTCGGGTGACGGCTTCTTCGAGGACCTCGGTGCGTTTGCAGAAGGCGAAGCGCACCAGGTGCCAGCCTTCGTCGACGTTGTCGTAGAAGACGACGTTCGGTACCGCCACCACTCCGCACCGCTCGGGTAGCGCGAGGCAAAACGCCCGGCCGTCGTCGGTGCCCAACGGCCGGATGTCGACGGTGGCGAAGTAGGTCCCCTGCGGCACGAACACCTCGAAGCCGGCAGCGGCGAGGCCGGCACACAGCAGGTCGCGCTTGGCGCGCATGTCGGCGGTGAACGCGTCGAAGTAGTCGTCGCCCAGCCCCAACCCGACCGCCACCGCAGGCTGGAACGGCGCTCCGTTGACGTAGGTGAGGAACTGCTTGATCGTGCGGACCGCGGCGACGAGCTCGGCAGGGCCGGTGATCCAGCCGATCTTCCAGCCAGTGAACGAGAACGTCTTGCCGGCCGACGAGATGGTGAGGGTGCGCTCGGCCATCCCGGGCAGGGTGGCGATCGGGATGTGCTCACCTTCGAACACCAGGTGCTCGTACACCTCGTCGGTGACGACGAGCAGGTCGTGCTCCACCGCCAGGCGGGCGATGTGGGCCAGCTCGTCGGCGGAGAACACCTTGCCGGTGGGGTTGTGCGGCGTGTTGAGGAGGATGAGGCGCGTGGCGGGGGTGATCGCGGCGTCGAGCTCGGCGGGGTCGAAGCCGTAGCGGGGCGGGCGCAGCGTGACCACACGGCGACGAGCCCCGGCCAACGCCACGCACGCGGCGTAGGAGTCGTAGTACGGCTCGAACATGACCACCTCGTCGCCCGGCTCGCACAGCGCGAGCAGCGACGCGGCGATGGCTTCAGTGGCGCCCGCGGTGACGAGCACCTCGATTGCGGGGTCGAGCTCGATGCCGTAGAAGTGGCGCTGGTGCTCGGCGATGGCCTGGCGCAGCATCGGGATGCCGATGCCAGGCGGGTACTGGTTGTGGCCGGCCCGGATCGCCTCGATGGCGGCGTCGGCGATGAGGCTCGGGCCGTCGGTGTCGGGGAACCCCTGGCCGAGGTTCACCGCTCCGGTGCGCACGGCGAGGGCCGACATCTCGGCGAAGATCGTCTCGCCGAACTCCCGCATGCGCGACGTGAGTGGTGGCCGTCCGCCCGGCACAGCGGGAGCGGCGTCAGCCACGCTGGCGGAGCTCGTGCTTCATGATCTTGCCGGTTCCGCCGTGGGGCAGCTCGTCGACGAACTCGACGTGCTTCGGGGCCTTGAACCCGGCGAGGCGCTCGCGTGTGAACGCCACCAGCTGGTCGGCGGTGAGCGTGGCCCCCGGACGCAGCGCCACCCACGCCTTCGGCACCTCGCCCCAGCGCTCGTCAGGCACGCCGACCACCGCCACCTCGTGCACGTCGGGGTGCGTGGCGATGGCGTGCTCGACCTCGACGGTGGACACGTTCTCGCCGCCCGTGATGACCAGGTCCTTCTTGCGGTCGACGATGCGCAGGTACCCGTCGGGCTCCACCACGGCGATGTCGCCGGTGCGCAGCCACCCGCCCCGGAGCGCGGCGGCGGTCTCCTCCGGGCGGTTGAGGTAGCCCTCCATGACGTGGTTCGAGCGGGCGCAGATCTCGCCGGCCGAGGTGCCGTCCGACGGCACCTCCACGTCGTCGTCATCGAAGACGCGGACGTCGACGCCCACCATGGGGAGGCCGGTCGTCGCCCGGCGAGCGGTCGACGGCGCCTCCCCCGGCTTGTCGAGCGAGCGGGTCAACGTGGGGCTGGCCTCGGTCATGCCGTAGCCGCAGATGGCGGTGCAGCCGAACCGTTCCTCGATCTCGGCGAGCATCTCGGGGCCAACCGGCGCTCCGCCCACCGACACCTGTTGCAGCGAGCTGAGGTCGCGGGTGGCGGCATCGGGGTGGTCGAGCAGGCTGCGGATCATGGCCGGCACGCCGAACAGGCGGGTGGCGCCCTCGCCCTCGATCAGCCGCAGCACCTCGGCGGCGTCGAACTTGGGGAGCATGACGTGCACACCGCCCAGGCCGGTGAGGAAGTGGGGCGTGCCCCACCCGTTGACGTGGAACAGCGGGATGGTGTGCACCACCACGTCGTGGCCGGTGATCGAGCTGGTGAGCGCCGAGTGGATGGCGTGCAGGTAGAGGCCCCGGTGGGTGAGCAGCACCCCCTTGGGGCGGCCGGTGGAGCCGCTCGTGTAGAACAGCTCGGCCGGCGCGTCCTCATCGACCTCCGGCACCCCGAAGAGCTCGGCCGGCTGGCGGGCGAGCAACGCCTCGTACTCGTCGCCGAGCACCACCTGGCGCACAGGGTGGCCCACGTCGGGCTGGTCGGGGTGCCGGAAGAGGATCGTCGCCTTGGCGTCGTCGAGGACGAAGCGCGACTCGGCGGGGGCGAGGCGGATGTTGAGCGGAAGCAGCACCCCGCCGGCGAGCAACACCCCGTAGTAGGCCTCGAGCAGCTCCGCGGTGTTGCCGCACAGCCATGCCACTCGATCGCCCGGCTCGACGCCGAGCTCGTCGCGCAGCGCGTGGGCCAGACGGTCGCAGCGCTCGGCGAACTGGGTGTAGGTGCGGCGCACGTCGCCGTCGATGACGCCGACGCGCTCGGGGAACAGGCGGCGTGCTCGGGTGAGGAAGTCGAGGGGGGTGAGAGGCAGCTTCACAGGGGTCGAGCCTCGCGCAGCACCGCCATCGAACGCCCACCGAGGTGGATGTTCGAGCCGGGGGTGAAGGTGAGGCCGCTGTAGTCGTGCTCGTCGGGTGGCAGCGGGTCGGTGGTATCGAACAGCACCTCCCAGCTCGGTGCCCACGGACCCAGGGGGAGGGTGAAGCGGGCTGGCTCCCGGTCGGCGTTGAACAGGACGAAGAAGCTGTCGTCGACGATCCGCTCGCCCCGCGGCCCTCGGTCGGTGATGCCCTCGCCGTTGAGGAAGACCGTGAGCGAGCGGGCGAAGCCCTGGCTCCAGTCGTGCTCGGTCATGTGCATCCCCGACGGGGTGAACCAGGCGACGTCGGGGGCGTCGGTGCCGGGCACGGTGACACCGGCGAAGTGCCCGCCGCGACGGAACACCGGATGGCGAGCCCGCAGGGCGATGAGGGCACGGGTGTAGTCGAGCATCTCCTCGTCCTTGCCGCCCCAGTCGATCCACGAGATCTCGTCGTCCTGGCAGTAGGCGTTGTTGTTGCCGCGCTGGGTGCGTCCCATCTCGTCGCCGGCGAGCAGCATCGGCACGCCCTGCGACAGCATCAGGGTGACCATGAAGTTGCGCCGTTGGCGGTCGCGCATGGCGCTGATCTCGGTGTCGTCGGTGGGGCCCTCGACCCCGCCGTTCCACGATCGGTTGTGGCTCTCGCCGTCGCGGTTCTCCTCGCCGTTGGCCTGGTTGCGCTTCTCCTCGTAGGACACGAGGTCGGTGAGGGTGAACCCGTCGTGGGATGTGACGAAGTTGATGCTGGCGTGGGGTCGACGGCCGTCGCGCTCGTAGAGGTCGGCGCTGCCGGTGAACCGCGACGCGAACTCGGCGAGGGTGGCCTCGTGGCCGCGCCAGTAGTCGCGGGCGGTGTCGCGGTAGCGGCCGTTCCACTCCGACCACAGCGGCGGGAAGTTGCCCACCTGGTAGCCGCCCTCGCCCAGGTCCCACGGCTCGGCGATGAGCTTCACCCGGCTGATGGTGGGGTCCTGTTGGATGATGTCGAAGAACGCGGAGAGCCGGTCGACGTCGTGGAGCTCGCGGGCGAGGGTGGCAGCGAGGTCGAAGCGGAACCCGTCGACGTGCATCTCGGTGATCCAGTACCGCAGGCTGTCCATGATGAGCTGCAACACGTGGGGGTGCTGCATGTTCATGGTGTTGCCGGTGCCGGTGTAGTCGACGTAGCGGGCCCGGTCGGCGGGGTCGAGCCGGTAGTAGGCGGCGTTGTCGAGGCCGCGCATCGAGAGGGTGGGGCCGAAGCGGTCGCTCTCGGCGGTGTGGTTGTAGACGACGTCGAGGATCACCTCGATGCCGGCGGCGTGCAGCGCCTTCACCATCGCCTTGAGCTCGAGCACCTGGTCGCCGCGCTGGCTGCCGGCGGCGTAGCCGTTGTGGGGCGCCAGGAAGCCGATGGAGTTGTAGCCCCAGTAGTTGCGGAGGCCGCGGGTGAACAGGCGGTGGTCGTGGATGAACTGGTGCACCGGCATGAGCTCGACGGTGGTGACCCCGAGCGACACGAGGTGGTCGATGGCGGCCGGTTCGGCGAGCGCCATGTAGGTGCCCCGCAGGTGCGGGTCGATGTCGGGATGGAGCTGGCTGAACCCCTTGACGTGCAGCTCGTAGACGACGGTCTCGTCCATCGGCACCGACGGCCGTTGGTCGTCGCCCCAGTCGAACCAGGGCGACGTGACGACCGACCTGAGCACGAACGGGGCCGAGTCGCGGGTGTCGATGACATCGTCGGGGCCGCCGAGCCGATGGCCGAACACGGCGTCGTCCCAGCGCACCTCGCCGTCGATCGCGGTGGCGTAGGGGTCGATGAGGAGCTTCGCCGGGTTGAAGCGGTGGCCCTCGGCCGGTGCCCAGGGGCCGTGCGCCCGGTAGCCGTAGCGCTGCCCGGGGTGCACCCCGCGCACGTATCCGTGGTGGGCGAACGCCGTGACGTCGGTGAGCTCCACCCGGGTCTCGTGGCCGTCGTCGTCGAACAGGCACAGCTCGACGGCGTCGGCCGCTTCGGAGAACACCGAGAAGTTGGTGCCAGCGCCGTCGTAGAAGGCTCCGAGGGGAGCGGAACGTCCGGGCCAGGTCTCCACGGGCCGGAGTCTAGGAGCGGCCGAGAGGGGGGCGGCTCAGGCCTCCAGGGCCGCGGCCAGGCGCTCGAGCGTGCTGCTCATCGTCTGGCGGTTGCGTGCGGTGCGGTCGTCGACGCCGGACATCTGCTTGCTGAACTCCATGGCCGACTCGGGCCGCAGGTCGTCGTTCCACTCGGTGACCCGACAGCCGGTCGCGGTGGGCTCGATGCGGTAACCCCAGGTGGCGTAGTGGAAGTCCATCATCGAGCACTCGAAGGCGAAGGCCCGACCCGGGTCGGCTTCGATGACCTTGGCCTGGGTGGTCCACTCGTGGTCGCCGTGGCGGTTGTTGCCCTCGAAGGTGGCACCGACGGCCGGGCCGTCCACCCCCTCGTCCCAGGCGCAGGTGTGGCACTCCTCGGACCACTCGCCCATGCGGGTGACGTCGGAGATGGCGGCGTACAGCGCCTCGGGCGATGCAGCGATGTCACGTGAGATCTCGATCTTCTCGGCCATGGGGCGCAGTCTGCCAGGCTGGCCGCCGTCAGGACTGGAATGAAGGTGCGTCGAGTGGGACGAACTGCTGAGGTCCGGGGTCGATCCGGCGACGTGAGCGGCCAGTAGGGTGAGCGCCGCATGGTCGATCCCTCGCGTGTCCTCTGCATCGTGCTCGCCGGCGGCGAAGGCAAGCGGCTCGCCCCGCTCACCGCCGACCGTGCCAAGCCAGCGGTGCCATACGGCGGCCACTACCGGCTCATCGACTTCGCCCTCTCGAACCTGGTGAACGCCGGCTACCGCAAGATCGTCGTGCTCACCCAGTACAAGAGCCACAGCCTCGACGTGCACGTGTCGCGCACATGGCCGCTCTCGACCCTGCTCGGCAACTACGTCACCACGGTGCCGGCCCAGATGCGTCGTGGACCGTTCTGGTTCTCCGGGTCGGCCGACGCCATCTTCCAGAACGTGAACATCATCAACGACGAGCGACCCGAGCACATCCTCGTGTTCGGCGCCGACCACATCTATCGGATGGATCCTCGCCAGATGGTGGCCCAGCACGTCGAGAGCGGGGCGGGCGTCACCGTCGCCGCCCTCCGGGTGCCCCTCGCCGAGGCGTACCAGTTCGGCGTGCTCGACATGGGCGAGGGCACCGAGATCAAGAAGTTCCGCGAGAAGCCCAAGCAGGTCGATGGCCTGACCGACGATCCGGCGATGGTGCTCGGCTCGATGGGCAACTACGCGTTCCGCACCGACACGCTCCTCGACGTGCTCAACACCGACGCGCTCGACTCGAGCTCGGCGCACGACGTGGGCGGCAGCGTCATCCCCATGCTGGTCGACGCAGGCCTCGCCCACTCCTACGACTTCACCCACAACGTGGTGCCCGGCTCCACCGAGCGCGATCAGGGCTACTGGCGCGACGTCGGCACCATCGACGCCTTCCACACGTCGCACATGGACCTCGTCGACGTGCACCCGGTGTTCAACCTCTACAACCGCGAGTGGCCGATCCTCACCTCGGTGGGCTCGCTGCCTCCGGCCAAGTTCGTCCTCGACGAAGAGGGGCGAACCGGTCAGGCCATCAACTCGATCGTGTGCGCCGGGGCCATCGTCTCGGGCGGCACCGTGCGGCGCTCGGTGATCTCGCCCAACGTCATGGTCGACGCAGGGGCGCTCGTCGAAGACTCGGTGATCATGCACGACGTGCAGGTGGGCGCCGGCGCTGTCGTGCGGCGCGCCATCGTCGACAAAGGCGTGGTGATCCCGGCCGGCGCACAGGTCGGGGTCGACCCCGAGGCCGACGCCCGGCGCTTCACTGTGTCGGAGGCGGGCGTGGTCGTCATCGGCAAGCACCAGCACGTCTCGTTGGACTGAGCGCCGCTGTGCGCGTTGCCCTCCTCACCCGCGAGTTCCCGCCGGAGGTCTACGGCGGGGCCGGCGTCCACGTCGAGTACCTGGCCCGTGAGCTGAGGAGCCTGGTCGACCTCGACGTGCATGCCTTCGGCGCGGCTCGTCCGTCGCCGCTGGTGACCGCCACCTACCAGCCCTGGTCGGAGCTGTCGTCGGGCCGGCCGCACGCCGCGGCGCTGCAGACGATGTCGGTCGACCTGGCGATGGCCGCGGGGGTCGAGGGCGTCGACCTGGTCCACTCCCACACCTGGTACGCCAACCTCGGAGGGCACCTCGCCAAGTTGCTCCACGGCATGCCGCACGTGGCAACCGCGCACAGCCTCGAGCCGCTACGCCCGTGGAAGGAGGAGCAGCTCGGCGGTGGGTACCGGGTGTCGTCGTGGTGCGAGCGCACCTCGTTCGAGGCGGCCGACGCCGTCATCGCCGTGTCGTCGGGCATGCGCGACGACGTCCTCGCTGCGTACCCCGACATCGATCCCGCTCGGGTCTCGGTCATCTACAACGGCATCGACGCCGCCGAGTATCGGCCCGATCCGGGTTCCGACCACATCGCGGCACTGGGCATCGACCCCGACCGGCCGTTCATCCTGTTCGTCGGCCGCATCACCCGGCAGAAGGGGGTGGTGCACCTCCTCGATGCGCTCCGCCGCCTCGACTCCGACGCCCAGGTGGTGCTGCTCGCCGGTGCACCGGACACCCCCGAGATCGGCGCCGAGATGGCCGACGGGGTGGCTGCGCTGTCGGCGGTGCGGCCCGGCGTGATGTGGATCAGCGACATGGTGCCGCGCCCGGCGGTCGTGCAGCTGATGAGCCGGGCGGCGGTGTTCGTGTGCCCGTCGGTCTACGAGCCGTTCGGGCTCATCAACATCGAGGCGATGGCATGCGAGACGCCGGTCGTGGCCAGCGCCGTCGGCGGCATCCGCGAGATCGTCGTGCCGGGGGAGACCGGATGGCTCGTGCCGTTCGAGTCGGGGGCCGACCCCTATGGGTCACCGGCCGATCCTGACCGCTTCGCCGCCGACCTTGCCGCCCGCATCGACGAGGTGCTGGCCGACCCTGTGTCCGCCGAGCGGATGGGGTTCGCCGGCCGTCAACGGGTGCTCGAACACTTCGCCTGGCCCGGCATCGCCGCCCAAACCGTCGAGCTCTACCGGTCGCTCGTGGCCTGATTCGGCGGAGCCGGGGTGTCGTTCGCTCGCGGAGTGCACCGATGACGTGCATCTCGCGAGCGAGCGCCGGGGCGCGGTCAGCGCAGGACGAGCGCGGTCCAGCCATCCAGCGATTCGCTGCGCTGCACCTGCAGAGGCGAGAAGGCGGCCGCCACATCGTCGGGCGGCGGGTCGAGGAGGCCGCTGACCACGATCACCCCGTCGACAGCGATTCGCCGGAGGAGGTGCGGCGCCAGGTCGACGAGGGCTGCCGCACCGATGTTGGCGACGATCAGGTCGGCCCGCACGTCGATGCCGCCAAGGGGATCGCCCGAATCGACGGCGCTGCCCGTGGGCGTCGAATCGACGTCGATTCGACGCCCAAGGGTCGGAGGCGGAGCGAGGAGGTGCACCTCGATGCGGTGTGCGACGCCGTTGCGCTCGGCGTTCCGACGGGTCGCGGCGACCGCTGCCGGGTCGATGTCGCAGGCCACCACCGATTCGGCGCCGAGGAGCGCGGCGGCGATCGACAGCGCCCCGCTGCCACAGCCGACGTCGAGCACGGCGAGCCCGCCGACGATGTTGGAGGACTCGGCGTCGTCGCACACCCGCTCCACCTCGGCGAGGCACAGGCGGGTGGTGGGGTGGGCGCCGTGGCCCCACGACCGTTCAGGGTCGATCTCGACCACGACCGCATCAGGCGCGAGCCGACCGAGCGGCAACCATGACGGTCGAACCACAAGGCGGCGTCCTGCATGGACCACCTCGGCGAACTCGCGCCAGGCGTCGAGCCCGTCGTCGACGCTCACCAGGGCGACCTCGGCGTCGACGCCGGAGAGGGCAGCGCGCACGCCGTCGACACCCGTCGGCGGAACGTCGGTCCGCAGCAGCACCCGCCTCTCGGCGAGTGGATGCTCGGCCACGGCGCTGACGCCGACCGACCACAGCAGGCCCGACGCCAGGTCGACATCGTCGGCGGCGAGCATCACCTCGATGGCGTCGGCCGACGAGGTCACAGGACCCGGACCGTGGCCGGAGGAACGATGGCGCTCAGCGCTCGACGCGCACCCGGGCGAGGTGATCGATTGCATGCAGGACGGCGAGCACCATCGCCACACCGAGGACCCCGGCGAGACCGACGGTGAGGACCGAGTGATCGACGCCGGACACGGCATAGTCGGCGAGGGGCGAACCTTCGAGGGGATGGGCGCCGGCGAGCGAGGCGAAGCCACGATCGATGGCCACCCGCTCGAGACCGTCGGGCGACGAGCTGGCCCACGGAGCGACGACGAACGACACCGCGAGCGCACCAGCCACGACCGGCAGCGGACGGGCGTCGACGGCGCGCACGAGGGCGACGGCCCCGATCGTGAGGACGATCTCGGCGATGCCGATCGGCACGTGCACGGCCAGCACCTGGGCGACGACGGTGCTGGCGGCATCGCCACCGAGAGCGGCAACGGCGTACTGGGCGGAGAACGCCGCGGCGGCGCCCAGGGTGCTGAGCCCGGCTGCTGCGGCGAGCCGGCTCGTCGAGACGACCTCGACGGGATCGCCCTCGGGCACCCGGCTGCCGACCCATCCCAGGACGGCGGCGGCGATCAAGCCGGGCACGATGGCCATGTTCACCACGTTGACGCCGAGCGAGCTGACACCACCATCGGCGAACACCAGGGCCTGGGTGACGAGCACCGCCGCGGCGGTGAGGATGCCGAGCCCTCGACCGAGCAGGGCCACGGCGAGCGCGGCACCGATGAGGTGGCCGCTGGTGCCCGATGCGACCGGCACGTTCACCATCTGGGCGGCGAAGACCAGCGCACCGACCGCGGCGATGCGCCCAGCGGGTACTTGGGCGAGCTCGTGGCGGGCCACACGGGCGGCGACGCCGATGCCGCCGACCGCCGCGACCGCGGCCACCGCTTCGGCATGTCTGGACAAGATGCCATCGGGGAGGTGCATGTGATGCCTTCTCTCGGGCGGGGCGACTCCTGGAGCGGAGGCTACCGGCCGTACCCGGCGCGTCCAGCCCTGATGCCGAACGCGGCGTCGGGCCAGGCGTCGGCCGGCTCACACCGCTCGGCGCATCACCCGCTTCTTCCACTTGCCGTACGGCGGGTAGATGATCGACGGGTCGGGGCGGCTCGACTTGCGGAACACCGAGCGGTGGTGGCTGAACGCGTCGAACCCCGCCTTGCCGTGGTACGCCCCCATGCCGCTCGGCCCGACGCCGCCGAAGGGCAGATCGGGCACGCCGAGCTGGAACAGCGTGTGGTTCACGCACACCCCGCCCGACGTGGTGCGCTCGATGACCTGCTCGACCACCTGGTCGTCGTCGGCGAAGAGGTAGAGGGCGAGGGGCGAGGGGCGCGCGTTCACGATGGCGATGGCCTCGTCGACCGAGCCGACGCCGACGATGGGGAGGATCGGCCCGAAGATCTCGTCGGCCATCACCTCGGAGTCGAGGGAGACCCCGGCGAGCACGGTGGGCGCCACGTAGAGATCGGCCACGTCGACCACGGCGCCGGTGACGACGCTCTCGTAGCCACCCGCGTCGAGCAGCCGTTGTAGTCGGGCGACGTGGTGCTCGTTGACGATGCGGCCGAAGTCGCCACTGGTGCGCGGATCGCCATCGTAGAAGTCGTGCACGGCGTCGGCGATGAGCGCGGTGAGCTCGTCCTCCACCGGCTGGTCGACCAGCACGTAGTCGGGGGCGACGCAGGTCTGGCCAGCGTTCATGAAGCGTCCGAGGGCGATGCGGCGTGCCGCCGACGGCAGGTGGGCGCTGCGGTCGACGATGGCCGGGCTCTTGCCGCCGAGCTCGAGGGTGACAGGGGTGAGGTGCTCGGCCGCCGCGGCCATGACCTTGCGGCCGATGCTCGTCGATCCGGTGAAGAAGATGTGGTCGAACCGCTCCGCCAACAGCGCTTGGGCCACCTCGGGCCCGCCTTCGATGACGGCGATGGCATCGGTGTCGAGGTACTGGGGAAGGAGCGCGGCGAGCTCGCTCGACGTGGCCGGCGCCAGCTCTGAGGGCTTGCACACGACCGCGTTGCCGGCGGCGATGGCCGCGGCCAGCGGGAGCGCCAGCAGGTGCACCGGGTAGTTCCATGGCGAGATGATGAGCGCGACGCCGAGCGGCACGGGCACCACCTCAGCCCGTCCCGGTTTCTGGCTCACCGGCACCTTCACCCGGCGAGGTTCGAGCCACTCGTCGAGGTGCTTCAGGATGTGCTCGACCTCGCTGGTGCTGATGCCGAGCTCGGTGGTGTAGGCCTCGATCGCCGACTTCCCGAGATCGGTGTGGAGGGCTCGCGCCAGCCGTTCGCCCTGTTCCTCGAGGAGCCGCTTGAGGTTGATGAGCTGCTCGCGCCGCCAGCGGACGGGCCGGGTGGTGCCAGCGTCGAAGGCGGTGCGCAGCGAGGCCACGACCTCGGCGGGCGTCACGTGAGCCGACCGGCCTCGTGTGCCGCCGTCTCGGCCGCGTCGAGCTGACCCTGGACGATGTCGAGCCCGGCTCCCCAGAACCCGGGGTCGGCCAGGTCGCACCCGACGATGCGGCCCAGCGCCTCGGGCGGCATCGACCCACCCGACGACAGCAGGTGCATGTAGCGGGGAACGAAGTCGCCCCCTTGCTCCTGGTAGCGGGCGTAGACCGACAGTGCCAACAGCTGCCCGTAGGCGTAGGCGTAGACGTAGCCGGGGGTGCCGATGAAGTGCGGGATGTATGACCACCACGTGCGGTAGCCCTCGGTGATCTCGACCGAGTCGCCGAGCATGTCGGCCTGGGTGGCCGCCCACAGCTCACCGAAGCGCTCGACCGACAGCTCGCCCTCGTCGCGCCGCGCCGAGTGCACCGCCGCCTCGAACTGGTTCATCGCCGTCTGGCGGAACACGGTGGCGATGGCGCCCTCGATGCTCTCGGCGAGGAGGGCCAGGCGCTCGTTCGGATCGGAGGTGGCGTCGAGCAGCTTGCCGAACGTGACGGTCTCGCCGAACACCGAGGCGGTCTCGGCCAGCGTGAGCGGGGTGCCCTGGTGGAACACGCCCTGCTCGCGGGCGAGGTAGGCGTGGAGCCCGTGGCCGAGCTCGTGGGCGAGCGTGAGGACGTCGCGGCGCCGTCCGGTCCAGTTCAGCATCACGTAGGGGTGGTGCGACGGCACCGTGTAGGCACAGAACGCACCGGGGCGCTTGGCGTCGCGCACCGGAGCATCGATCCACTTCTCGGCGAAGAACCGCTCGGCGATGTCGGCCATGTCGGGCGAGAACGACCGGTACGAGTCGAGCACCAGCTCGGTGGCGGCCGACCAGCCGATGCGGGCCTCGGAGTCGGCCACCGACGACATGCGGTCGTAGTCGGCCAGCCGGTCGATGCCGAGGATCCGGGCCTTCAGGCGGTACCAGCGCTGGGCGATGTCGTAGCGGTCCTTCACCGATGCCACGAGCGCCTCGACCGACTCGTCGGTGGCCTCGTTGCTGAGGTTCCGGCTGGTGAGCCACGTGGGGTACGAACGCAGACGGTCGTCGATCGACTTGTCGTGCAGCAGCGTGTTGAACGCGAACGCCCGGGTGCGCAACCCCGGTGCGAGCGCGGCGGTGACGGCCTCGGCCGCGGTCCGGCGGGTGTCGCGGTCGGGGTCGGCCAGCAGCGACAGCGCCCCCTCCAGCTTGGTGGTGCGGGTGCCGCCGTCGGCGTCGAGGTCGGGCAGGTCGACGGTGATGGCCGAGGTGAGCTCGGAGAAGAGCCGGCTCCAGGCACTACGCCCGGTGGCCGCCTTCTCGGTGAGGATCTTCTCCTCCGGCTCGGTGAGCAGGTGGTCGCGGTAGCGGCGGACCGAGCGGAGGTGGTGGGCGCACCACTCGAGCAGCGGGTCGGCGAGCAACGCCTCGACCTGCTCGTCGGGCAGCGCCGACCACTCGAGGTCGAAGAACAGCAGCTGGGTGCCGATGGTGGTCGATCGCTCCTGCACCCTCTGCATCAGTGCCCCGACACTGGGATCGGCGGTGTCGACGGCGAAGCGCAGGCTGGCGTAGGAGCCCGCCCGACCGAGCAGATCGTGCAGCGCGGCTTGTCGGCGCATGTGGGCATCGAGCGCTTCGGCATCGAAGCTCGCCACCTTCCCGCGGTCGGCGGCGAGGGTCTCGGTCAACTTGTCGGCGACGGAGAGGTGATCGTCGACGCCGGCGATGCCGGCCCCGCCGACGAGGGTCTCGAGGTCCCAGTCGACCCCGTCGGCGGCGAGGTCGGCCTCGTGCTCGTTCAGGTCGGCGTCGGTGGC
The DNA here is from genome assembly GCA_016649895.1 of Acidimicrobiia bacterium. GTDB lineage: Bacteria > Actinomycetota > Acidimicrobiia > Acidimicrobiales > SKKL01 > Actinomarinicola. The sequence continues at coordinate 5,611 of JAENWR010000030.1, read as the reverse complement.
GGTCATGGCGTCTCCCCGTGCTCGGATGGTGCGCCCACGCTACGTGCGGACCCGTCGGCTCGCTGCGGCACCAGCCTCGGTGAACATCGTGCGACGTGACCGACGCCCGTGCGACCCGATGGCCCTGTCTCGATAACGTCCACCCGGTGAATCCCGAGATCAGCGCCACCGACGACCCCCGGGTCCGCCTTCGCCACCAGCTCGAGGAACTTGCCCGCAACTTCCGCTGGGTGTGGGACGTGCCGACGCAGCGCCTCTTCGCCCGCATCGCCGCGGACGGGTGGGAGGTCGGCCACCGATCGCCCCTGATGCTGCTGTCCGAGGTCGACGACGACACGTGGTCCGTGCTCTCGGCCGACGCCGCCTTCGTGCGCGACGCCGGCCACATCCATGCCGAGCTCGTCGCCTACCTGAAGACCGGCCGCGCCTACCGGGCGCCGCAGGTGGCCTACTTCTCGCCCGAGTTCGGCGTGGCCGAGAGCCTCCCGCAGTACTCCGGCGGCCTCGGCGTCCTCGCCGGCGACCACCTGAAGGCCGCCAGCGACCTCGACCTGCCCCTCGTGGGTGTCGGCCTCTTCTACCGTCAGGGCTTCTTCCGCCAGGAGCTCGTCCCTGGCACCGGCCAGGTGGAGCACTACCGCGATGTCGTCACCGACCTCGTCGGCCTGTGCAGGGTGCCGGGTGCGGCGGCCACCGTGTTCGTCGGTGAGGAGCCGGTGGCCGTCCAGGTGTGGCGGGCCGACGTCGGGCGCGTGCCGCTGTTCCTGCTCGACACCCACGTCGACGGCAACTCCGACCGCGCCCGCCACATCACCGATCGCCTCTACGGCGGTGACCAGGAGCACCGCATCCGCCAGGAGCTGATCCTCGGCGTCGGTGGCGTCCGCGTGCTGCGCTCGCTCGGGATGGCGCCGAAGGTGTACCACCTCAACGAGGGCCACGCCGGGTTCCTCGCCCTCGAGCGGATCCGCGCCCAGATGGTGTCGGCGGGCATGTCGCTGCACGACGCGATCGAGCAGGTGCGCCAGGCGCTGGTGTTCACCACCCACACCCCGGTGCCCGCCGGCATCGACCGCTTCCCCCGCGACCTCGTCCATGCCTACCTGGGTGGTTGGTGCGACGGTGTCGGTGTCGGCATCGACGAGCTCATGGAGCTGGGGCGCTACGCCGACGACGGTCCGGATGCGTTCAACATGGCGGCGTTCTGCCTGCGCGTCTCCGGCCACGCCAACGGCGTGTCGCGCCTGCACGGCGAGGTGAGCCGCTCGATGTTCGCGTCGGTGTGGCCGGGTGCGGCCGCTCGCGACGTGCCCATCACCTCGGTCACGAATGGGGTGCATGCCCGCACGTGGACCTCGCCCGAGGTGCAGGCCATCTTCAACCGGGTCGTCGGCGCCGACTGGCCCGAAGCCCCCGCCGATGACTGGACCGGCGTGTCGTCGCTTCCCGACGACGAGCTGCGTGCCGCCCGCCTCGCCGCCCGCGAGCGGCTCGTCACCTTTGTGCGCGAACGCCTCGCTGCTCGGGGCCAGGCCGGTGCCGGCGACGCCCTCGACCCCAACGCCCTCACCATCGGCTTCGCCCGGCGGTTCGCCACCTACAAGCGGGCCACGCTGCTCCTCTCCGACCGCCCGCGCCTCGAGCGCATGCTCCTCGACGACGAGCGGCCCGTGCAGCTGGTGTTCGCCGGCAAGGCGCATCCGGCCGACGAGCCGGGCAAGGCGCTCCTCCGCCAGGTGCTCGAGGTGTCGGCCGACCCGAAGCTGTCGGGCCGGTTCGTGTTCCTCGACGACTACGACATCGGCGTGGCCCGGGCTCTCTACCACGGCAGCGACGTCTGGCTCAACAACCCCATCCGCCCCCACGAGGCGTGCGGTACGTCGGGCGAGAAGGCAGCGCTCAACGGCGTGCTCAACCTCTCGGTGCTCGACGGCTGGTGGGACGAGATGTACGACGGCGGTAACGGTTGGGCCATCCCGTCGTTCGAGGAGTTCCCCGACCGGGGCGTGCGCGACGCCGCCGAGGTGGGCGTGCTCTACGACGTGCTCGAGCACGAGATCATCCCGCTGTTCTACGGCGACGGGGTGCCGCTGTCGTCGCGCTGGCTCGACCGCGTGCGCCACACGTGGGCGTCGCTCGGCCCACAGGTGTCGGCGTCGCGCATGGTGCGCGACTACAACGACATGCTCTACCGCCCCGCCTCCATCCGGGAATAGGACCGCCGCGGCTGGGCGTTGTGCAGCCGGATTCCGCTGAACTCGAGCGTGCTCCCGATCACTGCGTCCCAGAGCGGCCAGAGCTCATCCAGCAGCCGCAACTCGATGCCGGCCTCCTCGTGCAGGTCGATGAGCTGTCCGATCGCCTCCGGCGGCCCGATGGGCGCCACGGCTTCGGTGGCGACCCACGCATGAGCGCGCGCACCGAACGGGACGAACTGCTCGGCCTCGAACCGGTAGGCGTAGACGGTGGTGCTGTCCATCGCCTCGAGCCAGTCGTACTCGATGGCCATGGATCCGGTCGGCGCCGCTCACGCCAAGGAATCGCTCGCGGTCGTGGTCGCTGGTGTCGACCCCTGCCCACAGCGTGGCCCTCGGGCACTGCCGTGGGAACCAGTAACTGGGGGCGTGCGTGCTGCCGCACGCCCAGACATATGCCTCGGGTTGCTGTGCGGTGGCGGCCACGTGCGGTTCGAACTTCACGATCGTGGGGTCCTCGGAGAAGTGGAGGACCTCGCCTGGACGGGGCAGCACCTTGCGGATCCTACTGGCGCTCGATGGCCTCTTCGGGAGCCTCGAGGAGGCGGACGTCGACGAGGTCGGCGGCTTCCACCCACTTGCGCACCGACGGCCGCCCGATGCCGTCGGGTACCAGGGGCAGAGCGGCGGCGGCGGCGCTGCGCACCCATCGGCTTCCGAGCTTGGTTGCGAGCAGGCGCGGTGGTGCGTCGACGCTCGGCGTCACGCCCGGCGTGAGGTAGAGCTGGAGCGTGACGATGCGGAGGCGACCGGGGTGCACCTCGATGCCGACGGCGTGGGCACGGTTCACCACGTACGAGGCGATCATGCGCAGCTCGCGGAAGCCCCCGGCGAACGTGGTGAGCGCCGTGGCGGTGCCGGTGATCGCGACGAGCGCGGGGATGCGCCGGGTGCCGAGGCCGACCGTGCGCCGGGCGATGCCGGTGCCGGCCAGGAACGTGGCGATCGACGACGCTCCCTTGTGCGATCGTGCCGCGTCGAGCGCGTCGCTCAGCTCCTTTGGGGTCGTCACGGGCGACGGGTGGTCGACGATGCGCTGCACCAGCTGGTCGAGGCGGTCCTCGATGGCGTCGACCAAGTCGGCGGGCAGCTCCTTCGCCGATGTCCCGATCGATGCGGCGCGGCGACCTGCCGCCTGGCGCACTCGGCTCGCCCGTGAGGGATGCCGGTCGTCTGCGATGGCGAGGTGGGTGGTGGAGCTGGGCTTCCGGCGAGGCAAGGGGACTCCGATCGGGGGAGCGAGGCGGGGGCGAGGCGGGGGCGTGCCTACCCCGTGTGTCTGCTCCCCACATGGTGCCCCCCGGTAGGCTCCGCCCGGTGAGCAGCAGCTTCGGGCAGATCTTTCGAGCGACCACCTTCGGCGAGTCCCACGGCGGGGGCGTCGGCGTCGTCATCGACGGCTGTCCGCCGCGGCTGCCCATCGCGGTCGAGGAGATCCAGCGCGACCTCGATCGTCGCCGTCCGGGCCAGAGCCGGCTCGTCACGCAGCGCCAGGAGGCCGACGAGGTCGAGATCCTCTCCGGTGTGTTCGAGGGCGTGACCCTCGGCAGCCCGATCGCCCTGCTGGTGCGCAACACCGACGCCCGGCCGCAGGCCTACGACCACATGAAGGACGTGTTCCGGCCGAGCCACGCCGACTACACCACGCAGGCGAAGTACGGCGTGCGCAACTGGCAGGGCGGCGGACGCTCGTCGGCCCGCGAGACCATCGGGCGGGTGGCCGCCGCCGCCATCGCCCGGGCGCTGCTGCGCCGGGTCGCCGGCGTCGAGGTGCTCGCCTGGGTGAGCTCGGTGCACGAGATCGACGCGGTGGTCGACCTCGACTCCGTCACCCTCGACGATGTCGAGGCCACGCCGACGCGCTGTCCCGATCCCGAGGCGGCCGCCCGCATCGAGGCGGCCATCGACGCCGCTCGGCGTGCGGGCGATTCGCTCGGTGGCGTCGTCACGTGCGTGGCCCGCAACGTGCCGGTCGGCCTGGGCGATCCCGTGTTCGACAAGCTCGACGCCACGCTCGGTGGTGCGATGCTCTCTCTGCCCGCCGCCAAGGGTGTCGAGATCGGCAGCGGCTTCGCCGGCACGCGCCTCACGGGTCTGGTGCACAACGACCCATTCGAGCCGGGCCCCGACGGCCGGCCGATCACCACCACCAACAATTCCGGCGGCATCCAGGGCGGCATCTCCAACGGTGCCGACGTGGTCCTGCGGGTGGCGTTCAAGCCCACGGGCACCATCTCGTCGGAGCAGAAGACGGTCGACCGCGACAACAACCCGGTCACCCTCGCCGCCAAGGGCCGCCACGATCCGTGCGTGCTCCCGCGGGCGGTGCCGCTGGTGGAGGCCATGACCCTGCTGGTGCTGGCCGACCACTACCTGCGCCAGCGGGCCGTCGACGTGCTCCCGCCGCTCGACGGCTGACACCGGAGCGGCGCACTAGGTGGCCTCATCCGCACTCCGGGGTTCGGGTTCGTGGCCAACCAGGCGTCGAGCTGTCCCTCAGTGTCCCTCCAGACGAAGTCCGACGAGCCAGTCACTTCACCAGGTAGCGGTCAGCGAAGGCTTGGGCACTCATGCCGGGCTGGTCATCGTATTCGCCAGCATTGAGGTTCTGAGTGAACTGGCCAGTCTCTGCTGTGAACTCCGCGTCCTCTGCGAGGTCGAGCGCGTACTTGCGCTCTCGGAGCAAGCTCATCGTGGTGTGGAGCTGGCGATCAAACTGGATGGCGTCCCTCAGCATGTCGCTGAGAAAGTCGCGAAGCGAGGAAACGGAGGCGTCCTGATCGGCGGCACTCATGGGTGGAGGCTCCCTTGCATCGGCGGTGGAATGCCAACATTGTGATTCGCTGCACAAAGTTGGGGGGATGGTACCCAGACGCATCGGCAGGTTCCACGCCGTCCCTTACCGCGGGCCCAGGTGACCCCCTCCAGTTCACCTTGACACGACCTTGGCGTCCTGGCGATGGATTCTGTGGGCTGCGCTCAGGGGTCGAGCGCATCGTGGTTCTCTGTCTGCCACACCTCCGTTAAGTGTCACACCCCCTCGGTATGATTGGTTCATGAGTTTCAGTCCTTTTTGCGAATTTGAGATGCCACCGCTGTTGGGGTGTTCGGAGGTGTCGGATGTGGTCGCGTCGGTGGGGCGTGAGGTGGCGCGGTTGCAGTCAGTCGAGCTGGACTCACTGTCGGCGGAGGAGGTGTTGGTGGTGGTGCGCGACCTGGAGGTGGTGCGGCGCCGGCTCGATCACGCCACCGACCGGTTGGCCGGTCATGTCGATCGCACTGGGGCCTATGGGGTCGATGGGCATCGGTCGGCGAAGGCGGTGTTGTGTCATCTGGGTCGTCTGTCCGGCGCCGAT
>JAENWR010000032.1 GCA_016649895.1 Acidimicrobiia bacterium | reverse complement strand
GCGACGGCTGTGCCGTTCGGCTTCGTGGCGGGCGTACCAGGCGGCCAGGTCCTGCCAGGCGGTGTCGGTGTTGCGGTGCTCGGCGCTCAGGTCGATGAGCTCGACGAGGTCTCGGTGTCGTCCCTGCTGGGCGAGGCGTTGTCCGTGGGCGAGGACGATGCGGGGGTCGAACGCCCGGAGTTGGATGGCTTGGTCGACGATGTTGGCGGCTCGGCTGTCGTTGCCTTCGGTGGCGAAGGCGTCGGCGACGAGCCAGGCGGCGTAGCCGGCGAGGTCGTGGTAGCCGGCGTGGGCCCATTCGGTGACGAGCTTGCGGTCGCCGCTGCCGACGAGCTGGCTGCGCCGCTTCTTCGGGACGGGGCCGTCGAGGGCGTCGCAGACGAGCGTGGCGAGTGGTTGGTGGGCGAGGTCGGTTGGGCAGGGCTGGCCATCTCGGCAGTCGGGGCAGGCGCCGGCGGTGGCGTCGCAAGGTGGTGCGCCCTTCAGGGTCGGGGCGTGCTTGCGCCACCAGGGGCGGACGCTGCGGCGGTCGAGGGCGTGGGGTGCGAGGACGTTGACGGCGCCGACGAGGGTGGTGATCTGCCCGGACTCGGCCTTCTTCGCCAGCGCGGTCAGCCGTTTGGTGAGTCGTGGGTGGAGTTCGGCTGCGTGGTCGAGGGCTGCGTCGGCCTTGTCGATGAGCAGCTCGCAGCGCAGCGTGGAGCACTCGAGGGTCGCGTCGGCCCAGGCGTCGAGCTCCTCGTCGGTCGGGGTGTCAGCGAGCAGGACTGTGTGGGTGTCGAGGTGTGCCTGCGGGAGGGCTGGGCTGCTGGAGCGGGTCGGCATGCGGGCCGCTTCTGCTGTCGGCAGTGTTGCGGTCGTGGCCTGGCCGGCGTCGGCGAGGATGTCGTCGAGTTCGGTGTAGCCGCTCTTGGCGGCGACTCGGAGCAGTGCGATGAGGGCGTCGGCGGTGGCGGCTGCATCGGAGGCGGCGTCGTGCGGGGAGCTGTTGGTGAGCTCGAAGCTCTCGAGGAGAGCGGCGAGGCGCCGGCTTCGGCCCATCTGGTGACCGACGACTCGGGGCAGCGTCATCGTGTCGAGCAGCGGCCGCTCGGGGAGCGTCCGGTCGGTGCCCAGGCGTTGGTACTCGAGGTGCAGGACGCCGATGTCGAACCGGGCGTTGTGGGCGACCGCGACCGTGTCATCTGCGTCGAGGATGGCGTCGAGGTCGTCGACGATGTCGGCGAAGGACCGGGCGCTGGCGACGTCGTCGTCGGTCAGGTTGTGGTGCTGGCTGTTCGTGATGGGCACGCCCGGGTTCACGAGCGTGGACCAGGTGCTGCGTCGTCGGCCTTGCCGCACGGTCGTGGCGGCGATGGACACGATGTGGTTGCCGTCGTTGGCGGGGCACGTCTCGACGTCGATGACCACGAACGTGTGCTGCTCGCTCAGGAGCTTGAAGGCGTCGTCGGCGGCGGTCATGCCAGGCCCTTCGAGCGTGCGATGTCCCGGATGAGCTGCTGGTCTCGCAGTGACGAGTACCGCTTGCCCCGAGGGGCGGTTCCCGGCGGCTGCGGGTCGGTGACGGCCCGCAGCGGTGTGCTCCAGCCGTCGTTCGCGGTGCTGTCGGAGCGGAGCAGGTCGATGACGGCCGGCATGTCGTTGAACAGGCCGTCGTCGTTGCACACGGCGAGGTCGAGGAGTCGGTTGGTGCGTTCGATGTTGGCGAAGGCGTGGGCGCGGTTGGCCAGCAGCGGTTCGACTCGCTTGCGCAGCGTCACCTCGAGCCCGCCGGTCGAGACCGGCAGGTGCGGGTGCGCCGCCAGTGTCGGCAGCACGGAGGCGACCGCCTGCTCGTAGTTCCGCCGACGCTTCCTGGTCGGCTCGACGGACACGTTGAGGGCAACGAGCAGGTCCTCGAGGTCGTCCCACCACGCCGTCCACTCGGCAGTGGTGAGCGTCGTGATGTTGGCCTTGCGTAGCCCGGCGAGGTGGTCGGCCAGTTCGCTGCGCAGCTCCTTGGCACCCTTCGACGTGGCCTGCACCCACGCGCCGGGCGTCTTCAGCAGGCCCTCCTCGATCGCTTCCCGGACGTGGAACAGGCTCGGGACGAAGGTGGTGCCGCCCTTGTAGAACTCCCGGACCGCCTTGAGCAGGCCGGTGCCGGCGTCGGCGACGATGAAGTCCGGCGTGTAGTCGAGCTCGTCGAACAGCAGCTTCCAGGCGTGGTGGTCGTTGGTCGGGAACGCCCGCACGAGCCGCAGCCGCAGGCGCCGGTCGACCCGGTCGTCCGGTGCGGTGTCCCAACGGACCTCGGCGAGAACGAGCACGAAGTAGTCGCGGCGGCTCACCCGCTTGCCGTTCTCGTCGACGAAGCGGGCGTTGATGGGGATGTCGTCGATGAGCACCGTCAGCGGCGTCGGGTTCAGCTCACCGGCGAGCAGTCGCCGCTCACGTTCCCGGACCGCCTCTTGCGCTGCCGCTCGGAGCCTGCCGTCGACGTGGTCCCACAGAACCGGCGAGTACGTCTCGCACCAGTCGGCGGCGATGTGCCAGGCGTTCTTGGCCAACCGGGCCCCGGTGTAGCCGCGCCGAGGGTTCCCGGCGTTCTTGCGGGTCCGGGTTCGCTCCGTTGCCTCCCGGATGTTCACCGACGCATCCGCGTAGGTGGTGCCACGACCCAGGTCCCGGAGCGTCTCGGCGACGAGGCGAGCGGACCACGACTGACGCCGGCTCACCGTCGCATCACCTCGATGGAGGCCCCGAAGCTCCTCGCACTCCGCACACGACTCGCTGCCCGCATGCACGTGGTCTCGGGGCAGGACGGGCGTGAACCGGTGGTACACGCTGCGGTCGTCCGTCGGGTAGCAGCGGTAGCGCTGGCGCCGCTTCCTCGTCGACGAGGCGTACCGGCCGTCCCGCACGACATGGCCACCGGGATGGTCCGGGCACGCCGGTGGCGGCGACCACGTCGGCACCGGCACCGACGCCACCGACACCACGACCCGGAACGTGTGCGGCGCGCCGACCGCAGGCTCGCAACGGAACACCCGACGCGGACCCGACTTCGTGTTCCGGACACCCTTGCTGATCACGTTCGAGCCGGCGTGCTCGGGGACCGGGCACGGGACGGCCTGCACCGACTTCGCCCGGAGGCGCTGGGCGACGGGGGCCGCCTCCACCAGCACGCTGAACGTGTGCGACGTCCGCCCCTCGGATGAGCAACGGAAGACCTGGCTGATGCCCGCCTTGGTTGTGCGGCGGCCACGGCGGACGACCCAGGACCCGGCATGGTCAGCGTTGGGGCACTCCGCTACCGGCTGACCTCGCCGTCGTCTCTGCACGTCGCCGCTCCCCATACCGAAGGTGCTTCGGCACAAACGGTGCCCACTTGAGCTTTCATGCCACTCGTTTCAGGCACCCCGCATCTCACCTATTTGCCGAACTCAGCCGAGGGTGAGTTCGACAGCAAGCAGTGATGGACGTGGGTAAGTGGCCACCAACATACCGTGTGCAGGAACGGTGGCGGGGTATGTCTCTTCACGCGCTAAGTAGAAGCTGTCTGCCGAGCGTCTACTGACTGTGAACGATTCCGTGGAGCGTGACTTGGAGCCGATGGTGCTCGCGTTCGAGCCCGTGTGCCTCCAGATCTACCAGCGTCTGGTCGCGGGGTTCCGTGCGTTCGGCCTCGACCAGGAGGACGCTGAGGTCACTGCGCAGGATGCACTGGCGAAGCTGGCTGACGCGTGGTCGAAGCGGCGGCCCGAGCAGCGAGGAGGCCTTCGATGAGGCAGCGGTGATGAGTCAGGTCGTGCGCGACGCGGTTCGTGGTCTGCCTCGACGCCAGCGCGAGGCGATCATCCACCGCTTCTTCCTCGGCCTCGATGTGGTGGAGACGGCAGCCGCGATGGGCTGCGCACCCGGAACGGTCACGGCGCTCACTCATCAGGCCTTCGAGCGGCTCCGATCCGAGCCTTCCCTGGAACATCCCACCACGGAGGTGGCCCGACCATGACAACTGACCTACAGCAGATGATCGAGATGACGGTCAGCGAAGACGCGGGAGCGGTTCCCGACTTCGGAATAGTGCAGCACCGTGTGAATCGCCGCCGCCGACGCAGCGCCGTCGGCCGGGGCATGGGTGGGCTCGCCGTGGCGGTGCTCATCGTGGCCGCCGGTGTGCAGATCCGAGGGGGCAACGATGCCGGGGTCACTGTCAGCAGCCGTAGTGGTGTCATTGAGGTGACGGCTGTCGACCTGAGCGATCGTGTGGTCGAGGTCGTACTGCCTGACCGCATCGGCGTTGGCTACACGGTGGTCGGCCAGTCCGCTGAGATCTCGGTTGCCGGGCGCGGCTGGCGCGTGGATGCCTTCCGAGGCGGCGACACAGCGGGCGCCCCCACCACGTGTGACGGGCCGGGGCAGACGATCGTTGCCGGAACCATCGGCGCCTGGACAGTGGAGTTCTCTGGCGATGACATGACCTTTGAGGCGTGCACCCTGCTCCAAGCCGAATTGGAGCAGTTCGAGGCCACCGATGACGGGGTTCGCTACGTCGGGTCCAACACGTTGGGGCCGGACGTCAATGGTCCGCACGTCGTCGCGGTGACCGACACCGCCCGACTGTCGGTGTTCCATCGCCCCTGCCACCTCTCGGGAACCCCGACCGCCGGCGGCCTCGTCGCGGAAAGGGTCGACGACCCCGCCCGCGGGGGCACGCTCACCGTGCTCTGCGACGATGCTGCCGAAGTGGAACTATGGATCGACGCACCGGACTGGCCCTCGGATACCGAGATTGAGATGGTGACCGTCGTACTGCGCTGACAGTGGGACGTCTGGGGTCGCTGGCGTGAAACGTCCCGTAGAGTTCTCCCATTGAAGGCTGGCTCCTGTACGCCTCCTTGAGGCCTCTACCGCTGCCGACGGATCGCTTCGGCTCCAGCACCGGCGATCGTGCGGTAGGCCCGGCGGATGGCGTCGGGCACTCGTTCGTGAGGCCGGATCAGTGGGAGGAGGTCGGCCAAACGCGGTGGTGGCTGTCGGATCTCGGACCGCTCGGCGTGGACCTTGGACATGGCGCTGGCGAACACGGCCAGTGTCTGGCGGTCCGGCAGTGCAGCCGCGGGTGCGAGGACGGCATCGAAGCCAGCATCTCGTGCAGCGGCGGCCAGCTCTTGGGTGATCGTGTAGTCGTCGGTGAGCAGATCGCTCTCGTCGATGTCGAGGTATCCACGGACCGCTGGGTTGGTGAGGTCGAGCACATCGAGGTCGACGGAGACGCGACCGACGCGGCGGCGGAGCTCGAATGGGTCGATGCCGTCGTCGACGAAGTGCCGGAAGAGTTCGGCCCACGCGGCTTCCTCTTGGTTGGAGGCGTACCAGACTCCGGGTTCACCCTGCCGGTGGTATCGGCCTGGTCCTCGCTCAGGGTCGGCGCAGGACGTGAGGGGATGGCGTGTCGGGCCTTGGTGCCACCAGTGGCCCGTGAGCTTCCGCCGTGGCGCGGTTGCGACAGCGTCGGCGGGGCTCACACGTAGGCGCCGTCGATGAAGGCCTCGGCCGCTCCACGTACCTCGTCGTAGCGGTCCTCTGCGAGGACGTCCACCGGGCGTTGTCCCTCGAGGAGCCGGTTCTTGGCGTGCAGCCACTGGCCGACGCCGCGGGGGGTGAGCGAGTCCGCCAACAGCAGCACGAGGTCGCGGAGTTGGGCGAGCCGGTCGTAGCGGTCGGGGTGGATGTCGCTGGTCCGCCAACCGCGCACTGCCCTGTCGGAGACGTGGGTGACCGCAGCGATGTCGACCTGGCTGACCCCGAACGGCTTGAGCGCATCGACGATCTCGCTGGCTTCGACTGCCCGGTCAAGGGTGAGCGCCATGATGATGCCTCCGTGCTTCCTCTACTACTTCCGGGTCAACTTCCTAGAAGGCTACCGGTACTCGCCTGAGCCTGCAACGGCCAACCCCCACCCTGAAGCCGCTTCGCTGCCCAGGACCCTGTACCGCAGGCTGATCTCCGCCAACCTCCCGCCGATCCGCCACACATTTGCACCGGGCGTGTCTCGCTCACCGCTGGTGGCCGACGAAGGGCCCTTTCCTGGCCAACGGGATACGAACGGAACGCCGGCGGACGGCGTCGTCCGCTGGTCCTGGGAGCTCGCGGCTGTTGGCTGTCCACTCCGTCGGCCACGGGCTGTGCTGCGCTTTCTCGGGGTGCTCGGCGCGCCCGTAGGAGTCGCCAGCGACCGGGACATCATCGACAACGACCACCACTTCAAGCCGGGCGGAGCACCTGGCGGTGGATCAGCGGCGCATCTGACACGCCGACCTCGAATGGGCGATCGGCTCCGAGCCAAGGCGCCGTCGGGCTGGGCACAACTGGGCACAAAATGGGCACAAACGTGGTGATACGGGCGGTGTCGGGCTGGTACCGAGCGGCACCAGATGGACCGCCGGGACGGCACCCGGGAACGACAAAGCCCCTGGTCAGGCGCACCTTGCGGGCGCTCACCAGGGGCTTGGTGCCGTGGCACCCCCAACGGGATGCGAGCCCGTGCCGCCACCTTGGTCAGGTGGGGGCCGTCTGCCGTCCCGTCCGGCCGAACCAGGTGGCGACCGCCAGGAAGCCGAGCTCGAACACGAAGTCCCACGCCCGCAGCAGCACCGCGAGGGCGGCCGCGTCGCCGATGCCGAACCGGTCGGCGAGGATCGCGGTGATGACCCCTTCGCGCACGCCGATGCCCGCCGGCGTGATGCCGATCATCCCTGCGACCACCCCCGCGTAGCTCGCACCGAGCACGAGTGGCACGTCGGCGGCGGTGATCGCCAGGAGGGCTGCAGCCAGCGCCAACAGCCGCCCGGCGCGCAGCAGCGTGTTGACCCCGAACAGCCCGATGGCCTCGACGAGCTGCCGGCGCTGCAGACGCTCGGGGGCGAGGGCGTCGAGGCGCGGGATCCGGCGCCCGACGAGCCGGAGCGTCCATGGGAGGGTGACGAGCCCGACGGCAGCCGCAGCCCCGAGCACCACCCGCAGCAGCAACGGCAGCACCGATGACGGGATGAAGATCGCGCCCAGGAGCGCCGCCCAGCCGAGCAGCAGGACGGTCTCGAGGGCGAGCGACGCGGCCGCCACCGAGCGGGGGACACCCTCAGCTGCGGTCAGCGACAAGCGCGAGGCAACAGCGACCACGCCGGTGGGCAGGTAGCGCGTCGCCTGCGACAGGCACCAGGCCCGCAGGGCGCGGCTGCGGGGGATCGGCCAGCCGTAGGCGATGAGCAGGTGTCGCCATGCCAGCGGCAGGACGAGGCCAGCGCCCACGGTGAGGACGGCCCCGGGGACGAGCCACCCCGGGGTGAGCGACAGGTCGACATCGGAGAGGTCGTCGGCCTGATCGATGCCCACCTTCACGAGGACCGCGATCGTGGCCAGCCCGACGATCCACCGCAGGGCCGTCAGCAGCGCCTCCCGCCACCCGGGACCATCGGCGACATCCGTGGTGGGGGTCCCCGGGAAGTCGGCCATCGCCGAGTGAGCGTAGTGGTGGTGGTCGGGTGCCGAGGCGGTCGCCAGGTAGGGTCGATGCCCGAGCGGGCCGGTTCTCCGAACCTGGCGCGCTCCCCGCCGAATGCCCTCGACCTGTCGATGACCCACCCGCTGCCTCACCCGGAAGGGGCTGGAACCGCCGTCGTCGACGACCCCGAACCGCCGGGGATGCCGCCGCCGACGGACCCGGGCCAGGGACTCGACCGGTGGACCGCAGCGTGTTGGGTGCTGCTCGGCCTCGTCACCACGTGGATGCTGTGGCAGGTCATCAAGTTCGACTTCCGGACCGAGCCGCTGGTGGGCGACCAGGCGTCGTCGTACATGCAGATGTTGAGCCTCGCCCACGACGGCCACGACCTCTCGTTCAACTCCCTCGACTACGCCCACTGGGAGGTCATCGAGTGGATGCGCCAGCCCTACGGCCTGTACTTCCAGGCCTTCGAGGGCGGCTGGGCGTTCGCCAAGCCCTACGGCTACTCGCTCCTCCTCGTCGTCCCCTACCGGGTGTTCGGCTTCATCGTGGGGGTGGCCTTCACCAACGCGGTGTTGCTCCTCTCCCTGGTGGGCGTCTCGATCGCGATCCTGCGCTTGCGGCTGCGCGGACCCGCCGTCCCGCTCCTCACCGGTGCGTTCGTGTTCGCCTCCAACGCCTACTTCCACGCCTTCCCGGTGGTGGTCGATCTGTTCCTCGCCGTGTTGATGGGTGCGTGCGCCTTCCTGCTCGTGTTCGGGCTGAAGCGGGGCCACCTGTTGGCCCAGGTGGCGGGGTTCGGGGCCTTTGCCTTCTTGTTCGCCGAGAAGACGACGTTGCTCGTGGCGGTCGGCCCTCTCGCAGCCTTCTGCCTCTGGCAGGCGCGCGGGTGGTGGCGACGGTTGGCGATGGTCGGCGGCTTCGTCGTGGTGCTCGGCGTGGCGGTCCTTCCCTATCTGCACTACTCCGACGGTGCGTCCTGGAACGCGTACGGCGGCGAGCGCTACTACGGACGCACCGGGGTGCCGTTCGGTCCCGACGGGGTGGGCGAGCTCAACCGGGTCGACACCGACGAGACGCTGTCCATCGGCTACATCGTCGACTCGCTCCAGACGAACATCGACGACGCCGTCGAATCGGCGGCCTACTACGCAGTGGGTCAGCACACCGGGCTCCTGGTGTGCTTCCCGATCGCCCTGTTCGTGATGGTGCTGGCCTTGGCGCGGTCCATTCGCCGTTGGATGGGGCACGCCACGGCCCAGATGACGACCGGTGCCGATGCAGGCCGGGTTGGGGACGATGTTGCACACCATGGTGCGCGGATCGTCCCCGATGGGGGTGACGGTCGATCGATCCGGCCGGAGGCGGCGGCCGCCCTGCTCGGTCTCGGGCTCTATATCGCCCTCTACCTGGTGCTCTTCCCCCACAACTTCTACGGGGGCGGCCAAGCCATCGGCAACCGGTACTTCCTCCAGGTGTCGCCGCTGGTGCTGGTGGTGGCAGCGGGCGCCCGCATTCCCTCGCGGCAGTTGGTCGGTGCGTCGCTCGCGGCGATCTCCGTCAGCCTCGTGCTCTGGTGGCCCCACCACGAGACCCCGCAGCAGGCCCTCATCGATCAGGAGCGCACCACCCCGGTCCAGGAGATCCTGCCGTGGGAGGGCAACCAGAGCGGGGTCAACTACTGGATCTGCGGCTTCGCCATCTGTGACGACATCGATGACTGATCCGACTGACGCGGCTGATCCGACTGATCCGGCTGCGCCACCGCGGCGCCGGGCGACGACGTCCATCGCCGTCACGGCGTTGGGTGCCGTCCTCGGCCTGGGCGCCGCAGCGCTCGTGGTGCGCGAGCTCGTCGTCGAGTGGGGGCCCGCGTCCGACGCCATCGCCGGCGCATCGATCGGGTGGCTGGTCCTCGCCGTGGTGGCCGGGATCGTCGGGATGGCGGCCATCGCATGGGTGTGGGCCGATGTGCTCGCCGTTCTGGGGGTGTCGGTCGAGCGCTCCCGGGTGATGCGGTGGTACTTCGTCGGAGAGCTCGGCAAGTACCTGCCGGGTGGCGTCTGGACCGTCGTCGGTCGGGCCGAGCTGGCCCGACGTGGGGGGATCGCACGGCCGACCTCCTACGGCAGTGTCGCGTTGTCCCTGGTCACGTTGTACGTGGCGGCCGCGATCACCGCCGCGCTCCTCCTCCCGTTCGACCTCGCCGGCCAGGCCGACGACCCGCGCGTCGCCATCGGGGCGCTCGTGGTGATCGCCGCGGGCGCGCTCCTCCTCCACCCCCGCACGGTCGCCGCCGGCCTCACGCTCGCACGCCGGCTCAGCGGGCGGGCACTTCCCATCGACCTGCCGACCGGCCATACGACCGCCGTGCTCATCGTGCGCTACGTTCCGGCGTGGGTCGGCATCGGGGTGGCCACATGGGCCATCGCCCGGGCGCTCGATCCCGGGGCATCGCTGCCGCGGGTGATGCTCGACGCGACCGTCTCGTGGATCGCCGGCTTCCTCGCCGTGCCGGTCCCGGCCGGAGGCGGCGTGCGTGAGGCCGTGTTCCTCGCCGTGGCGGGCCTGCCCGCGGGCGTCGGAGCAGCGACCGCAGTGGCCGCTCGGGTGCTGTTCATCGCCATCGACGCCGGGGGAGCGGCCATCGCGTCGGCGTCGGCCCGCCGGGCTCGCACCCCCAGCCCCGTATCGCCCCGCCCGGGAGACGTTGAGTAGCGTGCCCGGCATCGAACAGCAGCCTGCCACCGTCCCCGCGACCCGCGGGGTGTCGGTCCTGCTCCCCGCCTACAACGAGGCCGACAACCTCGTCGAGATCGTTCCCGAGACGGCCGCGATCCTGGAGGCCGCAGGGCTCGACTACGAGATCGTCGTCGTCGACGATGGCAGCACCGACGGCACCCGCACCGTGATGCGTGGGCTGCTCAGCGAACGGGTGCGCTACCTCCGCCTGCGTCGCAACTCGGGCAAGTCCGAAGCGCTGCGGGCGGGCCTGTCGGCCATCGACGCCCACCACGTCGTGCTGATGGACGCCGATGGCCAGGACGACGCCACCCAGATCCCCCAGCTCGTCGCCCTGCTCGAATCGGGTGAGGCCGACCTCGTCACCGGTCGTCGGGCGCTGCGCAACGACCGGTTCATCAAACGCAACACGTCGAAGATCTACAACGCGGTCACGGCCAAGGTCACCGGGGTCGAGGGGCGCGACTTCAACAGCGGCCTCAAGGCGATGACCGGCGAGCTCGCCCGGAGCCTCGAGCTCTACGGCGAGCTGCACCGCTACATCCCGGTGCTCGCGGTGTGGGGTGGCTTCCGGACCCTCGAGGTCGACGTCGAGCACCACGCTCGCCGTCACGGCAGCTCCAAGTTCGGGCGGGCCAGGTTCTGGCGCGGGTTCCTCGATCTCATCACCGTCAAGTTCCTCACCACCTACACGGCGCGGCCGTTCCACCTCTTCGGTGCCATCGGCGTCGTCATCGGCGCCATCGGCGCGGCGATCGTCGGGTGGATGCTCGTGCTGCGGATCGACGGCCAGACCATCGGCGACCGCCCGGCGCTCATGGCCGGGGTGCTGCTCGTGGTGGTGGCCGTGCAGATGATCAGCCTGGGGCTCATGGCCGAGCTCATCGTGCACCTGCGTCGCAGCCGACGGCTCGACGCCGAGACCGACGTCGAGGTGCGAGGGTGAGCGCGCCGTCGCCGTCACGCCGTCCCATCGGGCTGGCGCCGGGCGCGCCCGAAGCGGCCGCCGGCCAGGACGCCAAGAAGTACTCCACGTCGAACCCGGTGGTGTTGCGCCTCATCGACCGATGGGCCGACGCCCTCCGCGATGTCATCGGCGAGCCCGTCGCCGGAGGCACCGTCGTCGACATCGGGGTGGGCGAGGGGCTGGCGCTTGAACGGGTGCTGGGCGCGTCGGTGCCGGTCATCGGTGTCGAGTACCGGCTCGACAAGGTGCAGCTGGCCACCGAACGCCTTGCGGGCCTGCGCGGCGTGGTGGCCGATGCTGGCATGGTGCCGCTGACCGACGGTTGCGCCGATCTGGTCACGTCGATCGAGGTGCTCGAGCACCTGGTCGACCCGGCTGCTGCCGTCGACGAGTTCGCCCGCCTGAGCCGAGGTCGCGTCGTCGTGTCGGTGCCGTGGGAGCCGTGGTTCCGCGCCGGCAACATGGGCCGCGGCAAGAACCTGTGCCGGTTCGGCAACGACCCCGAACACGTGCAGCAGTTCAGCTCGCGCCGCCTGCGGGCGCTCCTCGCCGGGCGCTTCGCCAGCGTCGACGTGCGCCCGTCGTTCCCCTGGCTCATCGCGTCCGCCTGCGATCCCCGGCCGTAGCATCCACCCGTGACCGACATCAGTCCCGAGAGCGCGGCCGCGCCACCAGAGCAGCCGCGCGCCACCGAGATCTCCGAACGTCCGGGCCCTCTGAAGCGTGCCGCCAACGTCTGGGCGTACCGCGAACTGCTGGTCAACCTCACCAAGAAGGACCTGAAGGTCCGCTACAAGGACTCGGTCCTGGGCTTCATGTGGTCGCTGCTCAACCCGATCCTCTACCTGGTCATCTTCTCGCTCGTCTTCGCCGAGATCCTCCGCGTCCAGATCCCCAACTTCGGCGTGTTCCTGTTGTCGGGGTTGCTCGCGTGGAACTTCTTCGCCGGGGGCCTCAACGGTGGCGCCGCGTCCATCGTCGGCAACGCGTCGCTGGTGCAGAAGGTGTGGTTCCCGCGCGAGATCCTGCCGCTGGCCGCCATCGGGTCGGCCCTCGTGCACTTCGTGCTGCAGTTCATGGTCCTCGCCGTGGCGCTCCTCGTGCTGTGGCACGAACCCGACTGGAGCTCGCTCATCGCGCTGCCGGTGGCGATGCTGGCACTGCTCCTGCTCTCGGTGTCGCTCGGCATCGCGCTCGCCGCCGTCAACGTGTACCTCCGCGACACCCAGCACCTGCTCGAACTGGCCCTGCTGGCGTGGTTCTGGCTCTCGGCCATCGTCTACAACTACGAGCTCGTCGCCCAGCGGTTGGGCGACAAGGCCTGGCTCATGTTGCTCAACCCCATGATCCCGGTGGTCACCACGTTCCAGAGGGTCATCTACAACCCGCCCGACTGCCCGACCGAGCTCGATCCGGCCACGGGCCACGAAGTGATCGTCGAGGGGTGCTCACAGATCCTCGCTCCTGGCGCCGACATCTGGTGGTACCTCCGCAACGTGAGCTTCGTCATCGCCGGCTCGGTGATCCTGCTCCTCGTGTCGCTGTGGATCTTCGGCCGCCTCGAGGACGACTTCGCGGAGGAGATCTGATGGGCAGCCCGGTCGTCGAGATCGAGCAGGTGTCGAAGCGCTTCAAGCTCTACGCCGAGAAGCCGCGGTCGCTCCAGGAGCGGGTGGTGCGCATGGGCCGCACCCCGCACGAGGACTTCCACGCCCTTCGCGACGTGTCGTTCGACCTTCACGACGGCGAGACGCTCGGCCTGCTCGGCCACAACGGGTCAGGCAAGTCGACCTTGCTCAAGTGCGTCGCCGGCACGCTGCGGCCGACCACGGGCTCGATCCGCACCCGGGGGCGGGTGGTGGCGCTGCTCGAGCTGGGTGCCGGGTTCCACCCCGACCTCACCGGCCGCGAGAACATCTACCTCAACGGATCGATCCTGGGGCTCTCCGCCCGCGACATCGACCGCGTCTTCGACGACATCGTGGCGTTCAGCGAGCTCGAAGCGTTCATCGACAACCAGGTGAAGCACTACTCCTCGGGCATGTACGCCCGCCTCGGCTTCGCTGTCGCCGTCAACGTCGACCCCGACGTCCTCCTCATCGACGAGGTGCTGGCGGTGGGCGACGAATCGTTCCAGCGCAAGTGCATGGACCACATCAAGCGGTTCCAGGCCGAGGGCCGCTCGATCATGCTCGTCACCCACGCCCCCGACCAGGTGCGTCAGATCTGCGACCGGGCCGCGGTGCTCGACCGCGGCCAACTGGTGATGATCGGCGACACGGGCTCGGCAGTGCGGGCCTACCGCGAGACGCTGGCCGCCCGCGGCATCGAGCTCGCCGGCGAGAGCGTGCGCGACCTCACCCGCACCATCCACTTCACACAGGTGGCCCTCGATTTCCCGGAGTCGGGCCGCGAATGGCTCGAGCCCGGCGAGCCGATGGTGGTGCGCATCGGTTACGACGCGATCGAGCCGAGCGACGACGTGGTCTTCGCCATGGAGGTCCACGACCAGGACGGCAACCGTCTGGTGGGCGTCAACACCGAGATCCTGGGCGTCGAGCTCGGACGCCTGTCCGGGCCGGGCGAGCTCGCGTTCCGCTTCGGGTCGGTGCCGCTGCTCGACGGCAACTACGCGATCAGCCTGGGGATCCACACGGTCGACAGCTCGGTCGAGTACGACCACCGCGACCAACGCGACCACTTCTCGGTGGTCAGCTCGAGCCAGGTGCAGGGTCGAGTCGACTTCTCCCTGAGCGTCGATCACCAGCGCGGCTGAGAGCGCCGCGACGGGGCCGGATCCTCAGTATGGCGACGTGGTGACCGATGGAGGTGGTGACCATCGGCCATACTGTCCGACGGGCGTGGGTGCTGGTCCTCCGGGACCGGTTGTCGTTGTGACGCCTATCCGAAGGAATCGTTGTTCGTGAGCCTCCCCTCACACCGAACCGAGCCGGGCTCGCCCCGTCTCGATGACGACGGCGGCGATCCCGCCGCCCCGGCACGCTCTGGTCGCCTCGGACGCCGCGGCTTCCTGGCCTCCGGTGGTGGCGCGCTCGCGTGGGTCGCCATGTCGGGCTTGCCGTTTGCTCCCCGTGCCACCACGGCTCCAGGTCTCGAGTCGGCTCGCCTCGCGCTCATCGACCCCGTGGTCGGCTACCGCGCGAACGGCGTCGCACCCACCGTCGGACCGGGCTGGACGACGCGCGCCGCCCTGCCCATCCCCGGCCAGATGGTCACCATGCAGTGGCAGGGCTCGGCCCACGCCCGCCTCTCCATCCGCAGCCACACGCCCCGCGCTGGATGGACCGCGTGGGTCGCCGCCGAGACCCACGAGGACGAAGGTCCGGACCATACGAGTGCCGAGTTCACCGGTCGTTCGGGCATCGGACCGATCTGGGTGGGCGACGGCACCGACGAGGTCGAGCTGCGCATCGAGGAGGGCAACCTCACCGCCCTCGAGCTCGACACCCTCCGCTCCACCGAACCTTCACGGGGCCTCTTCGGGCTCGACGCCGCCGCTGCGGCGCCGGCCTGGCCCAACATCTACCCTCGTTCCACCTGGGGCGCCGGCCCATGGATGGCCGGCCAGGGCGGCTGCGCACCGCAGCCGATCGACCCGGGTCGGCTCCGGCTCGCGATCGTGCACCACACGGTGTCAACGAACTCGTACAGCGCGGCCGAGGCGCGCTCGCTCATCCGGGGCATCTACCACTACCACGTCAACTCCAACGGCTGGTGTGACATCGCCTACAACTTCTTCATCGACAAGTACGGCAACATCTACGAGGGTCGCACCGGCAGCATCGACGGGCCGGTCATCGGGGGCCACGCGGCGGGGTTCAACACCGGCAGCGTCGGCATCGCCCTCCTCGGCCAGTACAACTCGGGCTCGAGCCCGGCGGCATCCGGCGTCTCGTCGGCCCAGCGAGCGGCGCTGCGTCGCCTCACCTCGTGGATCTTCGGCGAGTACGGCATCGACGCCGGTGCTCGCGTCTGGGTCGAGAGCCTTGGTGGGTCCCGGTACCCCAGGGGCACACCGGTCCACCTGTCCACCATCTCGACCCACCGCGACGTCGGGCAGACGGCGTGCCCCGGCAACAACGCCATCAGCACCCTTCCGACCCTGCGTACGCAGGTGCAGCGCGACGTGGCGTTCTCGGCGCCCACGAAGGGTCGGTGGGCGCCGCAGCCCAACGGCCCCGCCATGGTCACCCTCGACGCCTTCGGCGGCGTGCACCCGGGCGGATCCAAGCAGCCGATCCGCGGCGGCGGTCCCTATTGGGCCAATTGGAAGATCGCACGGGGCATCATGCTCAACGACGACGGGTCGGGCTACGTCGCCGATGGCTACGGCGGCGTCCACTCCTTCGCCGGAGCGCCGCGGGTCACACCCTCGGCGTACTTCACCGGACGCGACCTCGCCCGCGGCATCACGCCGGGGCCCACCCCGGGCAGTGGCTACGTGCTCGACCGCAGCGGCGAGCTGCACCCCTTCGGCGGCGCGCCACGCGCGCCCATCTCGTCGAAGTGGCCCGGCGAGTGGAACGTGGCCATCGCCGCAGTGTCGAACCGCTCGGGTCTCGGCGGCTACGTGCTCGACGCCTTCGGCGCGCTGCACGCCTGGGGCAACGCCCCGAAGGCCACCGGCATCACCGGCTACTGGCACGGTTGGCGCATCGCACGGTCGGTCGCCCTCCGCGCCGACGGCACGTCGGGTTGGGTGCTCGATGCCTACGGTGGGCTCCACCCCTTCGGCGGCGCTCCTCGTGTCGCCTCGCCCTTCTACCGGGCCGGACAGGACCGCTACCGCCAGGCCATCGCCAGCAACACGTCGGCCGGTGGCTGGGTGCTGTCGAGCGACGGCGAGATCTTCTCGTTCGGCAACGCCCCGAACATCACCCACAACGCCACCTTCACGGGGCTGGGCATTGCCATCCAGCTCGCGGTGGCGCCCTCCGACCGCGGAGCTGTCGCATGAGCCTCACACGTCGTCCCATCACCCTCGCCGGCCGGGCCGTGCTCGGCGTTGCGCTCCTCGTCGCGATGCTCGCGGTGGCTCCCTCGGTGGCATCTGCGGCACCCGTGCTGTCGGCCGCGCCTGCGACCACGAACCCCGGCGACGTGGTGACCTTCAGCGACTCGACCACGACGGTGGAGGTCAACGGGCATGGTTGGGGCCACGGCATCGGCATGGGGCAGTGGGGTTCCTACGGCTACGCCACGCAGCACGGGTGGACCTACACGCAGATCCTCGACCACTACTACGGCGGCACCACCATGGGCACGACTCCCGACGCCCTCATGACCGTCCAGCTGATGGCCCACGTAGGAAAGCCCACCTACGTGTTCCTGCAGGACGGGCAGATGTCGATCACCGACCTGGCCGGCAACCCGATCGAGCAGCGGGCTCCGGCCATCCGCTTCACCCGGATCGCTCCCGACACCTTCGAGATCGCCGATGCCCCGTCGTGCAGCGGCCCGTGGACCGTTCGCGACGGTGTCACCGTGAAGACGTCGACCATCAAGATCAACCCGTCGGTGCCCGACGGCACCACCGCCCAGTCGCTCGGCATCTGCCTCGGCGGCAGCGACGTGCGTTGGTACCGCGGCGAGATCCGCGCCGTGGCCGACCCTGTTGGCATCCAGCGCACCGTGAACGCGCTCCCGCTCGAGACCTACCTCCGCGGCGTGGTGCCACGCGAATCGCCGGCATCGTGGGGCAACGGGGCCGGTGGCAAGGGGATGCACGCTCTACGCACCCAGGCCGTCGCCGCCCGCACCTACACGGTGGCCGAGAACCGCTACAGCTATGCCCGCACCTGTGACACCACCGCCTGTCACGTCTACAGCGGCCGCTACGTCCGCCAGCGTGGCACCGACAGCCAGCTCGAGCACCCCAACACCGACCAGGCCATCACCGACACGGCAGGCCAGATCCGCGTGAAGCCCAACGGATCTCCGGCCTACACGCAGTACTCGTCCTCCACCGGCGGCCACACCGCGTTCTCGTCGTCAGGCGGCTTCCCCGCCGTGCCCGACGAGGGCGACTCGGTGAGCCCCCGACACACGTGGACCACCAACATCAGCCGTTCCGCCATCGAGGCGAAGTACGGGCGTGGCTCCCTGCAGTCGCTGTCGATCACGGCGCGCAACGGTCTCGGCGCCGACGGCGGACGGGTTCAGCGGATGCGCCTCGTGTTCTCCGGCGGCACGCTCGAGCGCACCGGCAACGACTTCCGGCGCGACTTCGGCCTCTACTCCGACTGGTTCTCGGCCGAAGCGGTCGGGGGCGGCCAGCCCGTCGCTCCGCCGGTGAACGACGAGATCTACTCGGCGGCATGTCGCGCCGAGGGCCAGGGCGACCTGCAGCGCCTCTACACCGCCTACTTCCTGCGCCTGCCCGACGATGGCGGCTGGAACCACTGGGTGGCCAGCACGACAGGCGGGCAGAGCCTGTCGAGCATCTCGGGCTACTTCGCCGGCTCGCCGGAGTTCCGCGGGCGCTACGGCAACCTCGGCAACGGCGAGTTCGTCGACCTCATCTACCAGAACGTCCTGGCCCGCACCGCCGAGCCCACGGGCCGGGCGTACTGGCTCGGTCTCCTCGACTCGGGTCGACAGGGCCGCGGCGCGGTCATGCTCAACTTCTCGAACTCGGCCGAGTACAAGGCCAAGACCGGCAACTGCAGCTGAGGAGGTTGCGAGCGCCAGCGGGTGCTTGCATGATGTAAGCATGCCGAACATCCTGGTGCGCAACATCCCTGACGAGGTACATGCCGCGCTGCAGCGACAGGCTGAGCATCGAGGCCAGTCCCTCCAGCAGTATCTGGCGTCCGAGCTCGCCCGTCTCGCCGAACGACCGTCGTTGGGCGACCTTTTCGCTCGGGTCGAGCGGCGTCGAGGTGGGCGTGTGGGACTGCGACAGGCGGCCGAGGACCTGGCTGACGAGCGTGGGCGGCGTTGATCGTCGTCGATGCGTCCGTCCTCGCCAATGCGATTGCCGACGACGATCTCGACGGCCGATCAGCCCGGGACCGCCTGATCGATGACGGCACGCTCGTCGCTCCCGACCTCGTGGATGTGGAGACCGTGTCGGTCCTTCGGCGGCGCTGGCTCGCCGGCGAGCTCACCGCGCAACGGTTCGCAAGCGCCATCACCGATCTCGAGGACCTCGATCTCACTCGATTTCCCGTGCTGGCCCTGATGCGGCGCGCCTATGAGCTGCGCGCCAACGTCACGCCGTACGACGCTGCCTACGTCGCCCTGGCCGAACAGCTCGAGTGCACACTCGTCACTACCGATGCTCGCTTGGCGCGGGCTCCAGGGATCCGGTGCTGTGTCGAACTGGTCCTCGGCCGCCCCTGATCCGAGTCGTCAAACGTCGGGGGTGCGGGCGAGCACGGCGTACTCCTGGGGCCCGAACAGCACCTGGTTGAGCCGTTCGAGCGCCGGGTTCACCACGGCGGCGACCTCGGCGGTGGCCCCCTCGGTGGGCAGCAGGTCCATCTGGTAGTCGGCCGCCTCGGCCCCGAAGAGGAGGTCGACGCTGCGGAAGCCGGCGCGCTCGCAGAGGAACGTGAGCAGCGACGGGTGCAGTGGCCACACATGGGTGGGGTCGAGGATGTAAGAGTTGCCGAGGACGAGGAGCGTGGCCGGGTTGGGGGTCTCGGCGATGAACAGCCCCCCGGGCTTCAGACGGGTGGCCGACAGCTCGAGCAGCTCGATGAGCAGGTCGAGCTCGAGGTGCTCGACCACGTGGGTCGAGATGATGGCGCCGAAGCTGTGCTCGGGCTGGCGGCGGAGGAAGTCGATGGCGTCGCCGTGGTGGGCATCCATGCCGCTGGCGACCGCCTCGGCCACCATGCCGGCGTCGAGATCGACACCCGTGGCCTCGATGTCGTTCTGGGCGAGCATCTGCAGCAGCTCGCCACGTCCGCAGCCCACGTCGAGCACCGGTTGGTGTCCACGCAGGTGCTCGAGGTAGCGCTCGCGCTGGATGTCGAGGACGACCGCGGGGTCGCCGCGGAACCGCTGCTCGAAGCCGACGTAGTCGAAGCCGGATCCGCCGCTCGCGGGCGGGGCGGTGGCAGCCCCGTCGACCGCGGGAGCGTTCGAGGGCGGGTCGATCTGCGGGGTGGTCGCGGTCGCCGCGGCGGCGGCGTCCGAGATCTGTCGGACGCGCCGGTCGATGGCGTTCACCCGCTCGCGGAGCTCGGCCATCCGCGGCGCAGCGCCGGCGAGGCCGGCCCCCGGGGCGATGGCGCCCGCCACCTCGTCGATCCGGCTGGCGACACCTCGCAGCTCGGCCGTGACGAGCTCGAGGTTGGTGGTGAGGACAGCCACGTGGTGCGCCAGGTGGCCGGGGTCCTCGGCGCCCACCCACACCGCCATGGACCGTACCTCGGCCTTCAGCTGCTCGAAATCGGCCCGCAGGGCGTCGGCGTCGTGGTCGAGCTGCAGCGACAGCCGGCCGATGGTGCGTGGGTCGCTGCCGCACAGCAGCAGCCGGGCACGTCGCTTCCACGGCGACAGGCGCGCCCGCAGCGGTGCAGCCGCCTGTGCGACCCGCGCCCGAGCGGAAGGTCCGGCGTGGGTCGCCGGCGCCGGCGGCTCGGCACCGGGGGTGTCGGCCGGCAGATCGAGGGCTCGGCGCAGGTCGTCGACGCGCTCGTGGTGGAGCTCAGGCTCAGACATCAGAGGCCTCCGGAGCGGATGGGCACGTCGAGGTCGCCGAGCCGGTCGGAGAGCTGGCGCTCGATCGGGTGGTCGGACGGGGTTCCCAGCTCGCGGAGCCGGGATCCCACCCGGACACCGACGGCAGCCGGCCACGCCGAGATGGGGGTGAGCCCGAGGCGTCGCACGAGCTCGCGAGCGGTGCGGGCGGGATCGTGTCGCTCCTCGACCAGGAGCCGCCCGGCCCGACCGAGCCGGGCGCAGCGCAGGGTGTCGTCAGCCAGAGAAGCTGCGGCGGCTGCCGACTCGGCACCCTCGGCGATGACGACGTGGACGTCGTGGACCGCCCCCAGCAAGCGGGCGGTGTGGGTGTCGGTGACCACAGGCGCGCCCAGCGCCATGGCGATGGCGGCCGCGGGACCGACGGCATCGACGACCGATGCCAGTCGGGCGGCGGTGGCGACCTGGGCGTCGTCGAGGGCGGGAGAACCGGGTCGGCCGATGCCGATGACCAACGGGCTCGGCAGCCCGTAGCGACCCTGCATGGCGGCGCGGACGTGGGGTGGCACCGGCACGACCCGATCGGTGTCCACCGGAAGGGTGGGGAGCGCCACACCACGTGCACCAGCCGCGGCCAGGAGCTCGTCGTCGCCTCTCACCAGGAGCACGGTGGCCGAGGCGCACAGGGGATGGTCGAGCTCGGCCGCCGAGCGGACCAGAACCGCGAACGGCACGTTGTGGTCGCGGTGCGCGGTCCCTGCCTCGGGGGCCGTGGGCGAGGACAGGAGGCGGGCATCGACGTGCAGCTCGTGGTGGGGCGCCGAGGGCCGAGCGACGGCGGAGAGCGCGCTGATGAGCAGACCGAGCTCGGCACCCGACCCCGGCTCGAGGAGTAGCTCGATGTTGGGTCGCCGGAGCGGCGGGGCGCCGACGACGAGGCTCACGTGGGCTCGGTGAGGGTGCGGACCACCGTCTCCCAGGAGAGCGCAGCGACGCGTTCGCGCCCAGCGCGGCCCATGCGCTCGGCGAGCTCGGGATCGGCCGCAAGACGGTTGCCGGCGTCGGCGATCGCCTCGGGCGATCCGTCGGTGACGAAGCCGGTGACGCCGTCGTCCACCCACTCGAGCACTCCGCCCGAGTCGTGGGCGGTGATGACCGGCTTGCCCGACCGGAAGGCCTGGAGGGTGACGTAGCCGTAGTCCTCGTCGTACGGCACGTAGACGACGCCGAGCGCGCCGGCGTACTGGGCGATGAGGTCGTCGTCGCTGATGTAGCCGAGCAGCTCCAGCCGCTCGGAGTTGCCCGCAGCCGCAGCGCGAGCCAGCAGGTCGTCGCGGTGCGAACCCGAACCGGCGATGCGCATCGTGAGCCCCGGGTCGAGCGTCGCCAGCGCATCGACCATCAGCGCCGGTCGCTTGTTGGACTCGAGCCGCGTCGGGCAGAAGAGGTAGTCGCCGAACGGGCCCTCGTGCAGTCGGTCTGACAGCGGTTCGGGGTGGTAGAGCGGTGTGGCGTCGAGGCCGTTGAAGCGGGCGAGTCGAGCCGCGACGACCCCCGAGGTGGTGAAGCGTCGCTGGGCCTCGCCGAGCGCCACTGCATCCCACTGCGTGAGCAGGCGTTGGGCCTCGAGCGAGGGCTCGTCGTCGCCGAAGTCGCTCCACTCGCTGCCCGCCCCGTCGTAGGCGGCACGGTGCTGGTGGAACAGCCACACGACCTTGTTGGGGTGGCGCACGAAATAGGACGGGAAGTTCGTGGCGATCACCATGTCGGCGTCGAGCGGGATCAGCCTCCACGCCATGGCTGCGTCGAAGATGCGCGTCTTGTCCCACGCCGTGGGAAGGCGAACCAGCTCGACGCGGTGGCCGGCCCGGCGCAGGGCCTCGACGAGGTTGTCGACGTGCATCTCGGCACCACCGGACATGAACGGCACTTGGGCACCGCAGACGCAGATATCCATTCGGATCGACGTTAGCGGAGGCCCAGGGCTGGTCTGGCCCCGCCGGGGCCAGCCGCTACCATCGCCCAGGTGCAGCGCTCGGGAACCATCGGTCTCGTCCCCCCGCGCTACGGCGACGACGTCATCGGCGGCGCCGAAGCGGTCATCAGCGAACTGGCCCACGGCCTGGCCGCCAGGGGTTGGAACATCGAGATCCTCACCACATGCGCCCGCGACCACTTCACGTGGGCCAACGAGTACCCCGCGGGCGTCAGCACCGACGGTGCGGTCACGGTCCGCCGCTTCCCCGCCGAGATCACCACCCCACGCGCCGAGCGAGCCATGCTCAGCGCCGCGATCCACCGTGGCGATCCGGTCGACATCGGCATGCAGCAGCGGTGGATGAACGACGACCTGCGCTCGTCGCGCCTGTTCCACCACATCCTCGACCACGCCGACGAGTACCGGGCGCTGGTGTTCGCCCCCTACCTGTTCTGGCCCACCTTCGCCTGCGGGCAGATCGCTTCGGAACGCACGATCCTCATGCCGTGCCTCCACGACGAGCCCGAGGCGGGGCTCGAGATCTTCCAGCCGCTGTTCGAGGGTGCGGCCGGCATCTGGTTCCTCTCCGACCCCGAGCGCGACCTCGCCCGTCGGCTCTTCCGGCTGCCGGCACAGCACGAGGTGGTCGGGGCCCCCGTGCACCCGACCCCGCCCCTTGTCGGCACCGACGCGGTGCGCGAGCGGCTGGGCATCACCGACCGCTACGTGCTCTTCGCCGGCCGCCGTGAGGGTGCCAAGAACTGGCCGTGGCTCCTCGACGCGTACGCCCGCGTCGTCGAGCGGGAACCGCTGCCGCTCAAGCTCGTCACGATGGGCACGGGAGAGGTCGACCCACCCGTCGAGATCGCCGATCAGGTCGTCGATCTCGGGTTCGTCTCCGACGATGATCACCCGCACGTGTTCGCCGGTGCCGATGCCTACATCCAGCCGTCGCCCTACGAGAGCTTCTCCCGGTCGATCATGGAGGCGTGGCAGGTCGGCACGCCGGTCATCGCCAACGCCGACAGCGAGGTGGTCGCCTGGCACTGCGAGCGCTCGGGGGGTGGGTTGGTGTACCGCGACGTCTACGAGTTCGAGCAAGCCTTGCGGTTCGTGGCCGCGCAGCCCGAGGCGGCTGCGGCGATGGCCGCACGAGCCGCCGAGTACGTCGCCTCGAACTATGCGCCCGATGCCGTGCTCGACCGGGTCGAGGCCACCATCGAGGCGTGGCTGCCGATGGAGGCGTGATGAGGATCCTGATGGTCACGCCGTACGCGCCCATCCGCGACGGCATCGCCAGCTACGCCGTGCAGCAGGTGAAGGCGCTGCGAGCCGAGGGACACGACGTCGAGGTGCTCTCGCCGCAGCCGTCGGCCGCCCACCACCACCTCGACCTCCGCAGCCCCCGCGGTCCGCTGGCACTCGCCAAGCGCGTGCGCGCCTACGACAGGGTCATCATCCAGTTCCACCCCGATGTGTTCTACGTCGACGGCGCATCGGCGACGCAGCGGGCTCGCACCACCGCCGGTCTGTTGGCGGTGGCCGGGGCCGCCCGTTCGCTCGATGTGTTGGTCCACGAGATCGACTACGCCGCGGCGCGCCGACACGATCCCGATGCGTACCTCAGTCGGCTCTTCTGGCGTCGGGTGCACCGCATCACCGTGCACACCGAGGCCGAGCGGGCCCGGATGGAGCCAGCGTTCGGTCTACCGCCGGGATCGGTCGAGGTCATCGACCACGGCTCGCACTTCGTCCGCCGCGCCCACCTCGACCAGGCGGCAGCACGCGAGCGGCTCGGCATCGTCAGCGAAGGTCACGTGTTCCTGTCGATCGGCTTCATCCAGCCGCACAAGGGCTTCGACCGTGCCGTGCGTGCCATGCGTGCCCTCCCCGCTGGGGCGGCCTCGCTCCACGTCGTCGGATCGGTGCGGGTCGAGGAGGCCCACTACCTCGACCACCTCGACGAGCTGAGGGCGCTGGTGGCCTCGACGCCCGGCGCCCACCTCCACGAGAGCTACGTGAGCGACGAGGCGTTCGACGTGTGGCTCGTCGCCGCCGACACCGTGGTGTTGCCCTACCGCCACATCTGGTCGTCGAGCGTCCTCGAGCGAGCCGCACTCTACGACCGCCGTGTGATCGCCACCCGCGTTGGTGGCCTCGCCGCCCAAGCGCCCGAGGGCACGGTGCTCGTCGACACCGACGAGGAGCTGGCGGGTGCCATGGCCGACGCGCTCGGCACCGGCAACTCGGCCGTGGTGCGCGTCGCGGCGTCGACCACCTCGTGGTCCGCCTCTTCCGGCCAACCCGACCGCGCCGAGGTCATGCGGGCGGTCGTCGACCGCGCCACCGCCGAGCGGGGACGCGAGCTGCTCGACGCGGCGGGACCGACGGCACGGAGCGCGACCATCGGGCGCCAGCGCCGTCGAGCCAGGGCCGTCGGCGCGCTGGAGCGACTCGAGCCGTTGGTGTTGCCGCCGCCCACTTCGGTGCGGCCTGGTGTCGGGCTGGTGAAGCGTCTCATCGCGTCGCTGACCTGGTGGCAGATGGGTCCGGTGGTCGAACGCATCAACGAGCTCCAGCGAGCCACCGCCGAGGCGCTGGCCGACCGCGAACCAGACCGCTAGCCGCCGAAGGCGCTTCACCTGCGCGCGTGGTGCACCGTGTCGGTGCGCCCCGCGTGGAAGCTCGGTCGGGCTACTGGAGCAGCCTGTCGAGGTCCCACATCGTGGCGAGCGGGATGGCGCTCGTCCCGCCGAGCACCACGAGGTGCTCCGGCTGCAGGCGCAGGATCTCGGCCGCCACCGACGGGGGGATGTGGCGACCGTCGATGAGCAGCACCGGAGCCCCGTCGGCGACCGCGGCGGGTCCCGAGGTGAGCGCATCGGGGAACGACCGCCCGGTGGCGAGGTAGACGACGTCGATGCCCGGGGCGAACGTGGCAGCCGAGAGGGCCACGGAGGTGGCGTACCGGTCGGCGCCACGGATCCTCTCGACCGGCGCGATGCCCTCCAGCTGCGCTTCGACGCCAGCACCGACCGCCGAGGTGCCACCGAGGACAACGATGCGATCGGGGTCGAGCCGCCGGAGCTCGTCCACAACGTCGACCCCCAACGACCCGGTCTCGGTGAGCAGCACCGGGCCGCCGTCGGCGGCCCCGGCGATGGGGCCGGAGGCGACGGCATCGGCGAAGGCCGTGCCCACCGTGACGTAGGCGACGCCGGCGCCGGCCGGGAAGGCGTCACGCGAGATCTCCACCGCCGTGGAGTAGCGATTCGGACCGGACAGGCGTGTCGCGGCCACACCTGCCGCCACCGCGGCATCTGACATGACGTCCGCAGAGATCGCTCCCGTGCCGCCGACGATCACGAGTCGCTGCGGACGCAGGCGTACGAGCTCGGCCCGGGTGGCGGCGGGCAGCGCGTCGCGCGACGTGAGCAGAACAGGCCCTCCCGCTGCGGGGGCCACGGCGGCCGATGTGACCGCATCGGGGAAGCTCTCGCCCGACGCCAGGTACACGACGCCGACTCCGGGAGCCATCCGGGAGGAGAGCGCGGCAGCGGTGGCGTAGCGATCGGTTCCCGCGATGCGGTCGGTGGCATCCGACATGGTGGTCTCCCGCACCCAATCGGCGTACGCGGCGAGCCTGGTCATGACGCCGGGTGCGGTGCCGCAGTCCTTCACGCCGCGACTGATGACGCCGACCAGGCTCTGCACGCCGCTGCGGTCGGTGGCGTAGAGCGGACCACCGCTGTCGCCATGGCACGTTCCGTAGCCGACACCACCGGCGCACAGGTCGAACCCTGCCTGGTAGTAGCTGGAGAAGCGGGTGGCGCACGCATCGTCGCTCAGCACCTCGACCGAGCGCTGGAGCAGGACGCTGCTGCTCGTCCCCTGCGTGGTGGTGCCGCCCCAACCGACGATGGTCGCCGCCGGCTCGGTGGCCCAATGCGGCTCGACGTCACGATCGACGAACGGAGCCACCTGCTGCTGCGCGTCGTGGGCGAGGTGGAGGAGCGCGAGGTCGCCGCTGAGGCTGACGCGGTTCCAGCTCGGGTGGAGGGTGACCGACGAGACGGCGATGAGCTCGCCACCGCCGTGGCTGAGGTCGGTGCGGCCGGCGAGGACCGACAGGCCGGTTGGATCGAGGTAGAAGTCGTTCACCTCGGCACAGTGGGCCGCGGTGACGACGAGGTCGGGGCGCACCAGCGTTCCCCCGCAGAACTGGCGGAGTCCATCGGAGCCGTCCGACGACACCAGGGCCACCATCGCCGGCCAGGTGCTGGGCGGGCTCGGGCTGCCGCCCACGATGTAGGGGACGAGCTCGTCTGGGTCGTCGGCACGCGCGTCGGCCGGTGCGGCGACGAGGCCGACGAGGGTGAGGAGTGTGACCAGTGCCGCCATCGTCGTGCGCATCGTCACCATGCTGGCAGAGTTCCTCATCTCTCCTTGGTCGGCCGAGCAGGTCGTCGCATGAGCGGACTCAGGAACTATCGCCACGGTGACGTGCCACTCGCGCCTGACGGAGGATCTCGTCGGCGCCGGCCGCGGGAGCCTGACGTCCTGCCGCGACCTCGGCCTCGATCTGGGCGACGGCCGCGGCCACCTCGGGCTCGGCCAGCAGGCGGGCCAGCAGCTCCTCGCGCAGCTCGTCCCACATCCACGACCGGGCCTGTTCCGCTCGGCGGCGGTCGCGCTCGCCGACGTCGGCGGCTGCCCTAGCCAACGAGCTGGCGGCGCTCCACACCTCGGCGATGCCGGTCTGGTCGAGCGCAGATGCCGTGAGCACCTCGGGGGCGGCACCGTCCCAGCGGGGCCGCATCAGACCCAGTGCGTTGCGGTAGTCGGCCGCCGTGCGGTGGGCCGCCGCAGCGAGGTCGCCGTCGGCCTTGTTGACCACGACGAGGTCGGCGAGCTCCATGATCCCGCGCTTGATGCCCTGCAGGTCGTCGCCGCCCCCGGGTGCGACGAGCAGCAAGAAGAGGTCGACCAGGTCGGACACGGCCGTCTCGGACTGCCCGACCCCCACCGTCTCGACGATCACGATGTCGAACCCTGCCGCCTCGCAGAGGAGCAGCGCCTCACGGGTGCGTCGGGCCAGTCCGCCGAGGGTGCCGCCGGTGGGGGTGGGCCGGATGAACGCGTCGGGGTGGCGACCCAGCTCCGACATGCGGGTCTTGTCGCCGAGGATCGATCCTCCGGAGCGGCGGCTCGACGGATCGACGGCCAAGACGGCCACCCGGTGTCCCTCGCCGATGACGTGCAGCCCGAACGCCTCGATGAACGTCGACTTTCCCACGCCGGGGGGGCCGCTGATGCCGAGGCGGGTGCTGTCACCGGTGGCGGGGAGCAACCGCTCGATGAGCTCGACGGCGTGGGCGCGGTGATCGGTGCGGGTCGACTCGACCAGCGTGATGGCTCGGGCCAGCGATCGGCGGTCGCCGTCGACGACTCCGGTGCTGAGCTCGTCGACATCGGCTACCACTCCGGAGCTGCTCAGCTCGCCGGACGGCGGTCGGCCACGATGCGGAGCACCTCGCGCGCCGCCACCGGGATGTTGGTGCCGGGGCCGAAGATGGCGGCCACGCCCGCACCTCGCAGGGCGTCGTGGTCCTGCGGCGGGATGACGCCGCCGCAGACCACGACGACGTTGCCCGCTCCGAGCGCCCCGAGCTCGGCGATGAGCTGGGGCACCAGCGTCATGTGCCCGGCGGCCTGGCTCGACACCCCAATGACGTGCACGTCGTTCTCGACGGCGTCGCGCGCCACCTCGGCCGGGGTCTGGAACAACGGCCCCATGTCGACGTCGAACCCGATGTCGGCGAACGCAGTGGCGATCACCTTCGCACCACGGTCGTGGCCGTCCTGGCCCATCTTCACCACGAGCATGCGCGGACGGCGGCCCTCGGCCGCCGCGAACGTCTCGATGTCGCGCTGGATGTCGGTGAAGGTGTCGTCACCCTCGTAGGCCGAGCCGTACACGCCCGAGATGCTACGGACCTCGGCCCGGTGGCGGCCGAACACCTCCTCCATCGCATCGGAGATCTCGCCCACGGTGGCCCGAGCCCGCGCCGCATCGACACAGAGCTCGAGGAGGTTGGCGTTCCCCCGTGCGCCCTCGGTGAGGGTGTCGAGAGCGGCCCGACACGCCGCCTCGTCGCGGTCGGCGCGCACCTTCTCGAGCTTGGCGATCTGCTGGCGCCGCACCTCGGTGTTGTCGATGGCGAGCACGTCGACGGTCTCGACGTCGTCGGGCCGGTACTTGTTGACGCCGACCACCACCTCTTCGCCGCGATCGATGCGGGCCTGACGCCGAGCCGCCGACTCCTCGATGCGCAGCTTCGGCATTCCCGACTCGACCGCCTTGGTCATGCCGCCGAGCTCCTCGACCTCCTCGATGAGCGCCCACGCCTTGTCGGCCAGGTCGTTGGTGAGGGCCTCGATGAAGTATGAACCGCCGAGCGGGTCGACGACGTTCGGGATGCCGGTCTCCTCGGCCAGGATGAGCTGGGTGTTGCGGGCGATGCGGGCCGAGAAGTCGGTGGGCAGCCCGAGCGCCTCGTCGAACGCATTGGTGTGGAGGCTCTGGGTGCCGCCGAGCACGGCGGCCATCGCCTCGACAGCGGTGCGCACCACGTTGTTGTAAGGGTCCTGCTCGGTGAGCGACACGCCCGAGGTCTGGCAGTGGGTGCGCAACATGGTGGACGACGGGTTCTTCGGCTCGAAATCGTTCATCACCCGAGACCACAGCAGGCGCGCGGCGCGCAGCTTGGCGATCTCCATGAAGAAGTTCATGCCGATGGCGAAGAAGAAGCTGAGGCGGGGCGCGAACGCGTCGACATCGAGGCCCTTGGACCGAGCGGCCCTGACGTACTCGAGGCCGTCGGCGATGGTGAACGCCAGCTCCTGTTCGGCGGTCGCGCCGGCCTCCTGCATGTGGTAGCCGGAGATCGAGATCGAGTTGAACCGTGGCATGTGCGCCGACGTGTAGCCGATGATGTCGGCCACGATCCGCATGCTCGGCCCCGGCGGGTAGATGTAGGTGTTGCGGACCATGAACTCCTTGAGGATGTCGTTCTGGATGGTCCCGCTGAGCTGGCTGCGATCGACCCCCTGCTCCTCGCCGGCCACGATGAAGC
This sequence comes from Acidimicrobiia bacterium, assembly GCA_016649895.1. GTDB lineage: Bacteria > Actinomycetota > Acidimicrobiia > Acidimicrobiales > SKKL01 > Actinomarinicola. The sequence goes on along the minus strand of JAENWR010000032.1, from coordinate 5,163 downwards.
TGGCGAGCACCGGCAGCACGGCACCGTTCATCGTCATCGACACGCTCATCTGGTCGAGCGGGATCCCGTCGAACAGCACCTTCATGTCCTCGACCGAATCGATGGCCACGCCGGCCTTGCCGACGTCGCCCTCGACGCGGGGGTGGTCGGAGTCGTAGCCGCGGTGGGTGGCGAGGTCGAAGGCCACCGACACGCCCTGCTGGCCGGCGGCCAGGTTGCGGCGGTAGAAGGCGTTCGACTCCTCGGCGGTGGAGAAGCCGGCGTACTGCCGGATGGTCCACGGCCGGTTCGCGTACATGGTGCCGCGCACGCCGCGCACGTAGGGATCGAAGCCCGGGAGGCTGTCGACGTGGTCGATGCCGGCGATGTCGGCCGCCGTGTAGAGCGGCTTGACCGGGATGCCCTCGGGGGTCTCCCACACCAACGAGGAGGGGTCGCGGCCCTTCAGCTCCTTGGCCGCGAGGGCGTTCCAGTCATCCAGGCTCGGCCGGTCGGTCATGTCCGCATCGTAGGTTCAGGCCGTCGCCGGCATCGAACCTGCGTGCTGGGCGGCTCGAGCCGAGGGGCGCCGGCTGCGGGGCGTCAACCGGGCGATGATCCGACGGGCGACCGCCCAGACCGCGATGCCCACGGCCAGGCTGCCGAGGGTCGCCACCACCGCGCCCCACCGCTCGGTGAGGGCCGGGTAGACCTGCCAGTGGGTGAGGTACACGTAGAGCGAGGCGCTGGCGAGCAGCCCGATGGGCCGGACCGCGACGCGGGGCAGGGGCACCGATGGCACCCACACCACCAGGAGCAGCCCCACCACGACGATGGCGTCGCGCGTGGGTTGTCCGAAGAAGCCGGGGGCGGCCACGGCAACGACGAGCGTCAGGAGGGCGCGCTGGAGCGCCGTCGTCGACCGGCCGCTGGCCCAGCCGAGGGCGAACAGCCAGGCGACGAGGTGCGGTCGGGCGAGGTGGCGGCTGGTCTCCACGGCCGTGGCCTGGTCGATGACCGGGAGGATCGCCACCGCCAGGAGCGCGAACGGCGTCGCGGTGGGGTGGCGCCGCTCCCACCGGCGCACCGCCGGCACCGAGAAGGCCACGGCCAGCACCACCAGCACCTGGACGAGCACCTCGACGAACCACAGGTGCCACCGCGGGCTCCACACGGGGTCGCCGACGATGTTGTTGACGAAGAGCAGGTTGGTCAGCGCGTGGTCGTCGTCGAGGGCCAGCAGGGCGCTCACCCACACGACCGATGGCAGGACCACCCGCGCGACGGTGGGCCACATCTGGCCGGAGGCGAGCTGGAACCGCGCGAAGTTGAGCCCGGCGACGACGAGGAGCACGTGGGCACCCCCGCGCAGCTCGACGAGCTCGGTGTGGGTGCTGACGATGAGAGCGATGGCGGCCGCCCTCAGCACCACGCCGGTCTCCATCCACGTGACGAGACCACGGCGGCGGGGGAGCGTCGAGCGCAGTTGCGTAACGGTGAGGACGTGCCAGTTCGCCGGGAGGTGACCGAGAGCGTCCTCGAGGCGGATCGACATCTCCACGTAGCTGAGCGAGTCGCCGCCGAGGTCGACGAAGGTGGCCCCGTCGTCGATGACCCTCAGGTCGAGGACGTCGGCGAAGGCATTGCCGACCGGATCGGTGGTGCGCCGTGTCGCCCCCTCATCGGCCGTCGCAGCATCGGCTGCCGCCGGCCGTCGCGCGCCGGCCGCAGCGGCGAGCGACTGCAGGCCGACCGAGTCGGGCTTGCCGTTGGCCAGGCGCGGCAGCTCGTCGAGGGCCAGCACCGTGGTGGCGCCGGGAGGCAGGCCGATCGTGGAGCGGATCAGGTCCTCGGCGCGGCGTGCTGCGTTGCACCTCTCGACGTCGCTGCTGTCGGGCACCTCCAGCCCCACGACCAGGCATCGGTCGTCGCCGGTGCAGTGCGCCACGAACCCGGCCTCGGCGAGGCGGCTCTCGACCTCGGCCAGGTCGATGCGCAGGCCGAAGATCTTCAGGAACCGACTGCGCCGACCCACGATCTCGTAGAGCCCGTCGGCGTGGTGGCGGGCCAGGTCGCCGGTTCGGAGGACGTCGACGGTCCTCCCGAACGCGAGGTCGGGTGCAGATTCGGCGTAGCCGAGCATCACGTTCGGACCCGAGTAGACCAGCTCGCCGACCGACGGGTCGTCGATCTCGGGGAGCGGCTCGATGGTGAACGACCCGCCGGGGACGGGGACCCCGATCGCTTCGGGCCGGCCGGCGGTCAGGTGGGGCGGGAGGTAGGCCATCCGCGCCGTGGCCTCGGTCTGGCCGTACATGACGACCAGGTCCCACCCGTGGCGCTCACCCAATGCCGCGTACTGTCGCACCCGGTGGGGCGCCAGCCGTCCGCCCGCCTGGGTGACCACTCGCAGGTGGGGGAGGGCCAGGTGGTCGGGGCCGACGCGGTCGAGGAGGTCGAAGGTGTAGGGCACCCCGGCCAACATCGTCGTGCCGGAGCGACGGACGACATCCCAGAAGCACGGGTCGACCACCGAGCTCTCGGTGAGCACCACGGCTGCACCTCGAGCGAGGTGGCTGTGGATGACCGAGAGCCCGTAGCAGTACTGCATCGGCAACGACGTCGTGGCCCGGTCGCGGTCGGTGATCCCGAGGCTCGTGGCGATGGAGCTCGCGTTCGACTCCACGTTGTCGTGCGACAGCCGGACGAGCTTCGCCGATCCGGTGGATCCGGAGGTGGAGAGGAGCAGGGCGAGCGAGGGGTGCAGATCGAGGGGGCCGCGGTCGTCGCGGCGCCGCTCCCAGCGCCACGTCCCCGACGAACGCCCGATGACGACGTCGGGCCGATAGGTGGCCACCAGACGATCGATGTTGCTGCGGTTGGTCCCGTCGGCCAGCAGCACCACGTGTCCGTGACCGAGGGCGGCGAGGTGAGCCACGAGCGGCTCGAGCGCGTTGGCAGCCTCGATCAGGACGAGCTGCCGCCTCGGCCCCAGATCGACTGCCGCCCGGTCGATGCGGTCGGCGAGGTCGGTGTAGGTGATCTCCGTCGCATCGGAGATGACGGCGATGCGGTCGCCGTGAGCGGCCAGGCCGGCGGCGAACCCCACGACGGGGTGCTCGGTGGTGGGCGACCGGTGCATCGGTCTCAGCGTATGAGGCACACCTATCACCTGTCGAAGGGCAACCTGATCGTGGGAGCGATCGGGTGGTGACGTGCCAAGCTCATCGGCGTGTCGTCGCCCGTTCCGCCGCTGTTCGAGATGGTCGACGTCGTGCTCGAGGTCGACGGGTCGCGGATCCTCGACGGGATCTCCCTCGCGATGGCCGGCGACGGCATCTCGGTCATCGTGGGCGAGTCCGGGTCGGGGAAGTCGACCCTCCTGCGGCTCTGCAACCGGCTCGAGGTACCCACCTCCGGCGTCGTTCGGTTCCGGGGAGTCGACATCGCCGCGCTCGACCCCCTCGAGCTGCGACGTGACGTGGGGATGGTGTTCCAGCGGCCCACGCTGTTCCCGGGCACCGTGCGCGACAACCTGCGCGTGGCCGCCCCCGATGCCGGCGACGAGCGGCTCAGAGCGGCCCTCGCCGACGTGGGATTGGCCGCCTCGTTCCTCGACCGCGTCGGCGACGAGCTCTCCGGAGGCGAGGCGCAACGGGCGTGCCTCGCCCGCACACTGGTCACCGAGCCCGACGTCCTCCTCATGGACGAGGTCACCTCGTCGCTCGACCCGCGGGCCGCCCGATTGCTCGAAGACCTCACCGTCGATCTGGCTCAGCGGGGGGTGGCCGTGCTGTGGGTCTCCCACGACCTGGAGCAGGCCACCCGTCTCGGCGACGACCCCGTGGTGCTGATGGCCGGCCGCCTGGCGTCCGCCGAGGAGCGGGCCGCCTTCCTCGATCCGAGCACGGGATGTGACCTGTGAGCGAGGGCGACGTCGCATGGGTGGAGCTGGCGGCATCGCTGGTGCTGGTGGCGGTGGCCGTCGCCCTCTCGGCCTGGCGGAGGCTCGGTCTCGAGCGCACCATGGTGTGGGCGTCCACCCGCGCCGCGGCCCAGCTCCTCCTCGTCGGCTCGGCGCTCACCCTCGCCATCGATCCCGACCAGCCCATCGTCTGGTCGTGGGTGTGGGTCGTCGGCATGGTGATCTTCGCGGCCATCACCATCCGGCGGCGGGCCCCCGAGGTGCCGCGCCTGTTCCCGGTGGCCCTCGTGGCCATCTCGGCGGCGGCCGCCGTGAGCCTCGGCGTGGTGTTCGGGTTGGGCATCTTCCCCATCGAGGGCCGCACGGTCATCCCCGTGGCCGGGATGATGATCGGCAACGCGATGAAGGACGCCGTCGTCGCCGCCCGCCGGGTCGTCGGCGAGCTGTCCGACAAGCGCCACGAGGTCGAGGCACGACTCGCCCTGGGCCAGCCGTGGCAGGTGGCGTCGCGCCCCTACCTGCGCTCTGCCCTGCGCACCGCCCTGACATCGCAGATCGAGACCACGAAGTCGGTCGGGCTCGTCTTCCTGCCGGGAGCGATGACCGGGCTCATCCTCGCCGGGGTCGACCCGGTCGACGCGGTCCTGGTGCAGCTCGCCCTCATGTACCTCATCCTCGGCTCGGTCGCCACGGTGGTCACCGTCGTCGGCGTCGGCCTCACCCGCCGCCTGTTCACCACCGACCACCGACTGGTGCGACTCCCTCGCTCTACCTCCTGACGGCCGCCGCCAGCGGCCGCCCTCGCCCGCGGCCGCCCTCGCCCGCGGCCGGTACCCTCGGAGCCCATATGGCAAAATACGTCGTCATCATCGGAGGCGGACCTGGCGGGAACCAGGCGGCCACGCTCGCGGCCCGGCTCGGGGCCGAGGTCACCGTCGTCGAGCGCGACATCATCGGTGGCGCCGCGCACCTCTGGGACTGCATCCCCTCGAAGGCCATGATCGCCACGGGCGAGGCGCTCACCTCGCTCGGCCGCATCCAGCGGATGGGGCTCACGGCGTCGGCGTCCGAGGTCGACCCTGAGGCGCTGCGCGACCGAATCCGCCGCATCGAGGACCGGCTACAGACCTCGGTCACCGGGCTGCTCGACAGCCAGGACGTGCGGATGATCCGCGGCACCGGCCGGCTCACGGGTCCCCACTCGGTGGTCGCCGACACCGACGACGGGCCGATCGAGCTCGAGGCCGACGTCGTCGTGC
>JAENWR010000063.1 GCA_016649895.1 Acidimicrobiia bacterium | reverse complement strand
CCCGACGCCGACCCCGAGGACGATGCCGCCGTGATCGCCGCCCGCGCCGCCGACGCCGAGGACGCGATCCAGGTGCCGGTGAACGATGGTCGCCATGCCTACGACGGGCCCACCCGCGCCGCCCTCGACGCGCTCGAGGTCGAGGTTCCCCCCGACGTGTGGGCCGCCATCTTCGACCTCGTCACCGCCACGAGGACCCTCGACGAGCTGGCCGACGGGGCGGCACGAGCTGCGCTGGTCCAGGACCTCGGCGACGCCGAGGACGACTTGGCTGTGGCTCTCGACGAGCGCGATGCCACGATCCGATCGCGGTGGCACCTCGGCCTGGCGGCGGCCACCCGGGTCGGCCGGGCCGCGGCCGCCGAGACCACCGCCGTCGACCGGCGCCGCCACTACGTCCAGGGCGACGGACCGTCCGGTCGCACCCCCATCGAACTGTGAGCCACCTTCGGGTGAGGAGGACCTCCCATGGCCTGCCCTGATCTCATCACCAGCGACGACCGCTGCGGCGACGTGGCTCTGCCCGTCAACCCGTTCGTGGCCAACCGCTACCACTTCGGCATGCTGCTCGGGGTCGCCGACCTCGAGACCGAGCAGGCCTACCACCGGGGCAAGTCCTGGTTGCACAACGCATGGCTGCACGGGCCGGGCGTGGTGTGGGGGCTGCGCGTCGAGGTGCGAGCCGACCACGACGAGGTGGTGGTGCATCCCGGGCTCGCCCTCGACGCCCACGGCCGAGAGCTGCGGGTCGCCGACCAGATGTGCGTGAACATCGCCGAGTGGTTCGCCACCCGTCGACCCGACGACCTGGAGGTGGACGACGCTCCCGACGGCGGCGTGCAGTTCATCGTGCACGTCGAGCTGTGCCACGACAGCTGCCTCGATCGACCGGTGCCGTCGGTGGCCGAGCCCTGCGGCGACGCCAGCTTCGACACCGCCTACTCGCGCTCGATCGAGCGGGGACTCCCCCGGATCGTCGCTGGACCGGCGCCCGGCGCGGGGCCGTTCCCCTATCCCCGCTTGCGCCAGCTGGCCGGGCAGGAACCGGTGACCGACGACCTCGTCACCACCGCTCTCGACGAGATCGCCGCGGCCGACGCGGCCGACGGCGCTGCGCTGCGCGAGGTGTGGTTCCAGCGCCTCGCCGCCGAGGACACCATGGACCTCGAGCCAGAGGAGGGCGCTGCTTGGTCGCCCGAGGCCGACGACGGGTGCGTCCTGCTGGCCGAGCTGCAGATCCACCTGGACCCCGACGGCGGTGTGGTCGACGACGAGTCGACCACGGTCGACAACTGGGTGCGTTCCTCACACGTGCGCACCCGCACGATCCAAGAGCTGCTGTGCCATGCGCGCGGCGAGGAGTGACGAGATGACCACGACCCACACCAGCCAGCCGATGGAGCTGCTCGGTGCCCATCCCGGCATCAGCGTGATCGATCCGGCGTCGGTCCTGACCCGGCTCTGGTACTTCGACGGCAAGTTCCTCCGGGCCGAGGGCTTTCGTCTCGACCAGCAGTACGTTCGCTCGCTCGTGGCCCTGTCGAACCAGGCGGTCGGCCACGGCATCGTGCACGGGTTCGACGTGCGCCGTCACGGTGGAGCCACGCTGCGCGTCGACGGGGGGCTCGGGCTCGCACCGTCGGGCCGGGTTGTCTTCCTGCCGTCGGAGGTCGACCTGTCGGTGGCCGAGCTCATCACCCGTTCGTCGGGCGACATCGACCCCGGCCGTGCCCCTTCTGGCGAGGTTGCCGACTTCGCGCCGTGCCCGCCCCAGGTGCCTGGTGACGAGATCACGACCCTGGCGTCGCGGCCCATCTACGTGCTCACCGCCGCGGCCACCGAGGCGCTCTGCGGCGAGGAGGAGCGCTTCGACAAGCTCTGCTCCGATGCCTGCGGCACCGACACCGATCGCTCGGTTGCCATCGAGGGCGTGCGGTTCCGCGTCCGCCAGCTCTCCCTGTCGTTGCCGGTGAGCGCTCGGGTCACGTTCGACGAGCGCCACCTGCGCTCCCGCGTGGCGACCGCGTACTTCGAGCAGGAGCGTCGGGCAGTTCCGTCGATGATCTCCGGCGGCGGGCTCCGGTCCGACGTCTGGTGCGACGGGGCCGACGGCATCGGTGGCGACGAGATCCCCCTCGCCGTGTTCGAGCACACCGGGTCGATGGTGAGGTGGCTCGACATGTGGACCGCTCGCCGCGAGCTGGTGGAGACCACCCCGCAGCGACACTGGGGCTGGCGCCTGGCCATGCGCCCGCTCGACGTGGCGCTCGCGCAACTGCTCCAGTTCCAGTGCCAGGTCATCGATGACCCCGCCGGCGGCGGCACCGGAGGCGACGGCCCGTGCGCCGAGTCGGCGGCGGTGCTGAGCGAGGCCGACCAGGTGCTGGCCTCGCTCCTCGCGACCGAGCCCGGCGGTGACACCGCGACGGTGCTCGGCGAGCTCCGGGCCCGGATCTCCGGCGCCTTGTCGGGCCAGTCGATCCCTGCGAGCGGCTCGGTGCTCATCGACCGCGGACTCGTCTCGCTGCCGCCCGGCGGCTACCTGCCGGTCGATCAAACCCATCCGGTGGAGGCGCAGGTGCAGGCCCTCATGGGTCCGGGCGTCGACCTGCGCTTCTGCGCGGTGCGGCCCGACTTCATCCCCGAGGCACTCCAGGAAGCTCAGCACATGGAGCGCATCTCGCTCACCCAGGGCATCGACGACCCGGCGGCACTCGAGGAGGTCGACGTGCTCGTGCCCGGGGGGGTGGTGGCCGATCGGGCTGCTGACCTCGACGCGTTCGAGGGACAGATCCGGCTGCTCCCGGCGCAGCGCCAGCTCAACCGCAAGGAGGTGAGCGGCTCGGTCCTCTCCTTGAGGGCCTTCGCCCGTGACCAGGTGCAGGAGGGATGGTCGTGGACGCTCGCGGCGTACGGCGAGGCACCGCACCGCCTCGCCCCGACCGACCTGATGAAGATCGTCGGCCTGGTCGGCGGTGGGGAGCCGACCGACGACTCGGCGTCGACACCCAAGGTGAAGCTCCACGTCGAGGCCGACGAGGTCCAGGACAAGGTCATGGGCGATCCGTCGTTCGTCCAGCGGGCCAACCGCGAGTCGAACTACGCGCGCGAGCGCGGCGAGCGGATGCTGTACGACCTCGGCGAGGCACCCGACACCGTCGGGACAGCGGCCACCCCCGACCGTCCGATCACACCGGAGGAGCGGCGTCCCGTCAGCCTGTGGTTCGACCTCGAGGCCGGGCGCGACCTGCGCGAGGTGCCGATCGGCGGCACGACCAGCCTGCGCCTGCACCTGGCCGTGTACTCCCGCGCCAGCACCGAACCGGTGCTGCTCGACGTCCAGGTCTCCGGCTCGCTGGTGGTGCGCAGCAAGGTGGAGAGCACCTCGCCCGGCGCCGGGTCGCGCATCTTCGACATCGTCACCGACCTCGTCGGAGGCGCCGACGGTCTGGTGGTGATCGGCGGTGACGTCGAGGGTCCCGCCTCGGTGTCGATCGCCGGCACCTCGTTGCGCTGGCGGGTCGGCACCACGACGGCCGGGGTGCGCATCCTGAGCGTGGGGGTGGACCGGGCCGGAGGTGACCTCACCGCCCGCTTCGAGGATCAGGGTCAGCCCCGGCACGTCCACGGCGAGCTCATCCGGGTGGCCAAGGGCGATGTCGGGGTCATCGACGCGTCGATGATGGCCGGCAGCTGGGGGCCGGCTGCCACCTATGACCGCACGGTCGTCCTTGCCGACCTCCAGCTCGGCGAGTCGCCCGGCGTCCTCGACCCTGGGAGCACCGGTCGCGCCCTCGCCGAGGCGGTCGTCACCACGATCGGTACGGAGTTGCTGCTGAGAGGGCGCGACGGCGGGTTCGACGCACTGGCCCGCCGACGTCTCTTCGCCGCCGGCCGGCACACCGGGCCGTCGATCGAGGCGACCGCCGACTGGGTGATGTTCCACCGACGGCGCACGAAGGAGTGCGCCGGTGCGGCCGACCGCCCGACCGCCGTGCGGCGTCTCCGCTGGTTCCACACCGTGGTGCGCGACGCCGCCGACCTGAAGGACTTCATCGCCCTCGCTGGGGCCGAAGGGGCCGCCGGCCGCGTCGATCAGCTGGGCTTCGAGCCCGTCGCCGTGCTCGAGTTCGGGGAGGACAGCACCGAGCTGGTGTCGTCGCGGGTGGCGGCGCGGGCGGCGTGGGCGGCAGCGGAGAGAGGGACGCAGCTGCTCGCGGGCATCGTCGCCTCACCCCCCACCTCCGACGGCGCGCACGTCGATCTGGGGTGGCTGATGGCCGCCGTCTCGACCGTCTCCGACCTCGTCGACACCTCGGCGATGCGCACCTCGGTGATCCCCCAGATTCCCGCCGAGTTCCGGTCGTCGGGGATCGACGGAGTGATCTTCACCGTGGGGCGTGACCGCGACGAGGTCGTGCACCGCAACGCGCTGCTGGTGCGCCGATCGAAGGAGCAGTTCGCCTCCATGAGCGAGCAGCTCGAGCGGCTCGACATCATCACCCCCGATGTGCTCGACCGGGTCCTCGAGGGCGGCGACCGGTTCGTCGCTCGGTTCGCCGATGCCGAGCTGCTCGACGCCGCCGAGGTGGCGACCTGGTGGGATCGTCCTGGGACGATCCAGTTCGCCGCCTACGGGGCGACCGAGCTGATGCGCAGCGTCGATGGCGGCGACGACCTGGCCGCGGCGTGGGTCGAGGCGATCTCCGGTGTCCTCGAGATCCCCGGTCTGGAGGCCCTTCCGCAGGTCACCTGGGAGCTCCCCGACATCCACGTGGTGGTGTTCGTCGTGGGCAGGGACGACTGAGCGGTAGCGTCGACCAACGGTGCTCACCGCAGACCCCACAGCCGATCTCGAACGCTCGCTCGTCGAGTGGCGGCGCTTCCGCGAACGCCTGCGGATCTCCGAGATCCACTGGATCGACGCCCTCTACAGCGCCTACCTCACCGCCCTCTTCGGCCTCATCGCGGTGGGCGTGGCCGCCGGCTACATCGGCGACACCGCGCTCACCCCCGCGCAGCTGGTCCAGGTCGGTGCGGACGGGCCCGCATGGGTCGGCGGTGTCGCCGCCGTCGCCGTGGCGTTCGGGCTCCGCTCTGGCAGCCGGGGTGGCCCCCTCGCCCTCGAGCGGGCTGAAGTGCGCCACGTGCTGCTCGCACCCGTCGACCGGGCGACGGCGCTCCGTGCTCCGGTGCTGCGTCAGCTGCGCTTCCTCACCTTCGTCGCCGCCGTGGTCGGCGGGATCATCGGTTTCCTCGCCAGCGATCGCTTTCCCGGCGACACCCTCGGCTGGAGTGCCACCGGCGCCATCGCCGCCACCACCGCCCTCGGCCTCGCATACGGCGCCGCGCTCGTGGCCTCGGGCTCCCGCCTGCCCCGGTGGGGGGCCTCGATCGCCGGCATCGTCCTCATCGCCGCGTGGCTGGCGCACGCGGTGGGGCTCGCGCCGATCAGCCCCACGGCCCCCTTCGGGCACATGGTGCTGTGGCCCCTGAGGTTCGAGCCGTTGGGCCTGGTGCCGGTGGTCGTGGCCGTGGTGATCGTTGGCATCGGTGTGCGGCTCCTCTCGGGCACGTCGCTCGAGGCGGCCGAGCGCCGGTCGAGCCTCGTCGGCCAGATGCGCTTCGCCGCCACCATGCAGGAGCTGCGCACGGTCGTCGTCCTCCGCCGACAGCTCTCGATGGAGCTGCCCCGTCTCCGTCCCTGGCTCCGTCTCCGGGTGCGGGGGAGCGGCGGCCTCCCCTTCGTCATGCGCGGCCTTCGCGGCGTCCTCCGGTGGCCCGCCGCCCGCATCGCCCGGCTGGTGCTGCTCACCGTGGTCACCGGCCTCGCTCTCCGCGGCGTCTGGGCGGGAACCACGGCTCTGATCGTCCTCGCCGGTCTCGCCATGTTCGTCGCCGGGCTCGACGCGGTGGAACCCCTCGCCCAGGAGATCGACCACCCGAGCCGGCGCGACTCCTCGCCCCGTGCCGCGGCCGACATCCACCTCCGCCACCTGGTGGTGGGTGCGGTCGTCATGGTCGTCGCTTCGGTGCTGGTGGCGGTGGTGGCCAGCGTGCCCGGGCCGGGCGCCCTGCCGTTCGACGTGGCTGCGGCCCTGGTGGCGTCGATCGCCCTCGCCGGTTTGGGCGGTGCCGTCATCAGCGTGCTCGGTGGCGAGGTGAACCTCGCCGGCAACTGGATGACCACCCCTCCCGAAGCGCAGGGCATGCGCATCGCGTTCCGCACCGCCTGGCCCCCGGGGGTCGCGGTGCTCGGAGCCGCTCCGGTGCTGCTGGCCCGTGCCGCCGTCGACCGTGGCGCCGAGGCGTTGCCCGGCGCCGCTCCGGGTGTCATCGGCATCGTCGTCCTCTTCGGCGCGATCGCGCTGTGGGTCCGAGTGCGCGACCAGGTGGCATCGTCGCTGAAGGCCAGCTTCGAGCAGGCGAGTGCCCAACGGACGACGCCGGTGAGCGAGGATGGCAGATCATGACCCCACCCCCGCCCGTGCTCGTCGCCGAGGGTGCCTCGAAGGCCTACGCCGACCTCGTGGCCCTCGCCCCACTCGACCTCACCGTCGAGGCGGGGGAGACGGTGGCACTCGTCGGCCACAACGGGTCGGGCAAGTCGACCTTCCTGCGCCTTGCCGCCGGCCTCCTCGACCTCACCGACGGCGCCATCACCGTCGCCGGTGCCCCCGCCGGGGCATCCGACGCGCGGGCCGCCATCAGCTTCCTGCCCGACGAGCCCGTGCTGTACGACGACCTGTCGGTGCGAGAGCACATGGCCTACGTCGCGGCCCTTCACGGGAGCCGCATCGACGACGACGGCATTGACGCCATCATCGAGCGGGTCGAGCTCGGCCATCGGGCCGACGACCTGCCGTCGCGGTTCTCGCGGGGATTGCGCCAGAAGGCGTCGATCGCACTCGGGCTGGTGCGCCCGTTCCGCGTCCTCCTGGTCGACGAGCCGTTCGTCGGACTCGACGCCAGCGGCAAGGCGGCGTTCCTCGACATCCTCGACGAGCTTCGCGGATCGCCCGACCACGCCGTCCTCGTCGCCACCCACGACCCCAACTTCGTGGAGCGCGCCGACCGCTGCGTCGCGTTGCACGATGGCGAGGTCGTCCACGACGGGCCCGCCACCCCCGACGAGGTGCTCCGTCTCGTCAGCCACTGAACGGGCTGCGGGCCATCGGTCGGGCCGGCCGGCCGATGGCTAACCTCGGCCCATGACAGCCGTGTTCGTCCACGGGGTGCCCGAGACCACTGCCATCTGGGACCCGCTCATCGCCGCCATCGACCGCGACGTGTGTGTCGCCCTCGCCCTGCCGGGCTTCGGCAACCCGCTGCCCGACGGGTTCGACACCACCAAGGAGGGCTACGCGGCGTGGCTCGCCGAGGCGCTGAGCCTGTTCGACGAGGTCGACCTGGTGGCGCACGACTGGGGAGCGCTGCTCGCCATGCGGGTGCTCGCCGACCGGCCGGCCAACGTGCGCACCTGGGTGCTCGACACCGGTGACCTCGACGAGAGCTTCAGGTGGCACGATGCCGCCCGCACCTGGCAGACGCCGGGCGACGGCGAGGCCTATGTCGAGGCGTGGCTCGCCCTGCCGGCCGAGGAGCGGGGCGCCGGCCTCCACTCCGTCGGCGCTCCCCAGCGCGGCGCGCGCCAGATGGCCGAGGCCATCGACGCCACCATGTGCGAGGCCATCCTGCCGCTCTACCGGAGCGCCACCGAGATCGGCCGCGAGTGGGGCCCCGGCATCGACTCCTGGACCGGCCGCGGCCTCATCATCGGCTCGATGAAGGACCGCTTTCGCAGCCCGCGCCTCGTCGCCCAGCTCGCCCAGCGCACCGGTGCCGAGGTGCTCGACCTGGCGGAGTGCGGGCACTGGTGGATGCTCGAGGAGCCCGAGCTCGTGGCCGAGGCGCTGCAACGCCATTGGGGCGACACCCCCAGCTGACGCCTGCGGGCCGTCGCCGCACGTGGCGGAACAGCCGCACGTGGCGGAACAACCGCCCCGGCGGGAACGTTGAAACTGAGAATCCCTCGGCAACCTCCCGAGACCGATGTCGTCATGAAAGAGCTGGTCGCTGTGTCCGTTCCGTTGTCCGTCCTCGATCTCGCCACCGTCGACCGCGGGAGCACCATCCGCGAAAGCTTCGAGAACAGCGTGGCGCTGGCTCGGCGGTCCGAGGCGCTCGGCTACCGCCGGGTCTGGTACGCCGAACACCACAACATGAGCTCGATCGCGTCGTCGGCCACCAGCGTGCTCATCGCCCACGTGGCCGCCAACACCTCGACCATCCGGCTCGGGTCGGGTGGCATCATGCTGCCCAACCACTCGCCGCTCACCATCGCCGAACAGTTCGGCACGCTCGCCACCCTGCACCCCGACCGCATCGACCTCGGCCTCGGCCGCGCCCCCGGCACCGACCAGAACACGATGCACGCCCTCCGGCGCGACAACACCTCGTCGGACACGTTCCCCCAGGATGTGCAGGAGCTCCAGGCGTTCCTCTCCGACCAGAGCCGCATCCCCGGCGTCGAGGCCATCCCCGGCAAGGGCACCAACGTGCCCATCTACATCCTCGGCTCGTCGCTGTTCGGCGCCCAGCTCGCCGCGCTGCTCGGCCTCCCGTACGCGTTCGCCTCGCACTTCGCCCCCGACGCGCTCGCGCCGGCAGTGGCGATGTACCGCCGTGAGTTCCGGCCGTCGGAGCAGCTGGCCGAGCCCTACGTCATCGCCGCCGTGAACGTGCTGGCGGCCGAGACCGACGACGAGGCGCAGGAGATGCACCTGGCCGTGCGCCGACGGCGCGTGCACCGATTCCTCGTGCCGAACCAGCCGTACTCCGACGAACGGGCCGACGCCATCCTCGCCTCGCCCCAGGGTCGCCAGATCCTCCAGATGATGACCTACAGCGCGGTCGGCACCCCGGACGCAGTGAAGGAGTACGTCGACTGGTTCACCACCCACGCCGACGCCGACGAGCTCATCGTCACCTTCCCGGCGATGTCCGGCGCCGCCCGCATCCGCTCGGCCGAGATGCTCGCCGAGGTGGTGGGGCTCACCGGCCCGGCAACCCAGAAGGAGAGCGTCGATGTCTGAGGGGCCTGACAACTCCAGCGGCGCTACCGGCTACGTCATCCCTGGCGGCGAGTTCAGCCGCGACCAGAACTACATCGCCACCCGCATCACCGCCGACGGCCGCGACGGCTTCCCGGTCGAGCCCGGCCGCTACCGGCTGGTGGTGAGCCGGGCCTGCCCCTGGGCCAACCGCGCCCTCATCGTGCGGCGGCTGCTCGGCCTCGAAGATGTGCTCTCGATGGCCGTCGCCGGCCCCACCCACGACGAGCGCAGCTGGACCTTCGACCTCGACCCCGGTGGCCGCGACCCCGTCCTCGGCTACGAGCGGCTGCAGGAGGCGTTCTTCGCCCGCTTCCCCGACTACGACCGGGGCATCACCGTGCCGGCCATCGTCGACGTGCCCACCGGTCAGGTCGTCACCAACGACTACCCGCAGATCACCCTCGACCTCTCCACCGAGTGGCGCGAGCACCATCGCCCTGGCGCCCCCGACCTCTACCCCGAGGCCCTCCGGGCCGAGATCGACGAGGTGAACCAGCGGGTCTTCACCGAGGTGAACAACGGCGTCTACCGCTGCGGCTTCGCCGGCACCCAGGGGGCCTACGAGGCCGCCTACCATCGCCTGTTCGACGCCCTCGACTGGCTCACCGATCGGCTCTCCGCTCAGCGCTACCTGGTGGGCGACACCATCACCGAGGCCGACGTGCGCCTCTTCACCACCCTCGCCCGCTTCGACGCCGTGTACCACGGGCACTTCAAGTGCAACCGCTCGAAGCTCGCCGAGATGCCGGTGCTGTGGGCCTACGCCCGCGACCTGTTCCAGACGCCAGGCTTCGGCGACACGATCGACTTCGACCACATCAAGCGGCATTACTACGAGGTCCACCGCGACATCAACCCCACCGGCGTGGTGCCGCTGGGTCCCGCCCTCGACGGCTGGCTCGAGCCATCGGACCGCGAGTCGCTCGGCGGCCGCCCCTTCGGCGACGGCACCCCGCCCGGTCCTCCCTCGCCCGCCGAGACCGTCCCCGCCGACCACACCCCTCTCCGCTCCTGACCCTTCCGGGGTTGGGGACGATCGTGCACATGGGGCGATGCGGATCGTCCCCGACCCGCCTTCACCCATCGGGGTTGGGGACGATCGTGCACATGGGGCGATGCGGATCGTCCCCGACGGGGGTGTCCGCGGGTGAGCGGGAGAGCTCAGGTGAGGCGGCGGCGCAGTTCGACGTAGACGGGGGTGCCGACGATGCCCTGCAGCTCGTGGGCCAGCGACTCGATGACCGGCCGGTCGCCCACGTGGGCGAGCTCGCCCTCGGTGCAGCACCACGCCATGGTCTCGCCGGTGTCGCCCCAGTCGCGCCGCGCCCACGGCCGCACCGTCGCCACCTCGACGTCGTCGTCACGCATCTCCCAGTCGACCTTCACCGGCAGCTGCCAGCACACCGACGGCTTCCAATCGACCGGCGACTCGCCATCGGCCAGCGCCGCCAGGTGCAGCGCGCACCCGGCCCCACCCTCGAACCCCGGGCGGTTGAGGAAGATGCACGCGCCGTCGACGACGCGGGTGTTGGTGGACGTCTCGTCGCTGAAGACGCCGCCCTCGACGGCCGCCACGTGGTGTTGGAACAGCTCGTCGGGGATCATCGCCGCCATCGCCGCAACGTTGCGGGCCTCGTCGAGGCCGTCGAGCTCGGCGCCCACCGAGCAACAGCCGAGCGCCAGTTCGGGAGCGGGTTCGTCCTCGATGCCGAGGCAACCCCGTCCCCAGATGCAGGTCCAGTTCGACCGCATGAAGGCCCGGTCGACGCGCCACACCGTCTCGCCGTCGGCGATCTCCTCGTAGCCGTCAAACGGCAGCTGCTCGTCGCTCATCGCCCGTCACGATCCCACAGGTCGGTCGGTCTCAGAGCATGCCGAGCTCGAGGCGGGCGGCCTCGGACATGCGGTGCATCGTCCACGGCGGATCCCACACCAGGCTCACGTCGACGCCGTCGACACCCGGCACGGCGCCGACCACCCGGGCGGCGTCGGCGCGCAGCACGTCGCCCATGCCGCAGCCGGGCGCGGTCATCGACATGTCGATCTCGATGAGCCGACTGCCGTCGGGGCGGGTGACCTCGTCGCAGCGGTAGACGAGCCCGAGCTCGACGATGCTGATGGGGATCTCCGGGTCGAAGACGGTCTGCAGCGCGTCGACGACGTGACCGATGGCGAACTCGCCGTCGCTCTGGCTCGCGGGGGCGTCGTCGGCCAGCTCGATCCCGACCGCGTCGGCGTCGACCCCGTCGATGCGCAGGAGCGCGCCCATCGGGGTGCGCACCGTGATGCTGCCGCCGAGTTGCTGCACGACCTGCACCTCGCCGCCCTCGGTGAGGGCCACGCGATCGCCGTAGGGGATCATCGTGGCGTCGCAGTCGCGGGTGAGCGTGATCCACGTCGAGGTGTTGGTCATGTGTCGTCCTCCGTCTGGCGCCGCACGGCGTCGTGCACGTGGCCCCGCAGCGATGCCGGGGTGAGGTGGTCGATGATCTCGTCGGCGAAGGCGGTGATGAGCATCGCCCGCGCCTCGGTGCGGGGGATCCCGCGGCTGCGCAGGTAGAACAGCGCGTCGTCGTCGAGCCGACCGACGGTGGCGCCATGGGTGCAGCGCACGTCGTCGGCAAAGATCTCGAGCCACGGGCGGGTGTCGGCCTGGGCGGTGCGCGCGAGCAGCAGGTTCCGGTTCGTCTGGTCGGCCGAGGTGCCCACCGTGTCGGGGCGGACGATGACGTGCCCTCCGAACGAGCCTCTCGCCTCGTCGCCGATGACGCCCTTGAACAGCTGGACCGTGGTGCCGTGAGAGGCGGCGTGGTCGACGGTGAGCACGTTGTCGTGGCGCTGGTACCCGCGCGGCAGGTAGAGCCCCTCGAGGTTGGCGTGGGCGTGCTCGCCCCGCAGCGTGAGGTCGAGGGCGTGGCGGGCGATGGCGGCCCCGAGCATCACCGACGTGGACCGCAGCTGCGAGTCAGCTCCGCTGTTGGTACGGGTGTGGCCAACGTGGATCCCCTCGGCCGACTCGGTCTGGATGCGGTGGTGGTCGAGGTGCGCACCCTCGCCCAGCGCGATGGTGGTGCTGGCGTTCACGAACGTGGCGCCGGGGAGCCCTGTGTAGGTTTCGATGACCGTCGCCCGGGCGGCATCGCCCAGCCGGATCGTGGTGCGGGGCTGAGCGAGCCTGGACGCAGTCGGCACGGCCAGGTGGACGATGTGGATGGGCAGGTCGACCTCTATGCCAGCGTGGATCTCGACGACGGCTCCTTCGTGGGCGGCTAGGTGGTTGAGCGCCTGGAACCCGTCGTAGCGGACCACCTCGACCGGCTCGGCGGCATCGCCGTCACCGCGGGCTCCGCACCACGCACCGTCGCCGAGCGGGTGGCTCGTCGAGAGGTGCGGGGCGTGGCGGCCGTCGACGAACACGATGCGAGGCCCGCCGTGGTCGCCGGCCAGATCGTCGACGTCCGCCGAGGTGACCGCGACCTCTTGGGCCACGACCTCGCCGATCACGAGCTCCTCGGCCACGACCTCCACCTCGAGCGACGCCAGGATCTCGTCGACCGGCGTGTACTTCCACGCCTCGTCGCGTCGGCCCGGCCATCCATTGGCGTCGAGCCAGGCTCGGGCGGTGGCGGCATCTGCGCCCTCGCCGACAGCGATCCGGTCGGCGACCGATGTCGCCATGGCGTTCACGACGCGGCCGCGGCAACGGTCGACGCGTAGCCGTCGACCTCGAGCTCGTCGGCGAGCGTGTGGTCGCCGCTGCGGATGATGCGTCCCGCGCTGAGCACGTGGACGCGGTCGGGGCGCACCAGGTCGAGCAACCTCGGGTAGTGGGTGATGATGAGCATCGACCGATCGGGTGAGCGGAGTCGGGACACCCCATCGGCCACCACCCGGAGCGCGTCGATGTCGAGACCCGAGTCGGTCTCGTCGAGGATGGCGAGTCGCGGTTCGAGCATGGTCATCTGCAGCACCTCGTTGCGCTTCTTCTCGCCCCCGGAGAAGCCGCTGTTGACCGAGCGGCTGAGGAACGCCGGGTCGATGTCGAGGGCGGCCATCTGCTCCTTCGCCACCCGGAGGAAGGTCATGGCGTCGAGCGGGTCCTCACCCCGCTCGTGGCGCACCGCGTTGAGCGCGGTGCGCAGGAAGTACATGTTGCCGACCCCGGGGATCTCGACCGGGTATTGGAAGGCCAGGAAGATGCCGCGCACGGCACGCTCCTCGGGCGACATGGCCAGCAGGTCGTTGCCGTCGTAGGTGACGGTTCCCCCGACCTCGTAGCCCTCGCGGCCGGTGAGGACGTTCGACAGGGTGCTCTTGCCCGCGCCGTTCGGTCCCATCACCGCGTGGACCTCGCCGGGCGCGATGTCGAGGTCGAGACCGCGCAGGATGGTGGTGCCGGCGATCGATGCGGTGAGCCCTTGGATGTGCAGCATCAGCCGACGCTCCCTTCGAGGCTGACGCGCAGCAGCGCCTGAGCCTCCACCGCGAACTCCATGGGCAGCTCGTCGAACACCTCTCGGCAGAACCCGTTGACGATCATCGACGTGGCGTCCTCCTGGCTGAGACCGCGCTGGCGGCAGTAGAAGAGCTGGTCCTCGTCGACCTTGGTGGTCGACGCCTCGTGCTCGACCTGCGCTGTGTCGTTCTTCACCTCGATGTAGGGGAAGGTGTGGGCCCCGCACGTCGAGCCGAGCAGCAACGAGTCGCACTGGGTGTGGCTGCGTGCCCCCTCCGCCGAGCGCAGCACCTTCACCAGCCCGCGATAGGCGTTCTGGGCGTGCCCGGCAGAGATGCCCTTCGACACGATCGTGCTCGAGGTGTTGCGGCCGATGTGGATCATCTTGGTGCCGGTGTCGGCCTGCTGGTGGTTGGCGGTGACGGCCACCGAGTAGAACTCGCCGACGGAGTCGTCGCCCTGCAGGATCACGCTCGGGTACTTCCAGGTGATGGCCGAGCCCGTCTCGACCTGGGTCCAGGAGATCTTGGCCCGGTCGCCGCAGCGGCCCCGCTTGGTGACGAAGTTGTAGATGCCGCCCTTGCCGTCGGCGTCGCCCGGATACCAGTTCTGCACCGTCGAGTACTTGATCGATGCGTCGTCGAGGGCGACCAGCTCGACCACCGCGGCGTGCAGCTGGTTTTCGTCGCGCATCGGTGCCGTGCAGCCTTCGAGGTAGCTGACCGTGGCGCCGTCCTCGGCGACGATGAGCGTGCGCTCGAACTGGCCGGTCTGGGCCGTGTTGATGCGGAAGTACGTCGACAGCTCCATCGGGCAGGTGACACCGGCGGGGATGTACGCGAACGAGCCGTCGGAGAAGACCGCCGAGTTCAAGGTGGCGAAGAAGTTGTCGCGGTAGGGGACCACCGACCCCAGGTACCTGCGCACCAGCTCGGGGTGGTCGCGCACGGCGTCGGAGAACGAGCAGAAGATCACTCCTGATTCGGCCAGACGCGCCTTGAAGGTGGTGGCCACCGAGACCGAGTCGATGATCGCATCGACCGCCACCCCGGAGAGCCGCTCCTGTTCGGCGATCGAGATCCCGAGCTTGTCGAACATGGCCCGCACCTCGGGATCGACCTCGTCGAGGCTGTCGGGTCCCGGTGCCTTGGGCTTGGGCGCCGCCCAGTAGTGCATGTCCTGGTAGTCGATCGGCGGGTGCTGCACGCTCGACCAGTCGGGCTCGTCGAGGGTGAGGAAGTGGCGGTACGCGGCGAGGCGCCACTCGAGGAGCCACTCGGGCTCGTCCTTCTTGGCGGAGATCAAGCGGACGACGTCCTCGCTCAGGCCCTTCGGAGCGATGTCCGTGTCGAGATCGGTGTGGAACCCGAAGGCGTACTCTCGCTCGACCAGTTCCTCGACGACGTCACTCATGGATCTCCCTCGGTTGACCTGACTAATATATCTAGCAGAAACTAGAAATATCAACAGTGAGGATCGAGGAACTGATGCGAGACACCCCGCGGCCGGCCCCCACCCGCGACTTGGACGACCCAGCGGAGATCGCCGAGATGGTCCGCCGATTCTACGCCGACGTGGCCCAGGACGACCTGCTCGGTCCGATGTTCAACGACGTGGCCCAGGTCGACTGGGCTGAGCACCTACCGAAGTTGGCCGCGTTCTGGAGCCGGGCGTTGCTCGGCCAGAGCGGCTACTCGGGAAACCCGTTTCGGGCCCACGTCGACGTGCACGAGCAGGCACCGTTCACCCCCGCCCACTTCGGGCGGTGGCTCTCGCTCTTCCACGAGACGATCGACGACGGGTGGATCGGGCCCTACGCCGACCGGGCGCTCGACGTGGCCGACAACGTCGCCCGGGTGCACAGCCACCAGCTCATCGGCGAGGCCGTGCAGCTCAGCCCGTAGGCGAGAGCTCGACGACCACCTTCACGTCGTCGGACCGCCGCGCGAGGCCCTCGACCCACGAATCGAGCGGCACCCGGCGTGTGATGAGGCGGGCCAGCCACGCCGGATCGGCGGCACCGAGTGCCACCGCGGCCGCCTCGTAGTGCAGGCGGTTGGCGTTGACCGAACCGAACACCACGTCGTTCTCGAGCACCATCCTCCGATTGGTCGCTCCGATGTCGAGCTCGACGGTACGGCCGCCGCTGGAGACGCCCGTGAGGCAGGTGATGCCGGCGTGGGAGTTGCGCTGGATGACGTCGAGCACCACAGACGGAGCCCCTGTGCACTCCAGCACGATGTCGGCGGGATCCAGATCGTTCACCGAGCCGGTGTGGTATTCGGCGCCCAGGTCGGCGACCAGGCCCGGCTTGGGTCCATCCTCCACCCTGTCGAGCACGTGCACCTCGAGGCCGCGCTGGACCCCCAGGAGCGTGGCGAGCAGGCCGATCGGACCGGCACCCGTGACGAGCGCGGTGCGCGGTGCGGCCGGGCCGCGAGCGCTGATGTGCTCGATGTGCGCCCACGCCTTGGCCACCACGCTGGCCGGCTCGACGAGCACCGCCAGCTCGCCCAGCGACGCCGGGACGGCGACGGCGAAGTCGCTTTCGATGCGCCACTGCTCGGCGCCGAACCCGTGGAGGTCCTTGATGCCGCGCTCGGTGTAGAGGCCGTTGCGGCACATGTCCCAGGCGTCGGCCGCGCACGCCGCGCACGGCACTGGGTCGGGCCGCCGCACGATGCCCACGACCAAATCGCCCTCGCTCAGGTGTGACCCCGCGGGAGCGTGGAGGACCCGGCCCACCGACTCGTGCCCGATCACCAGGCGCTGGTCACCCGGCGGGGCGGTGCCGTACTCACCGGCGGCGATCTCGACATCGGTGCCGCAGATGCCCACGGCCACTCCGGCAACGAGCACCCCGCCCGTGCCGACCGGACCCTCGACCTCGGTGACCGCCGCGCTGCCCGCCACGCCGGGGACGACGGTCATCGCTCGCATGGTCATCGCTCGCACGGTCAGGCCTCCTTGCGTCGTTCGCTCGGTCCTTCGACCTGGCTGAGGTTCAGCGCCGAGTTCACCAACCCGATGTGCGAGAACGCCTGGGGGAAGTTGCCCAGCATCCGCCCGGCGATCGGGTCGTACTCCTCGGCCAGGAGCCCGAGATCGTTGCGCAGGCCGAGGAGGCGCTCAAAGAGGTGCCGGGCCTCGTCCGTTCGGCCGATCATGGCGAGGGCATCGACCATCCAGAACGTGCAGAGCAAGAACGCGCCCTCGCGGCCGTGGAGCCCGTCGACCGACATCCCGTGGTGGGTCGGGTAGCGCTCGATGAACCCGTCGACGCTGAGCTCGCGCTGCACGGCCTCGATGGTGCCCACCACCCGAGGGTCGGTCGGCGGTAGGAAGCCGACCATCGGGATCATCAGCAGGCTGGCGTCGAGCTCTTGTGAGCCGTACGACTGGGTGAACGTGCTCCGCTGGGGATCCCAGCCCTTCTCGATGACCTCGCGATGCACCTCATCGCGGATGGCCCGCCATCGCTCGGCCGGGCCGTCGGCGCCGAAGTGCTCGACGGCGCGCACCCCGCGGTCGAACGCCACCCAGCACATCACCTTCGAGTGGACGAAGTGGCGAGGCGCGCCCCGCACCTCCCACAGGCCGGAATCGGGCTCGCGCCATGCCGACTCGAGCCAGTCGAGGAGCACACGCTGCACCTCCCACGCTTCGGCGTCGGGAGGGATCCCCGCAAGCCGGGCCTGGTGCAGCGAGTCCATCACCTCGCCGGGAACGTCGAGCTGGCTCTGCTGCGCAGCACCGTTGCCGATGCGGACCGGGCCGCTTCCCTCGTAGCCCCCCAGCCAGTCGAGCTCGGACTCGAGCAGCCGCCGCTCGCCCGAGACGCCGTACATGATCTGCATCTGCGAGGGGTCGCCGGCGATGGCACGCAGCAGCCAGTCGCGCCAGGCCACCGCCTCACCCTCGTAACCCGCCGCCAGCAACGCCTGCAGCGTGAACGTGGCGTCGCGCAACCAGCAGTAGCGGTAGTCCCAGTTGCGGCCACCGCCGAGCACCTCGGGAAGCGACGTCGTGGGCGCGGCCACGATGCCGCCCGTGGGCGCGAAGGTGAGCGCCTTCAGGGTGACGAGCGAACTGCGAACGTCGTCGGCCCACTCGCCGCCACCCGTGCAGCGCCCCGACCAGTCCTGCCACCACGCGATGGTGCCGTCGACCTCCCGATCGGGATCGGCACGCTCGGGCGGTGGGCGGTGCGACTCGTGCCAGGTGAGGACGAACGGCACGCGGTCGCCAGCGCTGACGCTGAAGCTCGCGGTGGTCGAGCGGTCGTCGCCGTGCACCTCGACCGGGGTGACGAGGTCGAGCGCGTCGGGGCCGGCCACGAGCGACAGCGCGCCGTCGATGGTGCGCACCCACGGGACCGACGAGCCGTAGTCGAAGCGGACGACCAGGTCCATCGCCATCGCCACGGTGCCCGAGACCCCCTCGACGACACGCACGAGATCCGGCGCCGCTCCCCGGATCGGCATGAGGTCGGTGATCCGCACCACGCCCTCGGGCGTGTGGAACGTGGTCTCGAGCACGAGCGTGCCGGGCACGTAGCGACGCTCGACCCGCAACGGGGTCGCCACTGGAGCAAGCTGCCACCGGCCGTTGCTCCGGTCGCCCAGCAGGGCGGCGAAGCACGCACCGGAGTCGAACCGGGGCAGGCACAGCCAGTCGATGCTGCCGTCGCGGCCGACGAGCGCCGCTGTCTGGGTGTCACCGATGAGGCCGTAGTCCTCGATGTGCATCGATCTCCCTCGTGAGGTCGGGTTCCTGCGAACCTACTGGTGCTGCGGCGGCCGCCATTTGCCGTGGCCGAGGAAGCGCTGTGCCATCGCCCACGCCATCCCGGTGCCGCGCTTCTTGGCTCGGGTGGTGTTGGGGCCGGTCCAGCCGCCCTCGACGGTGTCGATGAAGACCTGGAGCCACCGGTCGAACGCCTCGGCAGTGAACGCGTCGCCCTCGTGGACGTGTCGGTGCTGCTCGATGGCATCGATCTCGTAGTCGGGCGCGTACAGGATCACGTGGTTCCAGTAGTCGGTGATCCGCAAGATGAGCGCCTGCCAGTCGATGAGCTCGCCATCGACGGTGAAGTAGGGGGCGAGCAGGTCGTCCTGGGCCACGTCGGCGTACTGCCGGGTGACCATCTCGAAGATCTCCTCGGGCGAGTCGAGATCGCGGCCGCGGTGCTCCCACGGCGCATCTCGCCGAAACGAGGGCGGCGGGTCCTGTGCGGGAGCCTCGACCTGCGGCACCAGCGGTGCGTGCGGCTCGCGGTAGAACTGGACGAAGAACCGAGCGTCGGTGGAGGGCTCGACCTCGTGGGAAAGGTTCGGCGGGATCACCAGGCTGTCGCCCGGGTCGAGCCGCACCTCGCGCGGTGAGGCGCCCTCGACATCGATGTAGCGGACGCTGCCCGCGTCGACGTGGAGCGTGGCCCACACCGTGGTGCGGTGCGTGGCGGCCAGCGGCTCGGGCATCGTGTCGAGCCCGAACAGCGGCGTGCGCCGCCCCTCGATCAGGTGGCTCGGCAGTTCGTGGTCGGTCATGGGTGTGGCCTTCCTCGTCGTGATCTCGGGTGTGCCCATACCCACGGCGTCGTGGGGGTATCGACCGGCGGCGCCATCACCCGTCCGCCGCGTCCTCGTCATCGCCCGAGTCTCCGTCGCCTGAGCTTCTGTCGCCTGAGGCCCTGTGGCCGGAACTTCCATCGCCGGATCCATTGACGGCTGAGCCCCGTTCGCCGGAGTCTTGCCGTTTGGGTGGGTTCTTGCGGTGGCGGCCGGGGTGGTGTTGGGGGCAGCGGGCTTGGGCGTTGTTGTGGTTGGTGGGGCCGCCGTGTTCCCAGGGTTCGATGTGGTCGATGTCGCAGTGTTCGGCGGGGACCTGGCAGCCGGTG
>JAENWR010000028.1 GCA_016649895.1 Acidimicrobiia bacterium | reverse complement strand
TTCGTGTTCGTCGTTCTGGCGCTCCGACTGAAGGATCCGATCAGAGGGTTCCACGAGCGCACGGTGCACGGTGCCGACGCCGTCACCGCGGCAACCGAGGAGAAGCCGGCGTCGATGGCCGAGGCGTGGCGCATCGCCTGGCAGATCCGCACCCTGCGGCGCATCTGGATCTCGATCCCGGTGCTGACGATCCCGCTGTTCGCGCTGTCCCCGCTGCTCCAGCTCTTCTACCACGACGAGATGGGCCTCGACGCCACCCAGCGCGCCGTGCTCCTCGCGTTCACCGAACCGTTCCAGCTGGTGGGTCTGGCCGTCGGCATCCCCATCGCCACCCGGCTGATGCGCCGCAACCCCGCGCACCTCCTCAACTTCCTCGGCGCGGCCAGTGTCCTGCAGGTGATCTCGCTGTTCCTGCTGGTGTTCACCCGCAACATCTACATCGTGGTCACAATGCGAGCGATCCTGGCCATGGCCACCGCGTCGTTCGCCCCCGCACTTGCCGCCACGATCTCGCTGATCGTGCCGCCCCGCATCCGCTCCATCGGGTTCACCATCGGCAACCTGTTCGTCATCCCCACGCTGCTCGTCGGACCGCTCATCGGCGGCCTCGCCGACGATTGGGGCCTCGAGCGAGCCATCATCCTGCTGTGCCCGCTGATCCTCGTCGGCGTGGCCATGATCACCTCGGCCGGCAGCCACATCACCTCCGACATCCACAAGGTGCGCACCTCCACCGTGGCCACCTCCGAGGTGCGCGCCGCTCGCGAGCGCGGTGAGGCGAAGCTGCTCCTCGTCAAGGAGCTCGACGTGCACTACGACACGGTGCAGGTGCTGTTCGGCGTCGACTTCGAGGTCGACGAGGGCGAGATCATCGCGCTCCTCGGCACCAACGGTGCCGGCAAGTCGACGCTCCTCAAGGCCATCTCGGGCCTCGTCGAGCCGTCGGGCGGCGCCATCATCTTCGACGGCTCCACCATCACCCACGCGCCCCCGAACGAGATCGTCGAGCACGGCATCGTGCAAGTGCCCGGCGGCAAGGGCATCTTCCCGTCGCTCACGGTGGGCGAGAACATCCGCCTCGCCGGGTGGCCATACGCCGACGACACGGCGTACATCGCAGCGGCCAACGAGGAGGTGCTCGGCTACTTCCCGATCCTCCGCGAACGGTGGAACGACGCCGCGGGCAACCTGTCGGGAGGCGAGCAGCAGATGCTCACCCTCGCCATGGCCTTCATCGCCAAGCCCCGCCTGCTGATGATCGACGAGCTGTCGCTCGGGCTGGCGCCGGTCATCGTCGAGAAGCTCCTCGACGTGGTCACCGCCATCCGCGACCGAGGCACCACCATCATCCTCGTCGAGCAGTCGGTCAACGTGGCCCTCACCGTGGCCGAGACCGCGTACTTCATGGAGAAGGGCGAGATCCGTTTCAAGGGCCCCACGAGCGAGCTGCTCGAACGTCCCGACGTGCTGCGGGCGGTGTTCCTCGAAGGTGCGGGTTCGCTCGAGGGGCTCGACACCACGAAGGCCGAGCACCACATCGAGCGCGGGGTGCTCGGAGAGGTGATCCTGAGCGCCGAGGGTCTCACCCGCTCCTACTCAGGTGTGCTGGCGGTCAACGACGTCAGCTTCGACCTCCGCTCCGGCGAGATCCTCGGCATCATCGGCCCGAACGGTGCCGGCAAGACCACGCTGTTCGACCTGTTGTCGGGCTACCTCGTGCCCGACCGCGGGCGTCTCAGCCTCGACGGCACCGACATCACCTCGGTGTCGCCCGATGGTCGTGCCTGGCTCGGCATGGGACGTTCGTTCCAGGACGCGCGGCTCTTCCCCGGGCTCACGGTGAAGGAGACGATCCAGCTCGCGCTCGAGCGCAAGGTCGAGGTGCGCGATCCCGTGGCGACCGCGCTGGGTCTGCCCGTGGCCCGCGACTCCGAGCGTCACATCTCGGCCCGAGCCGACGAGCTCATCGAGCTCCTGGGGTTGCAGGCCTACGCCGCCAAGTTCATCCGAGAGCTCTCCACCGGGTCACGTCGCATCGTCGACATCTGCTGCATCCTGGCGCACGAGCCCACGGTGATCCTCTTCGACGAGCCGTCGTCGGGCATCGCCCAGCGCGAGACCGAGGCACTGGGGCCGATGCTGCTGCGGATCCGTGAGGCCACCGGCGCCAGCATGATCGTCATCGAGCACGACATGCCGCTCATCCGCTCGATCTCCGACGAGATCCTGGCGCTCGACCTGGGCGAGGTGGTCACCCGGGGCACCCCCGACGAGGTGATGAACGACCCTCGGGTGGTGTCGTCCTACCTGGGCAACAACTCCGCGGTCATCGGGCGCTCCGACACCTGACACCCCCGCTGACCGGGGCCGTCGAGGTTCAGTCGGGCACTGCGGCCGCGGTGCCCACCGCTGCCGTGTCGTCACCCTGGTAAGCCCTCCACATCTCGGCGTAGCGGCCACCCGTGGCGACGAGCTCGTCGTGCGGGCCCACCTCGACGATCTGGCCACCATCGAGCACCACGATGCGGTCGGCCCGCGCCGCCGACTGCAGGCGGTGGGCGATCAGCAGGGTGGTGCGGCCCTCGCTGACCACCCCCATGGCCCGCACCACCCGAGCCTCGGTGCCGAGGTCGAGGTTGGCGGTGGCCTCGTCGAGGATGATGATGGCCGGGTCGACCAGCTGGGCGCGGGCGAGGGCGATGAGCTGACGCTGGCCGGCCGAGAGCGACCGTCCCCGCTCGATCACCGGCTGGTGGTAGCCGAACGGGAGCCGGGCGATGAAGTCGTGGGCGCCGGTGGCACGGGCTGCCGCCTCCACCTCGGCGTCGGTGGCATCCGGGCGCGCGTAGGCGATGTTGTCGCGGATCGTGCCGGTGAAGAGGAAGGCCTCCTGGGGGACGAACCCGAGCTGGCGGCGGAAGGTCTCGAGGTCGAGGTCGGTGAGGGGGACCCCGTCGATGAGGATGCGGCCGCCTGTGGGGTCGTAGAGCCGGGCGGCGAGCTTGACGAATGTGGACTTGCCGGCGCCGGTCTCGCCGACGAACGCCACCGTCTCCCCCGGGTCGATGGTGAGGTCGATCCCGCGTAGCGCGAGGGTCGGCGACGTGGCGTAGCCGAAGTCGACACGGTCGAAGGTGACCGAACCTCTGATGCGGCCGGGGTCGACCGGCATCGCAGCCTGAGGTGTGGCCACGGGGGTAGCGAGCAGGTCCGAGAGTCGAGCGAGTGCAACCTTCCCCTGCTGGTAGGTGTCGAACACCTGCGACAGCTGCTGGATCGGCGCGAACACGACGGTGAGGTACAGCACGTAGGCGAAAAGGTCACCCACGTCGACCTCGCCGCGCCCGGCCATCGAGCCCCCGACCCAGAGTACGAGCACGGTGGCGACACCCGACAGGAGCTCGACGAAGGGGAAGTAGGTGGACGAGATGAGCGTCGAGTCGAGGCGCGCCGCCCGGTGCTGGCCC
Source organism: Acidimicrobiia bacterium (assembly GCA_016649895.1). Classification (GTDB taxonomy): domain Bacteria; phylum Actinomycetota; class Acidimicrobiia; order Acidimicrobiales; family SKKL01; genus Actinomarinicola. The sequence continues at coordinate 31,628 of JAENWR010000028.1, read as the reverse complement.
GCCACCTGACGGAACCCGTCGATGTTGCGCTGCTCGCGAGTGAACGCCTGGGCGACACGCACACCCGAGATGCTCTCCTGGAAGTTGGCGTTCACCGCGGCGATGCGGTCACGCACCCGGGTGTAGGCCGCCTCGCTGCGGGTGCGGAACACCAACGTGGCCACGACGAGCGGCGGGATGATGCCCGCGACGACGAACGAGAGGGTGACATCCATCGACATGAGGATGACGAGGGCTCCCACGAACGTGATCATCTGCACGGTGGCGTCGATGAAGCCCGTCTGCAGGAGCGACTGCAGCGCGGTGATGTCGGAGGTCATGCGGGTCATGATGCGGCCCGCCATCTCCCGGTCGTAGTAGTCCATGCCGAGGCGCTGCAAGTGTGCGAACACCCGGATGCGGAGCCCGTAGAGGAGGTCCTGGCCGAGCTGGGCGGTGACGATGGCCGCGACGTACGACAGCACCCGGATGAGCGCGACGCTGACGATGAACATGGCGCTCGCGGCGACGAGCCAACCCAGGTTCTCGCCCTCGATGCCGCGGTCGACACCGATGCCGATGAGGCGAGGGCCAGCGAGGGCGGCGGCGGCGTTCGCCACCAGCAGCGCCGCAGCCACCCCGATGGTGCCCTTGCGCTGGGCCAGGATCCGACGGAACGAGAAGTCGGGGGCCGCCCGGGCCGCGTCGGACGCGTCGGTGCGCGGCTCGTCGATGATGGGAGGGAGGGCCTCGATGAGGGCCAGCAGCTCAGGGGTGGGCGGGGCGCTGAGCCGGGCGGGACCTGCCCGCATGCCCAGCGCCTGACGGGTGGCAGCGAGCCCCTGCCGCTGGGCGACCGCCAGCGTGGTGTCGACGTCGTCGTCGCGGTGCCAGGCCGACTCGGTGATGCCATCGGCCGGGACCGGGACCTCGTCGACGACGGTCGCGTCGAGGTCGTCGTCGGGACCGGCGAGCAGTTCGCGGTAGAGCCGGCTCCGCTCCATGAGCTCTGCGTGGCCGCCCGAGTCGACGACGCGTCCCTGATCGAGCACGACGATGCGGTCGGCGAGGTTGAGGGTGGAGCGCCGGTGGGCCACCAGGATGGTGGTGCGGCCCTCCATCACGGATCGGAGGGCGTCGTGGATCTCCTCCTCGAGCCGGACATCGATCGACGAGGTGGCATCGTCGAGGAGCAGGATGCGCGGGTCGGAGATGAGCGCCCGCGCCAGGGCGATGCGCTGCCGCTGGCCTCCCGAGAGGGTCAGGCCGCGTTCGCCCACCACCGTGTCGTACCCGTACTCCAGCTGCTGGATGAACTCGTGGGCCTGGGCCCAGCGGGCCGCCTGCTCGACCTGTTCGTCGGTGGCGTCGGGGCACCCGTAGGTGATGTTCGAACGGATGGTGTCGGAGAAGAGGAAGCTCTCCTCGAACACGACGCCGATGTGGCTCCGGAGCGATTCGATGGTGAGGTCGCGGATGTCGATGCCGTCGATTCGGATCGAGCCCGACTGCACGTCGTAGAACCGGGGCACGAGGAGCGACACCGTCGACTTGCCCGAGCCCGAGGCTCCCACCAGAGCGACCACCTCGCCGGCCGCAACGGTGAGAGAGAGTCCAGCGAGCACCGGCTCCGACCTGAGGTAGCCGAACGTGACATCGTCGAGGACCACCTCGCCCCGAGCGTCGACGAGGTCGACTGCGTCGGGTGCCTCCTGCACGTCGGAGGTGCAGTCGAGCAGCTCGAAGATGCGATCGGCGGCGGCCCGCGCCGTCTGCGACATCACCAGCATGCCCGCGAGCTGGCGGACGGGAGCCACCAGTTGCACGAGCGACGTCAGGAACGCGAGCAGGGTGCCGAGGGTGATGCGTCCCTCGAGAGCCAACCAGCCGCCGAGGAGCAGGATCGCCACCTGGGCGAGGCTCGGCACTGCCTGCATCGTGGCCTGGCGTCGGGCCGAGATGCGCGCGTTGCGCATGCGGGCTCCGAACAGACGGTTGGCCGCCTGTGTGAGCTTGTCGAGCTCGCGGCGCTCCTGGCCGAACCCTTTCACGACGCGCACGCCGTTGGTGGCTTCGTCGACCACCGTCGCCAGCTCTGCGTCGCGCTGCTGCGCGTCCCAACTCGACGGGTACACGATCTTGCGGAGGTGCAGCGCCATGGCCATGAGGATCGGCACGGTGACGAGCGCCACGGCGGTGAGCGGAACCGAGAGGCTCAGCATGATGACGAGTGACAGACCGAACAGCACCACGCTGCCGGTCATGAACGGCAGGTAGCCGAGCAGCATCTGGAGCACCCGGACGTCGCTGTTGGCGCGCGACACCAGCTGTCCGCTCTGGAACTCGTCGTGCCGGGCGAAGTCGAGCCGGTGAAGGTGGTCGTAGATGTCGTTGCGCAGATCGAACTCGATGTCGATGCCCAGCCGGCCGGCACCGAACCGCCGGACGAACGAGAGCGCGAAGCGAACGACGCCAAGACCGAGCATGACACCCAGCAGCGGGCCGATCGCCCGACTCGACTCGCCGCGCACCGCAGGGACGATGCTCTCGTCGACGATGACCTTCATGACCAACGGCAAGACCGCGGTGATGCCCATGCCACCGAACGCGGCGCCGAACACCAGAGCGGCATCTCGGCGATGACGTCGCAAGTACGGAGCGAGGCGGCGAAGCCATCCCGGCGCCTTTCCTGCTGTTCTATCCACTTTCCCCCCACCAGAGTGATCGGGCGTCCCCTGCCCGCCGACCGACGATAGCGGAGCGGTTGGGCCGATCGGCCCCTACAGACATGGCTGCCGCGGCCGACGGGAAGTAGTCACCGAGAAAACCTCACGAGCGCGTGGAGGCTGATGATCCCGATGGGATCCCCACCAACCAGCAACGAGCGCCAGCGGTGACATCACCGCGCCTGCCGAGAGGTGGCTCGTTCGCCGATGAGTCCATCGGGTGGTGGCGTTCCGTGGTCGAGCGTTCGTCCGACCTCCTCGTGGCCTACGGCAGCGACGGGCGCATCGCCTACGCCAGTTCGGCGGTGAGCCGGGCGCTCGGCTGGGGCACCGATGAGCTCGTCGGCACCGACGGCATGCACCTCGTCCACCCCGATGACCGATCCGACCTGGCCACGGCACTCGTCGGCATTGCGGGCGACGACTACGTGCCCCAACAGGTGTTTCGGGTGCAGCACCGCGACGGCGGATGGCACTACATGGAGGCCCGGGCCACGAACCACCTCGACGATCCCGAGGTCGAGGCCATCCTCGTCAGCCTGCGCGACGTCACCGATCGGATCGAGACCGAAGCGGCGGCGCGCCAGCAGGACCAGCGCTATCGCCACCTGGTCGAGTCCACCACCGATGCGGTGCTGATCCACCACGACGACGTCGTCGTGCACGCGAACCGGGCGGCGGCCAACCTCTTCGGCACATCCGATCCCGATCGCCTGGCCGGGCTTCCGCTCGACGCTCTGGTGGCCGAGGATCCCGGGGCCAGCGGCGAGCAGCGACTTCTCCGGCTCGACGGCCGCAGCCTCGACGCCGAGATCACCTCCATCCCCACGGTGTGGGACGGCCTTCCTGCCACCCAGATGCTGGCCCGCGACATCACCGACCGGCGGGAGAAGGACCTGCACCTCCTCCACCAGGCGACCCACGACCCCCTCACCGGGCTGCCCAACCGCTCGCTCCTCAACGACCGGCTCGAGCACGCCACCGCCCGGGCGGTCCGAACCCGCAGGGCCTTCGCCGTGTTGTTCGTCGACCTCGACCGCTTCAAGGTCGTCAACGACACGCTCGGCCACGAGGTGGGCGACGAGCTCCTCCGCCAGATCGCGGGCCGACTCACCGAGGCCGTCCGCCCGGGCGACACGGTCGCCCGCCTCGGTGGCGACGAGTTCGTCGTCATCGTCGAGGACCTTCTTGTGGCCGACACGGTCGATCTGGTCGTGGAGCGGATCCAAGACGGCTTCGCCCAGCCGTTCTCGATCAGCGACCGTGACTGCCTCATCAACGCGAGCATCGGGGTGCTCGTCACCGCCGAGGGGGATGACCCACGCGCCCTGCTCCGTGACGCAGACGCCGCGATGTACACGGCGAAGACCCAGGGCCGGGGCCGAGCCGTCCGCTTCGACGCCTCGCTTCGAGAACGCGAGTCGCGATACCAGGAGGTGCGCCTACGGCTCCGCGCTGCCATCGAGGAAGGCGAGCTCCTCGTCGAGTACCAGCTGGTCATGCGCCTCTCGGACCGCCGCGTCCTGGGTGCCGAGGCGCTGCTGCGCTGGGAGCACCCCGAACGCGGGCGACTCCTCCCCGAGACCTTCCTCGACGTGGCCGACGACGCCGGCCTGCTCCCCGAGCTCGGCGCCCGAGTTCTCGAGGCGACGTGTGCGCAGCTGGCGCGGTGGCGCAACGGCCGATCCTCGCCCGATTCCGCTCGCCAGCTGTGGGCGAGCATCAACGTGTCAGGGAACGAGCTGATGCAGCCCGGCTTCGGCGACCTGATCGCCGTGGCGCTCAGCCGCCATGACCTGCCGGGGGTTGCGCTGTGCCTCGAGGTGACCGAGGAAGCACTCCTCGCCGACCCGGCTCGCGCCGCTGAAGTGCTCAGGCCCGTTCGCGACCTCGGTGTCGGCCTCGCGATCGACGACTTCGGCACCGGGTTCACGTCGCTGGCGGTACTCCGGCGGTTCTCCCCGGAGTACCTCAAGATCGACCGCAGCTTCGTCAGTGGCATGGCCGACTCGCCATCCGACGCCGCCTTGGTGCGCGCCGTCATCCAAATGGGCCACGCGCTCGGCATTTCTGTTGTGGCCAAGGGCGTCGAGCTCGTCGAGCAGCAGCACCTCCTCGGTGTCCTCGGTTGCGATCTCGCCCAGGGCTTCCTCCTCGGCGGACCACGCCCCGGCGATCAGCTCGTGGTTCCCGGCGCCTGAACGCCAGCAGCGGTACGCAGCTGGTTCTGAGGGGTCGCGTGATCCGGGCTGCGCCGGGGCTAGGCTGGTCACCTTCCGTGACGGTCGCGGGGCCGGCTGCAGCGCGAAAGTGCGCCAGCGGTCCGTCGAGAGCCCTCGGAGCTCCCTCCCGCCCGACCACCACGACAACGCCGTCGATCAGAAGGACGAACTCATGGGAGCGAACCGCACCACGTTCGAGAAGTTGCAGCGCGATCGGGCCAAGAAGGCCAAGGCCGCCGCCAAGCGCGACCGCCGACTCGGCGTCGCCACCCCCGATGCCCCCGCCACCGACTCCCCCGAGTCCGAGGGCGCCGAGTGGAGCGTCGGCGAGAGCGAGGAGCCACTCTCGGCACCCGAGCTCCTCAAGCTCGTCGAGCAGCTGCAAGCGCAGTTCGACTCGAAGTCGATCACCTTCGAGGAGTACGAGGAGCGCAAGATCGACCTCCTCGCTCGCATCAGCGTCGACTGACGTCCAGATCGATTCCCAGCGGTGCCCGCGACCGACTGGAACCCACACCTGCGACCGCAGCTCGGCCTTCCGTACTGGGCCGAGCTGCAGTCGTTCCTCGCCGATGAACGCCGCAACCACGCGGTGTACCCCGACCCCGCCGATCTCTTCGCCGCCCTGCACCACGCGCCGTACGCGAGCGTCGCAGCCGTCATCCTCGGCCAGGATCCCTACCACGGCCCCGGCCAGGCCCACGGGTTGAGCTTCTCGGTGCCGCGCGGGGTCGCCGTCCCCCCGTCGCTGCGCAACATCTACCTCGAACGACAATCCGACCTTGGGCTGCCGCCGCCGCCCCATGGCTGCCTCGAGGCGTGGGCCCGACAAGGGGTGCTCCTGCTCAACACCACCCTCTCGGTGCGAGCTGGACAGGCCGCGTCGCATCAGCGCAGAGGTTGGGAGACCTTCACCGACGAAGTGATCCGCGTGGTGTCGGCCAAGGACGAGCGAGTGGTGTTCATCCTGTGGGGGGCCGCCGCCCGAACGAAGCGGGCAATCGTCGACACGTCGCGCCACGTCGTCATCGAGAGCGCCCATCCGTCCCCCCTGTCGGCCCACAACGGGTTCTTCGGCAGCCGCCCGTTCTCACAGACGAACCAGGCGCTCGCCGACGCTGGTCGCGAACCCATCGACTGGCGGGTCGACGGGGAGCTTCCCGGCTGATCAGCGCTCGCGGTCGACCGATCTCATCCGCGCCGCACCTTCGACCAACGACGCACCACGAGATCGGCACCGAGCGAGATGGCCACTGCGACCCCGACGAGCAGGAGCAACACGATCTCGAGGCCGTACCCGTGCAGCCCTGTGGCCATGTCGACCAGCCACGGCGATGCGCCTCGTCGTGGCCCGGGCGATGAGGACCAGGGCGACCACCACCAGCACCACCCGCGCCACGCCTCGAGGAAGCCCCACCGCTTCCATCCCGCAACGTGGTCGGTGGCCGGCTCGCCTCGGATCACTCCCCCGGCATCGCGGAGCACCACGACCGCTCCGTCGACCTCGATGTCGGAGATGCGCTCGGCGCTGCCGTCGCCCTGGGTGACCCGGACCACCCCTGGGCCATCGAGCTCGATCCCGGTCCCGGCGGGGAGCTCACCATCGGTGGTGGCGTGCTCGCCGGAGTAGACGACCTCGGCCAGATCCGGGCCGGTGAGGGTGAGGGCGATGACGAGGGCGATGCCGCCGACAGCGGTGCCCATCAGCGCGAACCCCGAGCGGAGCATGGCCACCACGACCGCGCCGATGAACAGCACAGCGGCCACCGCGAACGTGCCCGTCGGAACGGCGATCCCCACCACGCGCAACGCAACGATGGTACCGGCCACCGCCAGGATGAACGCCGTGGCACCCCGAGCGAGGCGCGAGAGCCGCTGGTCATCACCGACACGAGGCTGCTGACGGCGTGCAGCGGGAGTCGCAGGGGACGCAGGGCGCCACCGACGAAGGGCAGCCCGGCCTCTGAACCGGTGAGGGCGTTGACGACGACGGAGACACCCCGGCTCAGGGTTCGGTTCATCAGCGAATAGCCGAGCTCCGCACCGACGGTCTCGCGACCTATGAGCATCGCCTTGACGATGTCGGCCACCTGCCCATCGGAGGTGACGTCGGGGTCGGCGAGATCGGCCGCCTTCGGTACCGACGCCACGAAGGCGGCACTCGCGTCGGTGTTGGCCCCACGTCCCTTCGACGTGCGGACCGCCTCGGTGACGGTGGGCAGCTCCTCTCGCGCGATGGCGGTCTGCACCGCGGTGGCCAGCACTTCGGCGAGCCGCGGCAGCGAGCGCGGCACGGTCGATGCCGGCGTCGATGTAGTCGAGCTCTCGGGCGGCGTCGTCAGGGATGGCCACGCCGGTGGCCTGCTCGATCGCGGCACGGGCCGCCGCGGCGCTGGCGTGCACCTGGGCCAACCGACCCGGGTCGAGGAGCAGCACCACCAGGCGGTGGGCCCCATCCATCCGTCCCCAGAGCCAGTCGTTGGCGCGCCACGAGTGCTTCAGGAACGCCCCAAGCCGAGCCAGCTCGGGCCCGGCCAACTTGTCGTTCGGCGCACGCTCGGGAGCGAGCCCGTTGTAGGTGTTCCAGCTCAGCTGCATCAGATCGATGCGCTGTTCCCGGGTCTCGACGTCGCCGAGCAGCAGCGTCTGGGCCACGTGCACCCGCAGGAGCTGGCGCTGGACCACCCTCTGGTCGTCGCCCGCTGCGAGGAGCCCGAGGGCCTCGTCGAGGATCGCCTGCGCGAAGCTCGAGGCCTGGCTGCCGACGCCAGGACCCTCGCTGGAACCCGGCACCGCCCCGCAGGACTGGGTGATCTCGGCGATGGCCGAGAAGGCCGACGTGATCGCGTTGGCCACCTGGAGGTGGGCGGCACCCAGCTCGATGAACGTCGCGATCCGGGCCTCCTCGTCGCCGGCGACCGGCCACTCGGCGTAGCTGCCCACCGCCCACTCCTCGGGCGCAGCCCTGCGGAACGTGTCGGGGTCGATGAGACCGGTCACCCGGCTTCGCCCGGGCATCGACTCGAAGCGGCCGCGCCAGTAGGCGTCGTCGAGGGTGCGGATGCGTCGGGCCACCTCGCGTGCCTCGTGCACCTCGATCTGTGCCGTCGAGAGGAGTGCCCGTGAATCGGGTGACGTGCCCGCCGTGGCCAGGCGCTGGGTGCGGCCGATGGGCCCGAGGGCGATCGACACCGCTTCTTCGACCGGCGCGATGCCCCAACCCCACGAGGCGGTAGGCCCCGCCAGCTGATCGATCCGCTCGGGAAGGAGCTCGGTGCGGGCCCGGCGGATGACCGCTTCGAGCTCGGTGGGGTCGAGCGGCACTGCCCCGACCGCCCGACGGACCCGTTGCACCATGTGGTCGATCGAGCTCGACGCCCTCTGCGTGCGGTAGAGGGTGAACGGGTCGTTGATGCCGACGTCGGTCCGACCTGGACCTGCGTCGTCGCCCCGGCCCACGTGCACCTCGATCTCGCCGAGCACCACCTCGACGAGGTGCGCCATGGTGCGGCGAGTGCGCGTCTGGCGTTCGACGGCTGCGTTGTGGCGTTCGAGCTGGTCGATGTCGGCCGACACACCCTCGGCCCGGGGGGCGGTGACCACGCTGACCAGGGACTGGGCGATGGTGGGGCGATCGGCGAACGCATCGGGCGGCGGGAGAACGACGCGTTGCCGTCGAGGTCGGGCCGGCCGCTGCGCTGGGCGTCGTCGGCCCCCACCGGCAGGTAGCTCGGTTCGAAGACCCCCGGGATGGATGCCGAGGTGCGGGCGGCGAGGGCCATCTTGTCGATCCAGTCGGGCGTATCGACATCGTCGCGGGTGATGCGGATCCACTGCGCGTGATCGACTTCGGCCATCGACTCGCCGAAGTGGTCGAGGCGGTGACGTGGCTCGGGCACGAGCGTGGTGACGGTGGTGACCATGTCGATCGGCGTGTCGGCCGACGCCGGCCCGTGGTCGGCTTCCCACTGCCGCAACACGCTGCGCAGCCCGTCGCCCAGGCCGGCGTCGCCGTGGAGCAGCGACGGCGGATCGGACTCGCTCGGCTTCCGCATGAGCTGCTCGAGGTCACCCAAGCTGAGCCACGTGTTGCGGGTGAGCTTGTAGCGATCGATCGGCACTCCGAGCATCGACGCGGCTCCGAGCAAGGTGCCGTTGAGGCCTCCGGCACTGGTGCCGGTGATGACGTCGATCACCGGCTTGGTGATCGTCGCGGCGAGCAGGCCGCGGTAGACGCGGCTGGCGAGGTCGACCCGGTCGGGCTCGTGGGGGCTGCGCACCATCGCGTACAGCTCGGCGGTCACCCCGCCCATCCAGACAGCGAGGCTGGTGCCACCGGTCATCACCGGAGCGAGCCGAAGCGCACGCTCATCGAAGTCCATCACGCTCATGGGGCCGCCCTCGTCCTCCGGGTCGGCCGGGACGCTACAACGAGGTGTGGCTCACCGCTTGACCAACCGGGCGATGGCCGCGGTGGCCTCGTCGAGCTTGGCGTCGGCCTCTGGCCCACCCTGGGCCATGGCTTGGGCGACGCAGTGCCCGAGGTGCTCGTGCAGGAGCCCGATGGACACCTGCTGCAGGGCCCGGTTGACCGCGGCCACTTGGTCGAGCACGTCGATGCAGTAGCGGTCGTCGTCGACCATCTTGGCGATCCCCCGCACCTGCCCCTCGATGCGGGCCAAGCGCTTGGCGATCTGCACCTTCTCCATCTCGTACCCTGCCATTCGCCCATTGTGCCCGAGCGCGTCGGGAACCGAGCGGTGGCCGCCGGCGTCGTCGGTGCCGCTTGGAGCGGAGGCGACGCTCCGGCTGGCGGATCGGCACGTCGGCGGATGAGCGTGGGTGTGGCCCTCTCAGCCTTGGGCTCATTGGCAATCGCCGCGCCCGCGGGCGCGGTTGTGGGGGCCGCAGAGGCGGCGAAGGTTGTCGAGGGTGGTGGTGCCTCCGTTGGTGTAGGGCTGTTCGTGGTCGTATTGGAGGAAGGTGCGGGCGTGGCAGCCGGTGCGGGCGCATTCGGGGTGGAGTTCATCGATGACGCGTCGTTGTCGGCGGGTGGGGGTGCGGCGGCGGGGGCTGGCGTCGATGGTGTGGCGGTTGGTGTCGCACAGGAGCAGGGATACGAACCCGTCGTCGAGCAGTGAGGTCACGGCGTGGTCGGATAGGGGTGTGCCGTCGGCCAGGAGGGTGGGGTCGCCGCCGCGGACGTGGATCACGATCTCGGCGACGACCGATCCGTTGCCGTTGCCGTTGGTGGTGGTGGCGGTGAGGGCGTCGGCTCGTTGTTGGCGCAGGGACGCGCCCGCGGGCGCGCGGTTGGCCATGACCTGTTGGTCGACCACGGCGGTGATGGCGGCGGCGTGGTGTGGTGGGAGTCGGGCGGTGATGGTGACCATCCCGTCGGGGTCGGTGCGCCACGACACCGACCGTTCGTGGTGGTGACGGCGGTCGATGTCGTCGGGGTCCTCGTTGCGGCGTGACCACGCGGCGATCGCCGCCCCCAGGCGGCCCGCTGGCGTGGAGGCCGCCAGGTCGGACCAGTGCTGTCTCGTTCGCGTCGGTCAGGTGGGGCACCAGGACCCGGGCCTTGGCGTAGGACACGTCGCCCGACTTCAGTGCGGCGTCCAGTCCGTGGTGGTGGCGCACGGCTCGGGCGACGCGGACCTGGGTGCGGGCCGTGGCGATCTCGATGTCGCACACATCGGCGAGCCACGCTGCGCACGAAATCGCACCCCACGCCGCCCAGGTGCCGCGGGTGTCGAGCTCGCCGACCAGTACCAACAGCTCGTAGGTGCCCGCCGACAGGCGCTGCGCCAGCGACACGATCTCAGCTTCGAGCGCGTCGCTCGACATCTCGCGGACCGAGCCCGTTTCGAGGTTCGCGGTCGGGTGTTCTCTTGTCTGCACGGCTCAGCCTCCGTCATGGTCGAACTACGTTCGACTCTACTGAGGGGGTGTGACAGTCACCGAGAGCGGCCTCACATCGTAGTGAGACCACGGAACGTGGCAGAACGCGCCCGCGGGCGCGGCGAGGATCGTGGAAGCACCGGGCGGCCACCCCCGGACGCGGCCTGAGCGTCGTCGCCGAGGAGTAGTCGCCGCTCAGCGAGCGCCGCGTGCGAACTTGCGGGCCGAGAGGTAGGCGAACACCGCGGTGATGCCGGCCGCCCACGCCAGGGCGATCCACGGATCGGCGCCCGGGTCGCGGCCGTTGTAGAGGGCCCGGCTGGCGTTGGTGAGGATGGTGAACGGGTTGGCGTCGGCCACCGGTTGCAGCCACGACGGCATGTTCGACGGGTCGACGAAGGCCGACGACACGAACGTGAGCGGGAACATCCAGATGAACCCCGCCGAGTTGGCGGCCTCCACCGACGACACCGACAACCCCATGTACGCCTGCACCCAGCTGAACGCGTAGCTGAACACGAACAGCAGCACTGTGGCCAGGAACGCCTCGAACAGCGATCCGTCGAAGCGGAAGCCCACCAAGAACGCCACCACGATCATCACCGCGAACGTGAGGGCGTTGCGGACCAGGTCGGAGATGGTGCGGCCCACGAGGACCGACGCCGGCGAGATGGGCAACGAGCGCAACCGGTCGATGATGCCCTTCGACATGTCCTCGGCCACGCCCACGCCGGTGAACGCGGAGCCGAACAGGACGGTCTGGGCGAAGATCCCGGGCACCAGGAACTGGGTGTAGTCGTCGTAGCCCGGGATCATGAGCGACCCGCCGAACACGTACACGAACAACAGCACGAACATGATCGGCTGGATGATGGCGAACATCACCAGTTCCGGGCTACGGGGCATGGCCCGCAGGTGACGCAGGGCCTCGGTCCAGCTGTCGCGCAGCATCCAGACGGGGCCGCCGTCGGCGCGGATCTCGGTGCTCATCCGTCCTCCCCGACGGGATCGACCTGGGTGGGGCGTCCCGTGAGCGCGAAGAACACGTCGTCGAGGGTCGAGCGCCGCACGCCGACGTCGCTCACGTCGATGCCGGCGGCGTCGAGCTCGCGCACCACGCCGGGCACGATGCCGTCGACGTCGGCCACCGGCACCGTCAGCGACGACCCGGCGCGGTCGAGCTGGATCTCCCCGACAGCCCGGTGCGCCAGCAGCTCGGCCACCGTGGGGAGGACGTCGCGGTCGGCCAGCACGACGTGCAGTTGGTCGCCACCGACCCGGCGCTTCAGCTCGGCCGCGGTGCCGCGGGCGATGACGACGCCGAGGTCGATCACGGCGATCTCGTCGGCCAGCCGGTCAGCCTCGTCGAGGTACTGGGTGGTGAGCAGTGTGGTGGTGCCGGTGCGAGCCAGCTCGTCGATCTGGTCCCACACGGCGACACGGCTGCGGGGGTCGAGACCGGTGGTGGGCTCGTCGAGGAACAGCACCTTCGGCTCGGCGATGAGGCTCATGGCGATGTCGAGGCGGCGGCGCATGCCACCGGAGTAACCGAGCACCGGGCGCGAGGCCGCGTCGCTGAGGTCGAAGCGATCGAGCAGCTGGTTCGACCGACGGCGGGCCTCGGCCTTCCCGAAGTGGAACAGCCGTCCGACGTGGACGAGGTTCTCGAGTCCGGTGAGGCGCTCGTCGACCGCGGCGTACTGGCCGGTGAGCCCGATGAGCCCCCGCGCCCGGCGCGGCTCGGCGACCACATCGATGCCGTCGATCACGGCGCGGCCGGCGTCGGGCCGCAGCAGCGTGGTGAGGATGCGCACGGCGGTGGTCTTGCCGGCTCCGTTCGGACCGAGTACTCCGAGGACCGTGCCTCGCTCGACCTCGAGGTCGACGCCGCGCAGGGCCTCGGTGCTGCCGAAGCGCTTCACAAGCCCCTCGGCCACGACCATTGCCACGCGAGCAACCTAGGTGATCGCCACCTCCAGGCTGCGCATGCCGAGGCTCACGCTCCCGGCGCCGGGAGCACCGCACCTTCCCGGGGGCCGGCGGTGTCAACCTCGCTGGGTGCCGACCACCAGGTCGCGGAAGGGCATGTCGCGGTCGACCTGCGGCTCTTTCGGGAGGCCGAGCACGCGCTCGCCGATGATGTTGCGCTGCACCTCGTTGGTGCCGCCGGCGATGGCGCCACCGGGGGCGCCCACCACCGCCATGGCCCACCGGCTGTCGGTGCGCTCGTCGTCCCACGCCTGCGCCCCGGCGCCGGCGATGTCGGCGCCGAGATCGGAGGCTCGACGCGAGAGGAGCGCGCCGTAGAGCTTCCCGATGGAACCTTCGGGTCCCGGCGCCTGCCCGGCCTTGGTGGCGGCACGGGTGCGTTGGCCGATGAAGCCCAGCACCTGCTGGCGGATGTAGAGGTCGGCCAGTCGCTGGCGGATGACCGGGTCCTTGTCGAGCCCGCGGGCCCGCGCCGCGTCGAGGTAGGGGCGCAGCGCGTTGCCGCGCCCGCCGCCACCCGAGCCGATCGCGACGCGCTCGTTGGCGAGCATGGCGACAGCGGCGCGCCACCCCTCGTTCTCGGGTCCGAGCCGGTGGCTGTCGTGGACCCGCACGTCGTCGAAGAACACCTCGTTGAAGTTGGACCCGCCAGTGATCTGGATGAGCGGCCGGATCGTGACGCCCGGAGCCCTCATGTCGACGATGAACATGGTGATGCCGCGGTGTTTCGGCTTCGCGGGATCGGTGCGGGCGATCACCACTCCGAAGTCGCAGTAGTGGGCTCCCGAGGTCCATACCTTCTGGCCGTTGAGCACGTACTCGTCGCCGTCGCGCTCGGCGCGCATCTGAAGGCTGGCCACGTCGGATCCCGCTCCCGGCTCGGAGAACAGCTGGCACCAGATCTCGTCCGCTCGCAGCATCGGCCGGACGTAGCGCTCCTTGACCTCCTCGGTTCCCCACTCGAGCACCGTGGGGCCGCACATCCCGAGGCCGATGGTGAGGACCGTGGCCGGCACCTCGAACGCCGCGCTCTCCTCGTTGAAGATCTCGACGTCGCGGTTGGGAAGGCCCTGCCCCCCGTATTCGGTGGGCCAGTTGAGCCCGGCGAGCCCGGCGTCGTAGAGCGCCGACTGGTACGCCTTGGTCGCGGCCAGCTCCTCGGCGACGGACGGTCGGGGGCGGGGGGTCATCGGTATGGGGTGGATGGACAACGGCCCGTCGTCGAGGTTCGAGGTCCGCTTGCGCGGCAGGTGCTCGTCCATCCAGCTGCGGACCTTCTGGCGGAACTCGGCCTCGTCGGCCGAGTCGGTGCGCACGGCGTCGTCGCTCATCGATGTCCCCCTGGTGTCGGTGCGGTTCCCCATCGCGTCCCCTCACACTATCTCCACCAAGTCCAACAAGGGAGCGTGGGCTCGGCGCCTACTCTGGCGAGGTGCATCGCTGGAGGAGGGGCGCGGTCCTGGTGGCTGCGCTCGTCGCGTCGGCGTGCAGCTCGGGGGCCGGACGTTCCGGCGCAGGATCGGGCTCGGTCGTGCGGGTGTTCGCAGCCGCGTCGCTCGCCGAGGCGTTCTCCGTGATCGAACCCCGGTTCGAGGCCGCACACCCGGGCATCGATCTCCAAGTGGACGTCGGCGCCAGCTCGACGCTACGGGCGCAGATCCTCGAGGGCGCTCCCGCCGATGTGTTCGCCCCGGCCGACGTGGCCGACATGGAGATCCTCCTCGACGCAGGAGCGGTCGACGGCACCCCCTCGGTCCTTGCGCGCAACCGCCTCGTGCTGGCCACACCGGCCGGCAACTCAGCTGGGGTCGACTCCATCGACGACCTGGCCGACCCGTCCCTGCTCGTCGGACTCTGCGCCGAACAGGTTCCCTGTGGTCGCCTCGCCCGACGCACCCTGGCCGCGGCCGGCGTCGAGCCGTCGGTCGACACCGACGAGCCCGACGTGCGGTCGCTCGCCACCAAGCTGGCGGCGGGCGAGCTCGACGCCGGCATCGTCTATCGCACCGACGCCGTTGCATCCGACCACATCGACAGCCTCGACCTCGCCGACGGGCTGCCCGCCGAGCTCGTCCACCTGATCGCCGTGCTCGATGCCGCCCCCAACCCCGGCGGCGCCGCGTCACTCGTCGAGTTCGCGCTCTCGTCCGACGGCCAGCAGCTGCTGCGCGAGCTCGGGTTCGAGGCACGGTGACCACGCGGCGCACGCAGTCACGACCCCCGGCGGCGCTGGTCGGACTGGCCGCTGTCGGTGCGCTCCTGTTCGCCCTGCCCCTGGCCGGGCTCCTGGGTCGTACCCCGTGGACCGATCTGCCCGACCTCCTCACCGAACCCGCCGTCCTCGACGCGCTCCGGCTCTCGCTCATCACCTCGCTCCTCGCTGCCCTGCTGAGCCTGGTCCTCGGTGTCCCGCTCGCGTGGGTGCTGGCCCGAGTCGACTTCCCTGGCCGCTCGGCCGTCCGGGCGCTGGTCACCCTTCCGATGGTGCTGCCCCCGGTGGTCGGCGGCGCCGCTCTGCTGTTCGCCTTCGGCCGCCAGGGCCTCCTGGGCGAGACGCTCTACGAGAAGACGGGGTTCCTGCTCCCCTACTCGATGTGGGGCGTGGTCATGGCCAACACCTTCGTTGCCCTGCCCTTCCTGGTCATCACCGTCGAAGGCGCCCTCGACAACCTCGACCCGCGGGTGGAGCAGGCTGCCGCCACCCTGGGGGCCGGGCGATGGGCGGTCTTTCGCTACGTGACGCTCCCCATGATCGGGCCGTCCCTCGCCGCCGGGCTCGTCCTCGCCTGGGCGCGCGCCCTCGGCGAGTTCGGTGCCACCATCACCTTCGCGGGCAACACCCAGGGGCGCACCCAGACCCTCCCCCTCTCGGTGTTCGTCACCTTGCAATCCGACCGCGACACCGCTGTGGCGCTGAGCCTGGTGCTCGTCGCCATCTCGTTCACCGTCCTCGTCGTCCTCCGCGACCGTTGGTGGGGCCGGCGATGAGCGGCCTCGACGCGCACCTGGTCGTCGCTCGCGGCGAGACCTTCCACCTCGACGTCGAGCTCGAGGTGCCTGCGGGCGAGACCGCAGCGGTCCTCGGACCGAACGGGTCCGGGAAGTCGACCACGATCGCCGTGCTCGCCGGCCTCCTCGCCCTCGACGCCGGGCACGTACGACTCGACGACACCCTCCTCGACGAACCGTCGAGCGACACGTTCGTGCCCGCCGAGCAGCGGCAGGTGGGCGTCGTGTTCCAGGACCACCTCCTCTTCCCCCACCTCGACGTGCTCGGCAACGTGGCGTTCGGGCCTCGACGACGCGGGAGGCGGCGCGATCGTGCGGCCGATGTGGCGCGCCAGGTCCTCCACCGACTCGACATCGCCGAGCTGGCCACGCGTCGCCCCCGCGAGCTCTCGGGCGGACAGGCCCAGCGGGTCGCCCTCGCCCGGGCGCTCGCCGCGTCGCCCCGCCTCCTCCTCCTCGACGAGCCGTTCGCCGCGCTCGATGTCGCCAGCCGAGCGACGCTGCGTCGCACCTTGCGCGACGACCTCGGCGAGCTCGCGGCGCCGAGGGTGCTCATCACCCACGACCCGACCGACGCGTTCCTCCTCGCCGACCGCATCCACGTGATCGAGGGGGGCCGGATCGTCCAGTCGGGCACCGCGGAGGAGCTGGCCCGACGGCCTCGCACGCCATGGATCGCCGAGCTCACCGGGCTCAACGTCATCATGGGTGACGCCCGGGACGGAGTCGTCACCGCCACCAGCGGGCACGTCCTCCACACCGCCGAACGGACCACAAACGGGCCGGTCGTCGTCACGATCGGCCCCCGCAGCATCACCCTTCACACCGAACGACCCACCGGAAGCGCCCGCAACAGCTGGGCCACCCAGATATCGCACGTCGAGCGCCTCGGCGACCGGGCGCGGGTGCAGGTGACCGATCCCCAGCCGCTGGCGGTCGAGGTCACCCCTGCCGCGGTCGATGAGCTCGGACTGGCTCCGGGGGCGTCAGTCTGGGTGTCGATCAAGGCCACCGAGATCGATGTCACCCCCGGGTAGATCGCGTTGGCGTCACCGACGCCGGGCGACGACCTGCCCATTGGCGGGATGGGGCGAGACGAGGTCGGCGGAGGTCCAGGTCGTAGCCTCATCCTCTGATGGATGAGGCCCAACGCTCCGACCAGATCCGCCGCACCCTCGAGGGGCTCCTCGGCTCGCCGGCCAGCGAGGGGAACGACGTCGTCGTGCTCCGCAACGGCGACCAGATCTTCGGGGCGATGCTCGACTGCATCGCCCGGGCCGAGCGCAGCATCGACCTGCTCACGTTCATCTACTGGACCGGCACCATCGGCGAGCGCTTCGCCGACGCCCTGTCGGAACGCGCCCGCCACGGTGTGCGCGTACGCGTGCTCCTCGACGCCCTCGGCGCCCGCAACATGGACGACGAGTTGGTCGAGCGCATGACCGGCTCCGGATGCGACGTCCGCTGGTTCCGTCCCGTCCAGTCCGGCGGGTTGGGCGAGGTGAACCACCGCACCCACCGCAAGATCTTGATCTGTGACGAGGTCATCGGCTTCACCGGAGGGGTCGGGATCGCCGACGAGTGGGCCGGCGACGCCCGCGACGAGACCGAGTGGCGCGACACCCACTTCCGCCTCGAAGGGCCCGCCATCCTGGGACTGCGGGGCGCGTTCATCGACAACTGGGCCGAGACCGAGGGCGACCTGTTCGACCCCGCCGTCGACCTCTTCCCTCCGCAGCCCCAGTCCGGCCACCACACCGTGCAGGTGGTGAAGGGCGCGGCCGAGACCGGTTGGAGCGACGTCTCCACCATGTTCCGCGCCCTCGTGCAGCTCGCCGAGCGCCGACTGCGGATCACCACCGCCTACTTCAACCCCGACGAGTACCTCCTCGAGCTCATCTGCGACGCGGCTCGCCGTGGCGTCGAGGTGCACCTCCTCCTGCCAGGCCCGCACGCCGACAAGCGGTTCGTGCAGATGGCCAGCGAGTCCACCTACGCCACGTTGCTCGAGGCCGGGGTCACCGTCTGCTACTTCCAGCCGAGCATGCTCCACGCCAAGGTGATGACCATCGACGGCGTCGTCGCCAGCGTCGGTTCGGCCAACGTCAACAACCGCTCCACCCAGTTCGACGAGGAGGTGAACCTGGTGCTGCACGACCCCGACCTCACCGCCATCCTCGACGCCCACTTCGACGACGACCTCGAACGCAGCGTGGCCATCGACCTCGAACGGTGGGAGGACCGCAGCCTCGTGCAGAAGGTGGCCGAGAAGGTGGTCGAGACAGCCAAGGGCACCATCTGATGACCGCAGATGCGGGCGGGCACTGTCCGGGATCGCCCGCTGGCTACGTCGTCGCCGCCAACGCCGCGGCAGGATCGAGCGAGCGCTCGGCCATCCGCGAGGCGGCCGGACGACTGGCCGAGCACGCCCCCACCTCGGTCGAGTGGACCGACGGCGACGAGGCGTTCGATGCCGTGGTCGCCGGCCTCGACGGACGCCGTCTCGTCCTGGCGGGTGGCGACGGCACGTTCCACTTCGCCCTCAACCGCCTGGCGGCCACGGGCGCCCTCGACCAGCCGGTCGCGGTGGTGCCGGCGGGGACCGGCAACGACTTCGCCCGCGGCATCGGGCTCGGGGCCGATCTGCTGGCGGCAGTCGAGGTCGTCATCGAGGGGGCTCCTCGCTGGTACGCGGCACTCGAGTCGAACGACGGCGAGCTCGCCCACAACAACGCACACTTCGGTCTCGGCCTGGTTGCCGCCGAGCGAGGCACCGCGTGGAAGCCTCGCCTCCGCCGCCTCGCCTACCCCGTGGCGACGGTGGTCGAGGGGCTGCGCTACCCGGGCGAGACGCTGCGCGTCACCGTCGACGGCCAGCAGGTGCACGACGGGCCCACCCTGGCGGTGCTGATGCTCCTCGGGCCGAGCATGGGCGGCGGAATCGAGCCGATCGACGGGGTGGAGACCACCGAGCCCACAGCCGAGGTCGTGGTCGTCGAGGTACCCACCGCCGGCGGACGGGCGGCGATGGCCGTCGATGCCCTCCGTGATCGGTTGGATCGGCGCGACGACGTCGGCCGGTGGACGGCCACATCGGTCACCATCGGCGCCGACGGCCCACTCCGGGGCGATGTCGACGGCGAGATCCGAGAGTGGAGCACCGAGGTCAACTTTCGGGTGCGGCCCCGCACGTGGCAGGTCGTCTCGCCCCGCTGACGACGCTGGCGCGGTCAGTCCCAGTTGCGCGATCGCCGCTGCTTCTTGGTGTCGGACCGCTGCCGCTTGGCCTGAAGCCGTCGCTCGACCGCTCCCCTGCCGGGTTTCGTCGCCACGCGACGCCGCTCGACCCGCAATCCGTCGCGGATCAGGTCGGCCAGGCGACCGAGCGCAGCATCGCGGTTGCGCGCCTGGGAGCGCTGCCCCGATTCCACCACCTTCACCTCGCGCCCGTAGCGCGACAGCAGCCGCTGCCGTTGCTGAGGACCCAGCGCCTCGGAGGCCTCGACGTCGAAGCGCAGGTCGACCTTCGTGTTGGCGGTGTTGGCGTGCTGGCCGCCGGGACCACCAGAGCCGGTGAAGCGCCAGGTGAGCTCGCGGTGCGGGATGGCCAGGGTCCGCGAGATCCGCAGCACGCTTCCCTCCGGGGCGTCCGACCCCGGCTCCATCTCGTCGCTCATGGCTCCCATGGTGTCATCCCGTCGTTCACACGGTGACCCTGGTCTCACGGGCTGCGATGAGGCAGGCTGAACGGGCGCGGGCGTCCACCACCAGTCGGAGGTCCCCCATGCTGCATCACTCGTCACGGTCCGGGTGGCGTCGCCTCCTGGCCGGGTTCCTGGTCGCGGCCCTCGTCGCCATCGGCGCGGCCGCCCCAGCCGACGCCGGACGCGGCGGCGAACACGGCAACGGTCACGGCCAGGCCATCGCGCACAGCTGGGGTTGGGGTCAGCACGACCGCCCCGACTTCACGCTCACCATCCTCCACAACAACGACGGCGAGTCCGACCTCCTCGGCGACGAGGCCGACCCCGGTGCGGGCAGCATCAGCCGCTACGGCGCCCTCGTGCGACGCCTCCAGTGGGAGGCGCGCGGTGGTTGGCTGTGGCCGTGGGCCACCAAGAGCGGAGTCGTCACGATCAGCGCCGGCGACAACTTCCTGGCCGGCGCGGAGTGGCAGGCCAGCCTCGACAAGGGCGTCCCCTACTACGACGCCATCGCCCTCGACAGCCTCGACTACGACGCCTTCACCATCGGGAACCACGAGTTCGACTTCGGACCCGAGGTGCTGGCCAACTTCATCGAGAGCTTCCGAGGCAACGACGACATCTTCATCTCGGCCAACCTCGACTTCTCCGCCGAACCAGCGCTCCAGGCCCTCGTCGATGCCGGACGCATCCGCCCCAGCGTCGTGGTGCGCGAGCGGGGCGAGCGCATCGGCATCGTGGGGGCCACCACGCCCGACCTCGACGAGGTGTCGAGCCCGGGCGACGTCGTCATCGATGACGATCTCGTCGGCGTCATCCAGGCCGAGGTCGACGAGCTCACCGCCGAGGGCATCGACAAGATCCTGCTGTCGAGCCATCTCCAGAACATCCAGAACGAGCTCGACCTGGTGGCCGGCCTCGACGACGTCGACGCGGTCATCGGAGGCGGCGGCGGCGAGGACATCTCGGCGAACTACCCGCTGGTGGCCACCGACGTCGACGGCACCGAGGTGCCGGTGGTGACGGTGCCAGGCGACTACTTCGACATCGGGCGCCTCGTCCTCGTGTTCGACCGGCGCGGCAACGTCACCGGGTACAGCGGCGGGCTGGTGCCCGTCACCGGAGACCTCCCCCAGGACTGGTTCATCCTCCGCCACGTCGAACGTCCGGTCGAGCGCTACATCGCCGACCTGGCCACCACCGTCGTCGCCTCATCCGAGGTCGGCCTCAACGGGGTGCGCGGCGACGTGCGCAGTCGGGAAACCAACCTGGGCAACCTGATGGCCGACGCCCACCTCTTCGCGGCGCAGACCCGGGCCACCGGCTTCGGCCAACCGGTGCCCCAGGTGGCGATCCAGAACGGCGGCGGCATCCGCAACGACTCGATCATCGGGCCAGGTGACATCACCGCCGCCGACACCTACGACATCGCCCCCTTCACCAACGCCATCAGCATCATCGCCGACGTCGATCGGGCCGACATCCTGGCCGCGGCCGAGCACGGCCTCTCGGCGCTGCCCGGCAGCGAGGGGTACTTCGCCCAGTGGGCCGGGCTCGTCATCGAGTACGACCCCGCTGCCCCCGCAGGCTCGCGGGTGGTCAGCGTCGTGCTCGATGACGGCACGGTCGTCGTCGAGGGCGGCGCCATCGTGCCGGGAGAGCCGATCACGGTCGCCAGCATCGACTTCCTCGCCCAGGGCGGCGACGGCTACGACATGTTCGCTCCGTACGAGTTCACCACCGTCGGCGTGGCCTACCAGCAATCGCTGGCCGAGTACCTCTCGTCGCTCGGCACCGTCACGGCGGCCGACTACGCCGACCCGGTCGATCCCGCCCAACGCACGAGGATCATCCCCGCGAGCTGAACAGGCGCACCGCCCTCCGCGCCGCCGCCGCACCCCTCCCCTACGGTGACCGGGTGACCCCGTTCGAATCCGTCAACCTGTTCTTCACCCGAGCTGCCGACATCTGCGGCCTCAGCGAGTCGACGCGCCGGGTGCTCAGCGTGTCGCACCGAGAGGTGCGCGCCGAGGTGCCGCTGCGCCGCGATGACGGCAGCCTCGAGGTCTACATCGGCTACCGGGTGCAGCACGACAACTCCCGCGGGCCGTTCAAGGGCGGCGTGCGCTACCACCCGGGTGCCGAGCTCGACGAGGTGCGCGCCCTCGCGTCGCTGATGACGTGGAAGACGGCGCTGGTCGACGTGCCGTTCGGCGGCTCGAAGGGCGGTGTCCAGGTCGATCCGTCTGGGCTCAGCCGGCCCGAGCTCGAGCGCCTCACGCGCGCCTACACCCGTGCCATGCGCGGGATCATCGGTCCGGGGATCGACATACCGGCCCTCGACATGGGCACCGATGCGCAGGTGATGGCGTGGATGCTCGACGAGTACGAGGAGCTGGAAGGACACTCGCCCGCCGTCGTCACCGGCAAGCCGGTCGCGCTCGGCGGCTCGCCGGGACGCACCTCGGCCACCGGACGGGGCACCATCGTGGTGCTCGACGAGCTCATGCGGGTGCGCGGCAAGGACCCCGCCGGCACCACCCTCGCCATCCAGGGGTTCGGCAACGTCGGCAGCTGGGCGGCCAAGGTCGCGGTCGAGCGCGGGTACACCGTCGTGGCGGTGTCCGACGTGGAGGGCGCGATCCACCGCGGCGGAGGCATCGACATCGCCGCCCTCGACCGGCACGCCACCGAGGCCGGAACCGTTGTCGGCTTCGCCGGCGCCGATCCGCTCGATGGTGACGACCTGCTCACCCTCGATGTCGACGTGCTCGTCCCCGCCGCGCTCGGTGAGGTGATCCACCATGGCAACGCCGAGCAGATCTCGGCCGACATCGTCCTCGAGGGGGCCAACCACCCCACCACCCCGGAGGCCGATGAGATCCTCGCCAGCCGCGGCATCACGGTCGTGCCCGACATCTTGACCAACGCGGGTGGCGTCACCGTCTCCTACTTCGAGTGGGTGCAGAACACCCAGCGCTTCCGGTGGCCCGAGGAGCGGGTGAACGACGAGCTCGGCCTCGTGCTCTCGAGCGCCTTCCACAACGTGCACCAGCTGTCGATCGAGCGCTCGTGCTCGCTGCGCGACGCGGCGTTCGCCATCGCAGTTGGACGGGTTGCCGAGGCGGCCGAGCTCCGCGGGGCCCTCTGACCACCCGTTCCCCCGGCCGCTAGGACGCCGGCCATGGACCTCGACCTCGTCGCCCGCGGTGCGTCCGACCTCGAATCACTCGCTGACGAGCTGCGAGACGCGCACCGTGTCGACGTGGTGGCTCGGCCCGCCGATCTCGGCGACTCCACGCAGGTCAGCGCCCTCATCGACGGGCTCGACACGCTCGACATCGTCATCAACAACGCGGGAGCCATCCCGTCCGGAGCCCTCGACGCGGTCGACGAGGAGACGTGGCGAGCCGCCTGGGACCTCAAGGTGTTCGGCTACATCAACCTGTGCCGACTGGCTCTCCCCCGCCTCGAGGAGCAGGGCCGAGGCGTCATCCTCAACATCATCGGCGGCGCCGGCGCCCGACCGAACCCGGGCTACATCGCGGGCACGGCAGGCAACGCCGCGCTCATGGCGTTCACCACGGCCCTCGGCGGACGTTCGCTCCGGCGTGGCGTCAGGGTCCTCGGCATCAACCCCGGGCTCATCGTCACCAACCGCCTCGAGCAGCTCATGCGCCAGTCGGCCGAGCAGCGCTGGGGCGATCCCGAGCGGTGGGAGGAGATGCTCGCCGGTCAGAAGCCCCCACCCGGCCAGCCCGAGCAGGTGGCAATGGTGGCGGCTTTCCTCGTCTCGGATCGGGCCGACCACGTCAGCGGCACGATCCTCCCGGTCGACGGAGGGTCGTCAGCGCGCTGAGCCCCGTCGGCACCCCCGCCGTGTGCCGTTCGCTCCTGGTCCACGTGCCCGCGCTACCCGCGCGGATGGCACGCCGAGTCAGGAACCTGGACCGCGTTCGCGCACCTCGGCCAGTCGGGCGGCGGCCTCTCGCAGCTCGGTGAGCCACTCGCCCTCGTTGGCGCCCACGAGGCGCACGCACCACGCCAGCGCCTCGCTGCGGCTGCGGGCGATGCCGCCGTCGATCAGCTGGTCGAGCACGAGGCGCTCCTCGACGCGGAGGCGGGTCATCACCGGCACCGACAGGCTGGTGAACCGCACCAGAGCGCCGTCGTGTCGAACGGCCCAGGTGACCTTGCGGTCGAAGGCGGCCTCGGCGTGCTGGGCGATGACCACCCGCTCGTCGCGCGTGGCTTCGCGGAACCGGCGGGGTGAGAGCCCCTTCGGCAACGTGCCGATCACCAGGATCTCGTCACGGTCGGCGACCACCTCGACGTCGTCGACGAACCAGCCGGGCGGGACCCGTTGGGCGAACCAGGAGCTCAGTGTCGGCACGGGAACATCTCCCCGGTGGGTGGTGTTAATGCAGACAGAGCGTAATCTTGTAATCGCCGCAAGGGCAACAGCAGAGAGCGAGACCCAGTGTCATCAAGCAACGACGTGACATCACGCAACGACGTGTCATCCGACGAAGCAGTGTCGTCCACCGAGATCCGCACCCTCCCCCTCCTCCCCCTCCCCCACGGCGTGGTGTTCCCTGAGATGGTGCTCACGGTGGCCGCCGAGAGCGACCAGGCCCGCCATGCCATGGCCGACCGCACCACCGGCGACGAGCTGGTGGCCATCCCGCAGCGTGATGGCCAGTTCGGCACCATCGGCGTGGTCGTGCGCGTCGAGCAGCGGGGGCAGCTGGCCAACGGCATCGACGGCGCCGTCCTGCGCGCCATCCGCCGCGTCCGCATCGGGCGCGGCGAGGTCGCCCCATCGGGCGCGCTGCACGTCAGCATCGACGAGATCGACGCCGCCGCGCCGTCCGACACAGCGCACGCCCTCGCCCGCGAGTACCGGGTCATCGCCGAGGAGCTCCTCGACACGATGGGCAACGGTCGCTTCGCCTCGATGTTCGACGGCATGGACGATCCCGGCCAGCTCGCCGACACCATCGGCTGGTGGCCCGACCTCACCGACGAACAACGCCTCCAGCTCCTCGATACGGTCGATCCCGAGGCCCGCATCGCCCTCGCTGTCGAGTGGGCCCGAGCCGCCCTCGCCGACGCCAGGGTCACCGCCGACATCCGGTCCGAGGTCAACGAGGGCATCGAGCGCACCCAGCGAGAGGCCATCCTCCGCCGCCAGATGCAGGCGATCCGAGAGGAGCTCGGCGAGACCGCGGGCGACGACGACACCCTGACCGAGTACCGCCGGCGCATCGCCGACGGCGAACTGCCCGACGCCGTCGCCGCCGCGGCCACCAAGGAGCTCGACAAGCTCGAGCGCACCAGCGACCAGAGCATGGAGGCGGGTTGGATCCGCACCTGGCTCGACACCGTGTTCGAGATCCCCTGGACCACCACCACCGACGACAACCTCGAACTGGTGACGGCACGGGCACAGCTCGACGCCGACCACACCGGCCTCGGAAAGGTGAAGGAGCGGATCGTCGAGTTCCTCGCCGTGCGCAAGCTGCGCGCCGACCGGCAGGTCGATGGCAAGGCCGGCGATCGTGGAAGTGGCACCATCCTCACCCTCGTCGGCCCCCCGGGGGTCGGCAAGACGAGTCTCGGCGAGTCGGTGGCCCGAACGCTGGGCCGCAACTTCGTCCGCATGTCGCTCGGCGGCATCCGTGACGAGGCCGAGATCCGCGGCCACCGCCGCACCTACGTCGGCGCCCGGCCCGGTCGCATCGTCCGGGCCCTCACCGACGCCGGAAGCCGCAACCCCGTCATCCTCCTCGACGAGATCGACAAGGTCGGAGCCGACTGGCGCGGCGATCCGTCCTCGGCGCTCCTCGAGGTGCTCGATCCCGCACAGAACGCCACCTTCCGCGACCACTACCTCGAGCAGGAGCTCGACCTCTCCGACGTGTTCTTCATCGCGACGGCGAACACGCTCGACACGATCCCCGCGCCGCTGCTCGACCGCATGGAGATCATCTCGATCGAGGGGTACACCGAGGACGAGAAGGTGGCGATCGCCACCGACCACCTCCTCCCGTCGCTCCTCGAGCGCAACGCGGTCACCGCCGACGAGGTGGTGGTCGGACCTGACACCATCCGCGCCGTCGTCGCCGACTACACCCGTGAGGCCGGGGTCCGCCGGCTCGAGCAGCGCCTCGATCGGCTGATCCGTCGGGCCGTCAGCCAGATCGCCCACGATGCCGAGGTGGGGCAGGTCCAGGTGACGGTCGATGACCTGCGCCCGGCGCTCGGTCCCACATCGCTCCGCGAGGACCCCGCTGAGCGGACGAGCCTCCCGGGCGTGGCCACCGGGCTCGCCGTCACGGGGGCTGGCGGCGACGTGTTGTTCGTGGAGGCCGCCGCCATCCCCGGCGACGCCGAGCACGGCGCGCTCACCCTCACCGGACAGCTCGGCGACGTCATGAAGGAGTCGGGGCAGATCGCTCTGTCGTACCTCCGGGCCAACCGCCACCAACTCGGCATCGAGGCGAGCCTCGACCAGCGGTTCCACGTGCACTTCCCTGCTGGGGCGGTGCCCAAGGACGGGCCGTCGGCCGGCGTCACCATGACCACCGCGCTCGTCAGCGCCCTCACCGGCCGACGGGTCCGTCCCGACGTGGCCATGACCGGCGAGGTGACCCTGCACGGCAAGGTGCTGCCCATCGGCGGCGTGAAGGAGAAGGTGCTCGCTGCCCACCGCGCCGGCATCAGCCACGTCATCTTGCCGATGGCCAACGGTGACGACGTCGACGACCTCCCTCCGCACGTGAGGGATGCCGTCACCATCCACCTGGTCGACACCGTCGACGAGGTGCTCGACCTGGCGCTCGTCGCCAGCTGACAGAACTAGCCTCGACCCGAGGCCATCAGAAGGGGACGTAATGATCGAGCGCCGGGTCGAGGTCGAGACGCCAGACGGGACGATGACCACCTTCATCGTCCATCCCGAAGAGGGCGGGCCACACCCGGTGGTCCTCTACCTGATGGACGCGCCGAGCATCCGGCCGGCGCTGATGGACATGGCCTCGCGTCTGGCCAGCGCCGGCTACTACGTGATGCTGCCGTTCCTGTTCTACCGGGGCAGCGAGTACCGCGAGTTCGGCCAGAGCGACGAGGACATGCACCTGCGCCGCGACCTCATGGGCACCGTCAACCGCGATGGCATCCTGCGCGACGCCGACGCCCTCCTTTCGCTCGCGGCCGACGACCCATCTGCCAGCGACGGCCCGATCGGTGCCGTCGGGTTCTGCATGAGCGGACGGCTCGTGCTCGCCCTCGCCCAGAACCGGCCCGAGCGGGTCGCCGCGGTGGCATCGATACACGGAGGCGGGCTGGTCCTCGACCGCGACGACTCGCCGCATCGCCAGGTCGATCAGATCGGCGGCGAGATCTATTTCGGGTGGCCCGACGACGACCCGAGTGCGCCAAAGGAGTCGATCCCCGTGATGGCCACCGCCCTCAGCGACGCGGGCGTCCGTCACCGCATCGACTTCATGGATGGCGCCCTCCACGGTTACGCCCCGCCCGGAGGGGCTCGCTACGACCGGGCGGCATCGGAGACCCACTGGGAGCGGGTGCACGACCTTCTTCGCCGCAACCTGGGCTGAGTCTCTCGTGGCGGCCAGCAACCCGGCGACGCCCCGCTGCGCCCCAGGACGCGTGCGGAGCTGACGAAGTCCAGCACCCAGCTGTACGCTGTACAGGTGGACGCTATGATGCTCGAGATGCCCCGCCCCACGTGGCGTGGACGCATGCATGCATGGACGTTCGCCCTCGCGGTGCCGGCGGGGGCGATCCTCGTCGCCGCGTCTCAGGGCGTCGCTGCTCGGGTGTCGGCCGCCATCTACGCGATTGGCCTCCTCGCAGTGTTCGGGACATCGGCCGCGTACCACCGGCTGGCCCACAGCCCCCAGGCGCGCCTCGTCATGCAGCGCCTCGACCACTCGATGATCTACCTGCTCATCGCCGCGACCTACGTGCCCATCTGTGTGGTGGCCCTCCCGTCGGCCTGGGGGGTTCCGTTGCTGGGAGTCGTCGGCACCCTCGGTCTCATCGGGATGACGCGGCAGCTGGTGGCACCGCACCGGGCGCCGAAGTTGGCGAACGCCCTCTACCCGATCATGGGGTGGGCTGCCGTCGCCACCGCACCTGCACTCGCTGACAACCTCACCGCCGCGCAGCTCACCCTCATCGTGGCCGGCGGCGTGGCCTACACGCTCGGGTTCCCGGTGCTGCTCCTGCACCGTCCCGACCCGTGGCCCGGCACGTTCGGCTACCACGAGGTGTGGCACGTCTTCACCATCGTGGCCGCCGCCCTGCACTTCGCCGCCATCGCCACCCTGGTGGCCTGAACCGGCGCGATTCGGGGTTTTTCGGCAGCGGTGCGTGTTCGGCGTCGGAGTGGCGTACGCTGAGCCTGGATCGGTCCACAATGGGCCGGCCGCTGCGAAAGAAGAGTTAGTTGCAAGGAACAGTTAAGTTTTTCAATGCCGAGAAGGGCTTCGGCTTCATTTCACGAGAGGGCGCCGACGACGTGTTCGTGCACTTCTCCAACATCCAGGGCGACGGCTACAAGTCGCTCGACGAGGGTCAGCGTGTCGAGTTCGACGTCGCTCCCGGCCGTAAGGGTGAGGAAGCACAGAACGTCCGCGTCGTCTGACGACGCCGCAATCGTGAAAAGCCGCCGGTCTCGACCGGCGGTTTTTTGCTTTTTCGGGGCTGATTGCCCGACCGTCGCGATGCGCAGACCAGGATCACCGCGCGCGACACTGCGTAGACGGCTCCTCCGCGGGTAGTGGAGCCCGCATTCGACCATCTACCGGGAGCGACGATGACGGGCTGGATCGGCAACATCGAAGAGGCCACGACGGCCAACACCAACTTCCGCACGGTGCTGTTCACCGGTGAACACATGCAGCTCACCGTCATGAGCATCCCGTCCGGCAGCGAGATCGGGCTCGAGGCCCACGGCCACCTCGACCAGTTCATCCGCGTCGAAGGCGGCCGCGGCCGGGTCGACATGGGTCCCGCGGAGGACCAGATCAACGAGCACCACGACCTCTCCGACGACTGGGTCGCCATCATCCCTGCCGGCACGTGGCACAACGTGGTGAACACGGGCGACGACGACCTCAAGCTCTACTCGATCTACACCCCACCGGAGCACCCCGACGGCACCGTGCACGTCACGAAGGAAGACGCCGACGCCGCCGAGGCGGAGCACGACCACTGACCGACCCGATCCTGGTGGCACGCTCGGGCAACGCCAGCCCCGAGGCGTCCGGAGCGCTCACGGTCACCGAGTCGCAGGCGATCGTCATCGCATAGCGCGCCGAACTGCGACGATGGGGTGTGTCCCCCGTCGCCGGAGCCCGTTCACTCGATCGCGAGATATTGCGCCTCGCCCTCCCGGCACTCGGCGCGCTGGTGGCCGAACCCATCTACGTGCTCACCGACACCGCCATCGTTGGCCACCTCGGCACCGAGCGCCTAGCTGGGCTCGCTCTCGCCACGACGGTGCTCCTCGTCGGCTACTCCATCTTCATCTTCCTCGCCTACGGAACCACCGCCGCGGTGAGCCGACGGCTGGGAGCCGGCGACCGCGAAGGAGCCGCCCACCAGGCGGTGCAGAGCCTGTGGCTGGCCGTCATCATCGGGGTGGTCATCGCCGTCGTCGGACTGGTCCTCTCCGACCCTCTCATCGGGGCCTTGGGCGGCGACGGGGCGGTACGGGCCCACGCTCTCACCTACCTGCGCATCAGCATGCTGCGCGTCCCGGCGATGCTCATCGTCCTGGCCGGAACCGGCTACCTGAGAGGGCTCCAGAACACGCGCACCCCCCTTGTCGTGGCCATCGGGTCGACCGTGTTGAACCTCGTCATCGAGGTCGTCCTCATCTTCGGCCTCGGCTACGACATCGGAGCCGCCGCCCTCGCCACCGTCGTCGCCCAGTCCGTCGGCGCCGGCTGCTACCTGGTCGTGATCCGCCGTGCCGTGCGGCCCCACGACATGTCACTGGCCCCGCACTGGTCCACCATCCGACGCCTGGGCCTCGTGGGCCGAGATCTGTTCGTGCGCACCGTCGCCCTCCGCGGAGCGTTGGTCCTCACCACAGCTGTTGCCGCCCGCTCGGGGACCCAGGCGCTGGCGGCGCACCAGATCACCTTCGAGATCTGGAACCTCATGGCGCTCACCCTCGACGCGGTGGCCATCGCCGGTCAGGCGATGATCGGGCGGTTCCTCGGCGCCGGACTCGTCGATGACGCCAGATCGCTGGGCAATCGGATGCTGCGGTGGGGCGTCGTGGTCGGACTGGTCCTCGGAGCGATCATGGTGGGCCTGCACGGGGCGCTCCCCCACCTGTTCACGCCCGACGGCACCGTCGTCGCCACCGCCGCGAGCCTCCTCATCGTGGCCGGCCTGGCCCAACCGCTCAACGGCGTGGTCTTCGTCCTCGACGGGCTCCTCATCGGGGCTGGCGACATGGGGTGGCTGGCAGTGGCCATGGTGATCGCCACCGCCGGATACGTCCCGATGGTGGTCGCCGTCATCTGGTTCGATCTCGGCATCGGTTGGCTCTGGTGGTCCCTCGTCGGCTTCATGGCCTTGCGCTTCCTCACGCTCCACGGCCGCTGGCGCAGCGACCGCTGGGCCGTCGCCGGCACCGCCGTGACCTAGGACCTGTGTCAGCCCCTGTGCAGGGCCTATCGTTCAAGGCCTCCCACCATGGACATCGAGATGACCGACAGCACCGACCAGAGCGACGACGAGCCGACACCCCCCGACGAGCCCACCAACAACGGCTTCGCCGACGAGCCCACCAACAACGGCTTCGCCGACTTGGGGTTGCGGTCACAGATCGTCGAGGCGCTCACGGGTCTCGGCTACGAAGAGCCCACCCCGATCCAGCGCGAAGCCATCCCGGTGCTCCTCGAGGGCCGCGACCTCCTCGGCGGCGCCGCCACCGGCACCGGCAAGACCGCT
The DNA here is from genome assembly GCA_016649895.1 of Acidimicrobiia bacterium. Lineage (GTDB taxonomy): Bacteria > Actinomycetota > Acidimicrobiia > Acidimicrobiales > SKKL01 > Actinomarinicola. The sequence continues at coordinate 1,097 of JAENWR010000028.1, read as the reverse complement.
GCCTTCGCCCTCCCCATCCTCGAGCTGCTGCCGAAGGCGGGCGGGCCCATCGAGACGGTCGCCCTGGTCCTCGTGCCCACCCGCGAGCTCGCCGTCCAGGTCTCCGAGGCCATCTACAAGTACGGGCGCCACCTCGGCGCCCAGGTCCTGCCCGTCTACGGCGGCCAGCCCATCGGCCGCCAGCTCGCGGCCCTGAACCGCGGTGTCCACGTGGTCGTGGCCACCCCCGGCCGGGCCCTCGACCACCTGCAGCGCCGCAGCCTCCCGCTCGACGCAGTGAAGGTGGTCGTCCTCGACGAGGCCGACGAGATGCTCGACATGGGCTTCGCCGACGACCTCGAGGCGATCCTCGCCGCCACCCCTGCCGACCGCCAGACCGTCCTGTTCTCGGCCACCCTGCCACCGCGCATCACATCGATCGCCAACCGCCACCTCCGCAACCCGATGCGCATCCAGATCGACACCACCCCCACCGACGACCACGATGCGCCGCTCGTCGCCCAGCGCGCCTACGTCGTGATCCGCAGCCACAAAGCCGCCGCTCTCGGACGCATCCTCGACGTCGAGGCGCCAACTGCCGCCATCGTGTTCTGCCGCACCCGAACCGAGGTCGACGAGCTCACCGAGACCCTCAACGGCCGGGGTTACCGGGCCGAGGCGCTGCACGGCGGGATGGGCCAGGAACAGCGCGACCGGGTCATGAGCCGGCTTCGCTCCGGCACCGCCGACCTCATCGTCGCCACCGATGTGGCCGCTCGTGGCCTCGACATCGACCAGCTCACCCACGTCGTCAACTACGACGTGCCGTCGTCGCCCGAGTCGTACACCCACCGCATCGGCCGGGTCGGCCGCGCCGGGCGCGAGGGCGTCGCCATCACACTCGCCGAGCCCCGCGAGCAGCGCCAGCTCGAGAACATCGAGCGGCGCACGAAGCAATCGATCTCGCGCGAGAAGGTGCCCAGCGTCGCCACGCTCCGGGCCCGTCAGATGGAGCTCACCATGGAGACCCTGCGCGACCGGCTGCCCGACGACGACCTCGACCGCTTCCGTGTCGTTCTCGACACGCTCACCGACGAGCACGACGTCATGGACGTGGC
>JAENWR010000017.1 GCA_016649895.1 Acidimicrobiia bacterium | reverse complement strand
AGTGTGCGGCGGTGGTGCGCCGGGGCCGCCAGCTCCGCACCATGGAACTGGTCGACGCCGCCCACACCGCCGGTCGTCTCTCGTCGCGCCACGTCATGTTGTTGGGCAAGGCGGCAGGAAAGGTCCCGGACCACTTCGCCACCGACGAGGAGTGGCTCGTCGCCCGCGCTGTCGAGCCGCACCCTGCCGATTTCGTGAAGCTGGTGAACCACTGGATGCACTGGGCGGCACCCGACGACGCCGAGTTCGAACCCATCGGGTTCGCCATCTTCTCCGAAGCCCTGCGCCGCATCGAACACGAACTGTGGGAAGCCGATTGGGCTGACGCCCGCAGCCGGTTGGGCGACGCCGCCTCTCAAGCCGACCTGTGGCGGTCCGCGGCGCAGCGCCGCTACGACGCGTTGATCGAGATGGCACGACGCTCCGCCGCCATGCCCCAAGGCGCCCGCAAACCAATACCGCTCGTGACCGTGCACGTCGACCACCCCACCCTGACGGGCCGCATCTGCGAGCTGTCCAACGGCACCCAGATCACACCCGGCGAGATCCTCCCGCTCCTGGTCGAAGCCGACATCGAACGCGCCGTGTTCGTGCCCTGCGCCAAACGGGCGTCGGCCTCGGCACGTTGGCCCCGAACTCGCGCCACCCACTGCGATACCTCAGCGAGGCCAGCCTCGATCTCGCCGCGCAGCGCCCATGCCGACGCCAGCATCGACACGGCGTGGCCGAGATCGGGGCTCGTGGAGCCGCCCGCGGCGAGCGCCCGTCTCGACCAGATGAGCGACAGCTCGGCGTCGGCATGGTTGGCAGCGACCGTGGCGACGAGACCGGCAGCCCGCACCCCGATGGGCGAGTCGGGTTCCTCCTCCCAGACCTGCTCGAGCAGCCGGCGGGCCTCGACGGCACGCCCCTCGACGAACGCCAGTTGCCCTCGGACGAAGGTGTCGAGCGACGCGCCGGTGGGCGGGCCGACCCGCCCGAGCAGCTCGCGGGCCGAGGCCTCGTCACCGATGCCGAGTGACGCATCGGCGGCGCGAAGGAGGGCATCGGCCCGTTCCAGCGGTTCATCCAGGATGCCAGCAGCGCGAGTGAGTAGCTCGATGGCCGACAACTCCCACCCGTCCGCCAGCCGCTCGTCGGCGAACGCCACGGCCCGACGACCGAGGTCGGGGTCGTGCCCGAGCGTCGCAGCCAGGTGGTGCAGCATCCGTTGCGCGGGGTCATCGGCGATCTCGGCGGCGCGGAGGTGCAGCTCCGCGGCTCGGCCGGGAGCGAGGTCGAACAGGACCGCGGCCCGCTGGAGCGGGTGTCCGACATCGATCACCGAGACGCCGGCCCGCACGCTGGTGGCGAGGAGGCCACGACCGATCGCCTCGTCGAGTGCCGCCGTCAGCCCTCACCCAACATCCGCTGGAGGGCGGCGACGGTGGTGGCACGGCCGACGACGGCCACCGCGGCGACCAGCCGCTCCACCTCAGGTGCGGAGTCGGCCAGCCGGTTCAGCACCAATGTGGCGTAGGACCGAGGAGCGGGGAGAGGTCCGAAGCCAGCTTCCAGCTCTGCGACATCGAGCTCGTCGGCCAATGCGGCCGCCTGGAGAGGGCTGCCGAGCGTGTGGGCATGGAGGCGCTCGAGTGCGAAGCGCGAGAGCGTGACTCCGGCTCGGAGCCGAACCAGGTCGCCGAGCTCGGGCGCCGACATCGTCGGGACGTGGATCCACTCGCCGCGAGCATCGTGGCAGAGCCGGTGTATGGGGGCGAGGACCGGCGCGTCGGGTCGGTGGACCACCACGCCGAGGATGGGGCGGTCCCGCAGGCGGCGCAGGACGAATGCGATCGCCTGGAGCGATGGCGGGTCCGACCACTGGGCATCGTCCACGACGACCACGACGGGGTCGTCCCCGGCGGCGCGGGCGAGCTCGAGGAGCGCGGCGCCGACCTCGAGCGCGTCGGGGCGTGAGCCGGCGCGCCCGAACGGCAGGTCGCGGCGCAACCCGAGGGCGGCTGCCTCGGCGTAGAGCTGCTCGACCACGCCGAAGTCGAGGTGGCGTTCGGCGTCGGCGCCGCTCGCCCGCAGGATCCGAGTGCGCGGATCGAGCTCGGCGAGGAAGGCGCGCACGAGGGTCGACTTCCCGACCCCTGCCTGGCCCTCGATGACGACGAGTTGCGAAGTGGCCGAGTGCGTGGCGGCGAAGGCGGCGCGCAGTGCTTCGAGCTGGTGCGAGCGTCCGACGAGCTCGTTCAGGTTGTCGGCCACTGGCCCCTCGCCTCGAGGACCTCGCGCAGCACGGCCGGGCGGTCGGTCATGATCCCGTCGACGCCGAGGTCGAGGAGTCGGTGCATCTCGATGGGGTCGTCGATGGTCCACACGTGCACCTGCATGTCGAGCCGGTGGGCCGCCGCCACCAGTCGGGCATCGGTGACGACGACGCCACGGGTGGAGACCGGCACCTGGGCGCACGGAGCGGGCAACCGCACGGGGAGCCGGTAGCCAGCTGCCTTCAGCGTCGCGATGCCGCGGGGACCGATCGAGGTGCACAGACGTGGCCCCATGGCCTCGCGGATCCGGTCGAGGCGTCGGTCGGAGAACGACCCGATGCACACCCGGTCGACCGAACCGGTGCGGCCGATGAGGTCGACCAGCGGTCCGACCGCCGAGTCGTGCTTCGGATCGATGTTCACCCGGAGGTGGGGCCAGGTGGTGATGATGTCCTCCATCAGGGGGATCGGCTCGCGCCCGGCCACCCGCGCCATCCGGACCTCGGACCACGGGAGCTCGCCGATCAGGCCCGATCGATCGGTGACCCGATCGAGGGCCTCGTCGTGGAACGCCACCAGCACCCCGTCGGCGGTGGCGTGCACGTCGGTCTCGACGTAGCGGAAGCCGAGCGCCACCGCGCTCTCGAAGGCGGGCATCGTGTTCTCCGGCCAGTCGCCGGCGCCACCGCGGTGGGCGAACGCGAGCGGACCAGGGTGGTCCAGGAACTCGAAGTCGGCGGCGCTGGTCACCAGGGACGTGACATCAGACGAGGCGCGAGTCGCGCCCGGCCCAGAACTCGTCGCGCAGGAGGCGCTTGTAGAGCTTGCCGGTGGGATGGCGGGGGAGCTCGTCGCGGAAGTCGACGCTGCGCGGGCACTTCACGTCGGCGAGGTGCTCACGGCAGTAGGAGATGAGCTCCTTCGCGAGCTCGGGGCTCGGTTCGTGGCCGTCGGCCACCTGCACGACCGCCTTGACCTCCTCACCGAAGTCGTCGTTGGGCACTCCGATGACGGCCACGTCGAGCACGGCGGGGTGCATGGTGAGGACGTTCTCGGCCTCCTGCGGGTAGACGTTCACTCCGCCGGTGATGATCATGTAGGCCTTGCGGTCGGTGAGGTACAAGAAGCCGTCCTCATCGAGCTTCCCGACGTCGCCGAGGGTGCTCCATCCTCGCCCCTTGGGGTCGCGCGAGTCCTTCGTCTTCTCGGGGTCGTTGTGGTACTCGAACGAGCCGGGGCTGGCGAAGTAGACGGTGCCCTCCTCGCCGACCGGCACGTCGTCGCCGTTCTCGTCGAGGATGTGCAGCTCGCCGGCGAGCGCCTTGCCGACCGTGCCGCGGTGCGTCAGCCAGTCCTCGGAGTTGGTGTAGACGAAGCCGTTCCCCTCGGTGCCGGCGTAGTACTCGTGCAGCACCGGCCCCCACCACTCGATCATCTGCTCCTTGACCGGCACCGGGCAGGGCGCAGCCGCGTGGATGGCCACCTTCAGGCTCGACACGTCGTACTTCGCCCGGGTCTCCTCGGGCAGCTTGAGCATGCGGACGAACATCGTGGGCACCCACTGGCTGGTGGTGGCCTTGTAGCGCTCGATGAGGGCGAGGGCCTGCTCGGGGTCGAAGTGCTCCATGACCACGACGGTGCCGCCCACCCGGTGCAATCCCATGGAGAAGCGAAGTGGTGCTGCGTGGTAGAGCGGGGCGGGCGAGAGGTAGACCGCGTCCTCGTCGAACCCGAACAGGAACTGGGCCAAGCCGGTGACGGCGTTGGGCTCGCCGAGCTCGGTGTCGGGCAGCGGTAGCTTCACGCCCTTCGGCCGGCCGGTGGTGCCCGACGAGTACAGCATGTCGAGGCCCTCTTTGCGGGGGGCCGGCAGTGGCTCGGTCGGCTGTGCGGCCAGCGCGTCTTCGAGCCGGTCGTAGCCGTCGAGGTTGGTGTCGAGGATGAACCGGTGCGTGACACCGGGGTTCCGACCCAACAGGGCGGTTGCCGAGTCGGACTTGTAGCCGCTGGTGAAGAAGACCTTGGTCTCGCAGTCGTCGAGGATGTACTCCATCTCCTCGACCGTGAGCCGTGAGCTCATCGCCGTCCAGTACACCCCGGCATAGGCGCAACCCCAGGCGATCTTGTAGAAGTCCGGGTGGTTCTCGAGGCAGAAGGCCACGTGCTCGCCGCGCTCGACGCCACACGCCCGGATGAGCTGCGACACCTGGTTGGCCGCATCGTCGAGCTCCCGGAAGCTCACCGCCTGGCCGGTGCTGGCCATGATGTAGGCCGGATGCTCCGGTTTGGTGGCGGCATGGGTACCGGGAAAGTTCGACATCGCGTCAACGTACCGCGTAGAGGAGCCGCGGTCCTGCCCTGCGAGCGGCTCTTCCGGCGCTCGAACGGCCCGAGTACCGGTTGCCGGTAGCGTGCGGCCTCGCAGATCAGACACTGGGGGAGCCCGATGACCGTGAGCCCGACCGACACGACCGTGGATGCCGACGAGGAGCGGGTGCGCGACCTCGTCGACCGGCTGGTGGCGGACAACGATGTCGCCGACGCCACCGGGTTCCTCGGCGCGCAGTTCGACCTCGGACTCGCCTGGGTGCACTTCCCGGAGGGCAACGGCGGCCTCGGACTCTCGCCCCGCCTGCAGAACGTCGTCAACGCCGAGTTGTCCGATCACGGCGCTCCCAGCCCGTACATGCGCAACCCGATCGGCTACGGCATGGGGGCACCCACGGTGGTCACCCACGGCTCGGACGAACAGAAGCAGCGGTACCTCCGCCCGCTGTTCACCGGCGAGGAGATCTGGTGCCAGCTCTTCAGCGAGCCCGGCGCTGGCTCCGACGTGGCCGGCCTCGCCACCCGGGCGGTGCTCGACGGCGACGAGTGGATCATCAACGGCCAGAAGGTGTGGACGACGTTGGCCCACCTGTCGCGGTGGGGGATGCTGGTCGCCCGCAGCAACCCCGACCAGCCCAAGCACAAGGGGCTCACCTACTTCGTGGTCGACATGCACGCCCCGGGGGTCGAGGTGCGTCCACTTCGCCAGATGACCGGCGACGCCGAGTTCAACGAGGTCTACTTCACCGACGTGCGCATCCCCGACGCCGAGCGGCTCGGCGACGTGGGGGAGGGGTGGGGCGTCTCGCTCACCACGCTCATGAACGAGCGGGTCTCCATAGGCGGCGCGGTGAGCCCGCGAGGATCGGGACACATCGCCGGAGCGGTGCGTGCCTTCCAGCAGCGGTCCGAGCACCTCAGCGAGGCCCAGCGGGTGGCCATGAAGGACGAGCTGATGAAGCTGTGGGTGCGCGCCGAGACCCATCGGCTCACCAACGTCAGAGCGTCGCAGAACCGCAAGCTCGGCAACCCCGGTCCCGAGGGATCGGTCGGCAAGCTCGCGTCCGCCGACCTCAACAAGGACATCACGGCGTTCACCATGAACCTGCTCGGCCCCGACGCGCTCCTCTACGGCGACTACTCGATGCGGCGACCCGAGACGGCCGGCGACTCGAGCACCCCGCAGCGGGGCTTCCTGCGCATGCGGGCCAACTCGATCGAGGGCGGCACCACCGAGGTCATGAAGAACATCCTCGGCGAGCGGGTCCTCGGCCTCCCTGGCGACGTCCGCGTCGACAAGGACCGCCCCTGGATCGAGGTGCCACGCTCGTAGCGCTGACATCAGACGTTCGCGCAGCGAGTGCACGCTGACCAGCGCATCGTCACCGAATCGGCAGGTCCCGGACAGCCATCCGCGTCGGGCTCAACGAGACGATCGCGCCGCGGTCAAGGTCCTCGAGGATCGGCGGGAGATTGGCACGGAGCAGAGCGAGGTGCACGTTGGGTGCGAGTTCGGCGACGTGGCGCAGGTGCACGACCGAAGGACTCGTCGCCCGGCGCATCGCCAGGAGGGTGCCGAAGTCGCTGTCAGCGGTGACGACGGTGAAGCCCTCGCTGGCAGCGCGGTCGAAGATCTCCTCGTCGGGCGCCGTCACGAGGCCCAGATCGACGACATGGACGGCGTCGATGCCCTCGGCGCGCAGACCCTCAGCGATCCGCGGTGACAGGTTGGCGTCGAGGAGCAGCCTCATGCCGGTCGGGCAACCGGCACCTCGCGCTCGTTCACCGCAGCGGCTGCATACTCCAGCGCCGCAAGCACGTCATCGCGCTCCACGTACGGGTAGTCCGCCAGGACCTCGTCGACAGTTCGACCTGCGGCGAGCTGACCCAGCACCATGCCCACCGTGACGCGCGTGTCACGGATCGTCGGCAGTCCACCCATTCGGGCCGGGTCGACGGTGATGCGCTCGAACGCCATGGCAGGAGTCTATGGGTATGGATCGTCGCCAGTCGGCCAGATCGAGGGGCGAGTCTCTACGGCGGCGACTCGACGGCGGCCTCTTCAGCGCGAGCGACGATGTCATTGGCGGCCGCTCCTGGCGCCGCGTCGCCGTCTCTGCCAGGGGTGCGGCCGCCGGCCCGCAACGTCGGCATGTGTGCAACCTCGTTGACGCTGACCAGCGACCGCATGCCACTCGAGGCGGCCATCACCCGGCTCACGCTGGTGTAGGCGGGTTCGAAGAACAGGGGCCGTTCGATGTGCAGGATGCTCGACAGGTAGGCGTTCACCACGCCGCCGTGGCAGACCACCGCCACGGTGCGGCCGGGGTTGGCGACCACAGCCCGCTCGACCGCCGCGGCGCAGAGGTCGCGGAACGCGTACTGCTCGGGCGACCCGAGCCGCTCGATGAGCTCGCGCCAGCGCGGGTCGTCGGTGCCGCGCAGCTCCTCCATCGGGATGTAGTGCGACTCCTCCGCGTCGAACTCGCGGAGCTCGTCATCGACGACCGCCGTCAGGCCGAGGGCGGCTTCGAGCGGAGCAGCCGTCTCGCGCGCCCGGCGCATCGGGCTCGTCCAGATCTCGTCGATCTGCTCGTCGGCCAACCAGTGGGCGAGTGCCTCGGCCTGGTGGTGGCCGGTGTCGCTGAGGTGAGGGTCGGCCGGACCATCACCGCCGTCGATGCGGACAGGCAAAGCATGGCGGATGAGGAGGAGCTGCATTGCGCGGAGCATAGAAGCCGAGCACGTCCCGCGAGATCGGTACCGTGGAGCCATGGCTCGTCGCACGAAGATCATCGCCACCATCGGTCCAGCATCCGATTCCCCTGCCATGTTGGAGTCGATGATCGAGGCGGGCATGGATGTCGCGCGCATCGGTCTCGCCCACGGCACCCTCGATGAGCAGATCGAGCGCTACCACCGGGTTCGGGCGGCGGCGAAGGCCGTCGGCCGCACCGTGGGGATCCTCGTCGACCTGCCCGGACCGAAGGTGCGAGCCGCCTCGTTCGGCGTCGACGAGGGCGTGATGCTCATGGAGGGCACCGAGATCCGCCTTGCTCCCGGCAACACCAAGAGCACGGCCGAGGTGGTCGAGGTCGACTACGACCACCTCCTCGTCGACATCCACGCCGGCGACCGCCTGATGTTCGGCGACGGTGCGGTCATCGTCGAGATCCACGACCACGGCGGCGACCACCTCAAGGGCCGCGTGGCGCACGGCGGCTGGGTGCAGGGATGTCCCGGGGTCCACATCCCCTCTGACCGGCTGCGCGTCACCTCGCCCACCGACAACGACCTACGGCTGCTCGACACGTTCGTCGGCCTCGACGTCGACATGGTGGCGCTGTCGTTCGTCCGCTCCGCCCACGACATCCGCCGCATCGGCACCGAACCGCACCCGCGCGGGCCGTTGGTCGTCGCCAAGATCGAGACCCGCGCCGCGGTCGACAACCTCGAAGGGATCATCGAGGCGTCGGGCGCCATCATGGTGGCGCGAGGCGACCTCGGCGAGGAGTTCAACATCGAGGAGCTCCCGCACCTGCAGAAGGACATCATCGCGAAGTGCATCGCCATGGGTCGGCCCGCCATCACCGCCACCCAGATGCTCGAGTCGATGATCCACGCGCCGAGCCCCACCCGGGCCGAGGCCACCGACGTGGCCAACGCCGTGTTCGACGGCACCAGCGCCGTCATGCTCTCGGCCGAGACCGCCATCGGGCACTCGCCGTCGCTCGTCGTCGCCACCATGGCCCGCATCGCGGCCAAGGCCGACCAGCGCTTCGACTACGACGGCTGGGCCGGCAACCTGCAGCACCGCCACGTGCTCGAGGTGGCGGGGCTCGACACCAAGATGACCGACACCATGACGATGGCGGCGTGGCGTGCCGCCATGGACATGAAGGCCAACGCCATCATCTGCATCACCCGCTCGGGCTTCACCGCTCGTTCGATCGCCCGCTTTCGGCCCGAGGCGAAGATCCTGGCGTACTCGGCCGACCCGCGCACGGTGCAGCAGCTCAGCATGAGCTGGGGCACCACACCCCTGCGCTCGGATGCCCACGGGTCGTTCACCGAGATGGTGGAGTGGGCCACCGACGATGCTCGTCGGCTCGGGCTCGTGCGCTCGGGCGACGTGGCGGTCGTCCTGGCCGGCTCCAGCGAGAGCGCCGAAGCCACCGACACGATCCGCCTCGTGCGCATCAAGTGAGCCCCGCGGGTGAAGCCGACCCGACGGGTGGGCAGCCACGGCCTGGCGGTGCACGAGCACCCGGCGGCAGCCGATGCGACAGACCTCCCGGTGATCCTCATCCACGGCACGATGGATCGCGCCACGAGCCTCGCCAAGGTGGCTCGGCGGCTCCCCGACCTGCACGTGATCCGCTACGACAGGCGGGGCTATGGCGACTCGCTGCTCGGTCCCGGCGACACTCCGGTGCCGCCGGCCGACACGGTCGAGGCGCAGGTCGCCGACCTGCTCGATGTGGTCGACAGGACAAGGTGCATCGTGGTGGGCCACAGCATGGGTGGCACGGTCGCCCTTGCCGCAGCCGCCCGGCGGCCCGACCTGATCGCCGCCGTGGCCGCCTATGAATCGCCCCGGCCGTGGGTGCCGTGGTGGCCAACGACGTCACCCGGAGCACGCGTGGCAGATGATGCCGAGCTCGACCCGGCGACCGCGGCCGAGCGGTTCATGCGACGCATGATCGGCGATGCCCAGTGGGACCGGATGCCCGCATCGAGCCGCGAGAAGCGTCGTGCCGAAGGGCCTGCTCTCATCGCCGACATGGTGGCCATCCGGTCCGCACCGGCCTATCGCGACGCCGACCTGACGATGCCGGTCGTCTCGGCTCGCGGAGGCGAGTCCACCGACCACCACTCGCGTGCCGCCGAGGAGATCGCCGCGTCCGTGCCGAACGCCGAGCTCTGGGTGATCGACGGCGCCTGCCACGGTGCCCACCTCACCCACCCCGACGAGTTCGCCGCCATGGTGCGCCACACGGTGGCCCTCGCCCGGTCCTGAGCCCGGCGGGGGAGCAGCGTCGTACCCTGCGCACCATGTCCGACTCGCGACCTGTCCAGCTCACCCCGTCCGGTCCTCCCGAAACCGTGCTCGACGACGAACCGTCGGGTGCGGTCGCGGCCCTGTCCGCCGCGCTGGGGCTTCCCGATGGGGATGACCGCCGCAGCGCCGTCGCCGAGGTGGTCGCCCGCTGGCCCCGCTTCCTCGACGCCTGGGCACGGCTCGGCGACCTCGGCCGCGACACGATCGAGTCATACGCCGCCTATCGGGTCGGCTACCACCGCGGCCTCGATCGGCTCCGGGCCAACGGCTGGCGCGGATCGGGCTTCGTGCGCTGGGAGCACGAGACCAACCGGGGTTTCCTCCGCGCCCTCGCCGGTCTCCAGCGTTCAGCTGCCGCGATCGACGAGGCCGACGAAGCAGAACGTTGCGCAACGTTCCTCCGCCAGCTCGATCCGAACTGGCCGCCGAGCGACCTCTGAGCCCTCCGGTACGGTGGCCCCATGGCTGCCCCCGGAGGTTCGGGCCCGATCGGGCCGTACCCGCCCAACGTCGACGACACCGACGACGCGCACGACTCCTACGACCGGCTCCGTCGCCGGGTGCTCTGGAGCCTGCCCTACGGCCTCTACGTCGTGGGCAGCCGCGCCCAGATCGATGGCGAGGTGCGACGCAACCTCATGACCCTCAACTGGGCCACGCAGGTGAGCTTCGATCCGAAGCTCATCGGCATCGGGGTCGAGCGACCAGCGCTGACCCACCAGCTCATCGACGTCGGCCGGGTCTTCACGCTCTGCACCATCGCTCGTGACGACCGTGCCATCGTGCGCAAGTTCACCAAACCGGTCGAGGTCAACGAGACGGCGAGCACGATGAACGGCTTCGCCTACACCGAGGGCGTCACCGGCGCACCGATCCTCGCGAGCGCCCCGGCCTACATCGACTGCGAGGTGCGCCAGCAGGTCGAGGTCGGCAACCACACCTTCTTCATCGGCGAGGTGGTCGATGCGGCGTTCCGTGGCGACGAGGACACCGAGGTCCTCCGCATGCAGGACACCCTCATGAACTACGGCGGTTGAAGGTGGGCTCGTTCGCTGGCGCCGTTCTCACCGGCGGCAGCAGCCGTCGCATGGGCCGCGACAAGGCGCTCCTGCCCGTGCGCGGACAGCCCCTCGCCCTCACCGTCGCCGATGCCCTCCGCCGGGCGGGGGCCGAGCCGGTGCTCTGCGTCGGGGGCGACGAGGCCGCGTTGGTCGCCCTCGGGCTGCGGACCATTCCCGACCTCCATCCGGGTGAGGGGCCGGTCGGCGGGCTCATCACGGCGCTGTCCGCGGTGGAGTCGGAGGTCGTGGTCGTGCTCGCCGTCGACCTGCCCGGGGCCGATCCCGACGCCGTGTGCGGTGTCGTCAGCGCCCTCCATCGCACCTCGTCCCCAGATCAGGCCGCAGATCCCGCCGACCTCGCCGTGCCGCTCGTCGACGGACGGCGGCAGTGGCTACACGCCGCGTGGAGGAGCGACACCGCCCTGCCGGTGTTGCGTGCTGCGTTCGACCAGGGCGAGAGGGCGGTGCACCGAGCTGTCGCGGGCCTCCGAGTGGTCGATGTGGTCGGAGTCGACCCGGCGGTGGTCGCCGACGTCGACCGACCCGCCGACCTGCCGCCGATGGCCACGGCGCCTGCGACGGGTCCCGAGCGCCACTAGCTAGCCTGCGCCTACCGGACCCATCGAGGAGCACGCAGTGGACATCCCCCAGATCGACATCGACCAGCTGGCGACCCGACTCGAGACGGGCGACGGCCACCTCCTCGACGTACGACGCCCCGACGAGTGGGACGAGGCGCACATCGCGCAGGCGTCGCTCATCACCCTCGACGAGCTGCCCGACCGGCTCGACGAGCTGCCCACCGATCGGCAGGTCCTGATCGTGTGCCGCAGCGGGGGCCGCAGCGCCCTGGCCAGCGAGATCCTCATCGGAGCGGGGCTCGACGCCGTCAACGTCGAGGGCGGCATGCTCGCCTGGCTCGATTCGGGGCGCGACGTGCTCACCGGAGACGACGGCGCACCCCGAGCGTGAGTCCCCTCGTCCCCATCGCCGACAGCGGCGCACTCGCCGAACTCATCGCCCAGCTGCGCGACGAGCCGGTCGTGGCGCTCGACACCGAGTTCCACCGCGAGCGCACCTACTTCCCGAAGATCGCGCTGCTGCAGCTGGCGTGGCGGGACCAGGTGGCGTTGGTCGATCCCATCGCTGTCGACATCGCTCCGCTGGCCGAGATCCTCGACGGTCCGGCCATCACCGTGATCCACGCGGCGTCCCAGGACCTCGAGGTCCTCCTCCGGGCATGCGGCACCACACCTCGGCACCTGTTCGACACCCAGATCGCGGCAGGGTTCCTCGGCATGTCGAACCCGTCGCTCGCGTCGCTCGTCGAGAAGGAGATGGGCGTCCGCCTCCCCAAGGGCGACCGGCTCACCGACTGGCTGCAGCGGCCGCTCACCGACGCCCAGCTCACCTACGCGGCCTCCGACGTCGTGCACCTCATCGAGATCTGGCGTCGCCAGACCGAGGAGCTCGAGGCGCGCGGCCGGCTCCAGTGGGCGGCCGACGAGTGCGAGGCGATGCGGGCCCGTGCCCGGATCAGCCGCCCACCCGACGAGGCGTGGCTCCGCATCAAGGAGGCCCGACAGCTCCGGGGCAGCACCCGCAACATCGCCCAGGCGGTCGCCGCGTGGCGCGAGCGTCGAGCCATCGAGGTCGACCAGCCTGCTCGGTTCGTCATCGCCGACCTGGCGGTGGTGTCCATCGCCCAGCAGGCGCCGTCCACGCCCGAGCAGCTGCGCGCCATCCGCGGCGTCGACGATCGCCACGCCAAGGGCGAGACGGCCCGCCAGATCCTCGAGGCCATCGGTGTGGGGGCCGCGGCACCAGTGGTCCGCCACGAGCCATCCGGCACCGCCGAGTTGGCCCGCGACCTGCGCCCTGCGGTCGGACTCGTCTCGTCGTGGGTCAGCCAGCTCGCCCGCGATGAGGACCTCGACACCGCTCTCCTCGCCACCCGAAGCGATCTCGAGGCACTCCTCGGGGGGGACCCCGATGCCCGCCTGAGCGTCGGCTGGCGCGCCGAGCTCGTGGGCGAACCGATCCGCCGCCTCATCGACGGCCGCGCCTCGTTGGCCTTCGACGGGAAGGGCGGCCTGGTCCTCGAGGAGCGCTCGCACCAGCCGTTCCAGCGGCCCGGGCTCCTCGGCGACTGACGGGGTTAGAGGGCGGTCAGCGCACCGACCGCCACGATCGCGAGCAAACCGCCGGCGGTGAGGGCGAAGCGAACGTCGCCACGACGGATCCAGCGCAGGCACAGCCACGCCACCCGCACGAGGGGGACCCCGATCAAGGTGGCGACGAGCAGCGTGCCCGCCACGGTGCCGGCCCGCCCCGGGAGGATCAACCCACCGACGGCCAGCACGAATGCCACGATGGTCGAGGCACGCAAGAAGACGACCAGATGTCGCTGCCGACCCACCAGGGGATGTGGTCCAGGACCGCCCACCTCGGGCACGTCGGTCACACCTGCACCACCAGCACCACGGCGACGAGGATGAGCGTGATGGCGAGGGCCCGCCGGAGCCGAGCGGGCGAGATCCGGTCCTGGATCCTCGATCCGACGATGCCACCCACCAGGCCCCCCAGCCCGACGGCCGCGGCGTCGTGCACCACGATCCGGCCCTGACCCGCGACCACGACGAGGGCGCTCGCCGCCGTGACGGCGACGGTGAACGTCGACGTGGCCGCCGCCACCTTCATTGGTATGTACATGAGCTCGCGCATGGCCGGCGTCTTCACGAACCCCCCGCCGACACCCGACAGGCCGGTGACGACACCGGCGACGGCCATCGCCACGAGCCCGGGGCCGACGTGGCGGGCTCGGTAGGGGATGACGCCGCCGGGGCCGACGTAGGCTCCGTCGAGGGTGCCCGGCCACTCAGCGGGTGGCTCGCCGCTGAACTCGGGCATCGCCACGTTGCGCATCTCGGCGTGGCTGAGCCCCACCAGCCCCGCTGCCAGCGCCACCAGGGCGAGCACCACTTGCAGCGCCGCACCGGGCACGTGGGCCGATGCCATCGCTGCGGTGATCGCCGCCGCAGAGGCGGTGATCTCCATCGTGATGCCGAGCCGGTGGTGCACGAGGCCGTTCGCCAGCTGGCTTGGCGCCGCCGCCAACGATCCCGCGGCAACCGAGACCAGACCCAGCGGTGCCGCCACCGATGGTTCCACCCCCGAGAGCACCAGGATCGGCACGAGCAGGACCGCGCCGCCGAAGCCACCCAAGGTACCGGCCGTCGCTGTTGCCACCGCGAGGAGGACCAGACTGGGAACGGAGATCATCGGTGCCTTGCCTTCGAACTGCGAGGTGCATCGAAAGGCACTCGCCAACGAGCGGAGGGAGTCCGGCCGAAGGGACTATGGTGGGCCAGGCTTTCATCTTTCGCACGACAGGAGCTGGCCCGTGAAAAAGGGTCGCCATCGGCGGTTCGAAGAGGCGCGAGCACTGAAGCGCTCTCAGGACATCGACATCGAGGGGTTGTTCGAGTCGCTCCAATCGGAGCGACCGGCCGACGCGGGTGGTGATCATCCCGAATGGGCCGACATGGCCGATATGGCCGAAGCGGCCGAACCAGCTGACGCCAACCAGGACGACGACGACAGCTGACGCCATCGCAGCGGGGCGGTGAGGGGTGGCGCCCACGTGCGCCAGGTGCGGTCGAGGTCACCCTCCTGGCTCCCGTCGCCACTCGGCCTCGTCGAGGATCTCGTCGAGTCGCACGATCTCGTCGGCATCCACCACGCCCACGAACCAGCCGTTGGCGTCGACCACTGCAAGGAGGTCGAGACGGTCGTTCTCCATCGCGGCCACGGCATCGTGCAACGTCCAGTCGGGTCGGCCGACGGGTGTGTCGCGACGCATCACATCGGCCACCGTCGTCACCTCCCAATCGGCCCGCTCCACGTCACCGAGGTCGGCCAGGGTGCAGAGCCCGAGGTAGGAGTCGCCGTCGACCACCGGCACCGTCCGGCGGCGCCGACCGAGCACGTGCAGCTCCATGAACTCCGCGAGCGTGGCGTCGGGCGGCACCGTGAGCTCGTCGGTCGACAGGGCGGTGGCGATGGGCAGCTGCAGACGGCTCTCGAGATGGCCGATCCGCGCGGTGCGCTGGCCGATCGCCACCGACGAGGGTCCCGCCACCAGCTGTGACACGGCGGCGGCGATGAGGGCGGGCACCACGTAGCTGTCGCCGCTGGTGCTCTCGGCCACGAACATCACCGCGGCGATGGGCACCCGGTAGCCGGCACCGAGGAACGCGGCCAGCCCGAGGGTGGGCCAGAGGCTCGAGATGGCTTCGTCGCCGGGCAGGATGCCCCCGACGAAGCGGCCGAGGATCGTGCCCTGCACGACCAGCGGGATGAAGAGGCCGCCGGACCCTCCACCGCCGAGGGAGCTGAGGGTGGCGACCATCCGCACGGCGAACAGGGCGGCGATGACGAGGAGCCCACGGTCGGGGTCGATCACCCATTCGATGGCGTTGAGCCCCGGCCCGAGCGAGAGCGGCTCCTCGAAGAGGACGTCGCTCACCACGACCAGAGCGCCCATCACCGTCGAGGCGACCATGAGGCGCTTCCACCAAGCGACCCGCCCTGTGATGTCCTTGGTCATCTTCACGAGCCGGGCGAACCCGCGGCCCGAGAGCCCCGCGGCAACCCCGAGCAGCGCGGCGCCGAGCAGGTCGGTGAGCTCGATCGGGCCGGGGCGGAAACCGAGCGACGGTATTGCGGAGTCGGGGTGCAGGACCGTGACGAACGTGATGTAACCCGCAGCCGCCGCCAAGAGGGCCGGAAGCAGAGCGCGCCGGGCGACGTCGTCGCGGTATGGCGACTCGAGGGCGAAGATCACGCCGGTGGCGGGCGTCTGGAACACCGCGGCGATGCCGGCAGCCGCACCGGCGGTGAGCAGGAGCCGGACGTCGCCGTGCGACAACCACCGCCGGAGCCGGTCGTGCACCGCCACGCCGAGCACCGAGCCCGAGTACACCGATGGACCTTCGAGACCCAGCGCGCCTCCGAAGCCGATGGTGGCCGCACCGGCAGCCAGCTTGCCCGGGAGCTCGCGAATCGCCAGGTGAGGGGCGCGTGCATGGAAGGCGCGGATGTACTCGTCGGAGGTCGAGGGGTTCGCCCCTGATGCGCCCCAGCGGAGGAGCCCAGCGGCCAGGACCAGACCGATCCCCGGAGCCAGCGCCTGCTGCCACAGCGGCCGTTCCAGGACCTCTTCGAGCAGGATGTCGACGGTGAGCAGCTCGAAGGCCGCAACCGCGAGGCCAACGAGCACACCGGTGATCACCGACGCGAGCAGCAGTCGCGAGAACGAGCCCTTCATCTCCGACCTTGCTATCAGACTCGCGTGGTGGCGGAGTACGGTCGGAGTCGACGCGTGCTGCCAGTAGCATCTTCCCCCTCGTGACTATCACCAGCCTCCGAAACGTCGCCATCGTCGCCCACGTCGACCACGGCAAGACCACCCTCGTCGACGCCCTGCTGCGCGCCACCGGAACGTTCCGCGCCAATGAGGCCGTGATCGACCGCGTGATGGACTCGGGTGACCAGGAGCGCGAGCGGGGCATCACGATCCTCGCCAAGGCGGCATCGGTCACCTGGAAGGACGTGCGCGTCAACCTCGTCGACACGCCCGGCCACGCCGACTTCGGCGGCGAGGTCGAGCGGGCGCTCACCATGGTCGACGGCGTCCTCCTCCTCGTCGACGCCGCCGAGGGCCCGCTGCCCCAGACCCGCTACGTGCTGTCGAAGGCACTCGCAGTCGGCCTCCCGGCGGTCGTGGTGCTCAACAAGGTCGACCGCAGCGACGCCCGGCCCGAGGAG
Organism: Acidimicrobiia bacterium; assembly: GCA_016649895.1. Lineage (GTDB taxonomy): Bacteria > Actinomycetota > Acidimicrobiia > Acidimicrobiales > SKKL01 > Actinomarinicola. Next base: position 29,374 of record JAENWR010000017.1, on the reverse strand, counting down.
GTGCTCGACGAGGTCTATCAGTTGTTCATGGACCTCGACGCCCCAGACCACCACATCGAGTTCCCCGTCATCTCCGCCATAGCCCGAGAGGGCCGTACCATGGTCGGCATCGGCACGCCCGGCCCCGACGATGGCCTCGACGCCCTGCTCCAGACGCTGATCGACACCGTTCCCGCCCCCACGGGCGACCCCGACGCTCCGCTGCAGGCGCTCGTCACCAACCTCGATGCCAGCGATTACCTCGGTCGCCTTGCGGTCGGCCGGGTCATCAACGGGCGCCTCCGCAAGGGTGACCAGGTGGCGCTCGTCGGCGAGGACGGCCTGCCCATCAAGCGCCGCCTCAGCCAGCTGCTCGGTGTGGAGGGGGTCAACCGCGTCGAGGTCGAGGAGCGCAGCGCGGGCGACCTGTTCATCATCGCCGGCTTTCCCGAGGTTGAGATCGGCGACACCCTCGCCGAATCGACCAACCCAGAGGCGCTGCCCCGCCTCACCGTCGACGAGCCCGTCCTGCGGATGACGTTCGCTGTCAACACCTCGCCGCTCGCCGGCAAGGAGGGCAAGTACCTCACGTCACGCCACCTGCGCGACCGTCTCGAGCGCGAGGTCCTCGGCAACGTCTCCATCCGGCTCACCGACACCGATTCGCCCGACATCCTCGACCTGGCGGCGCGCGGCGAGCTGCAGCTGGCGGTGCTCATCGAGGCGATGCGCCGCGAGGGCTACGAGCTGCAGGTCAGCCGGCCCGAGGTGCTCGTGCGCGAGATCGACGGCCACAGGCACGAGCCGCTCGAGCACGCCGTCATCGACGTGCCCGACGACTACGTGGGCACGGTCACCCAGGCCATCGCCCCCCGGAAGGGGCGGGTGTCCGACCTCCGGCCCGGCGACGCCGGCCGCTCCATCATCACCATCGAGGCGCCGGCACGCGGCCTCCTCGGCTTCCGGTCACAGCTCATCACCGCCACCCGCGGCACCGCCCTGATGCACCAGCACCACGAAGGCTGGATCCCATGGGTCGGTGAGCTTCCCACCCGCACCGGTGGCGCCATGCTGGCCGACCGCTCCGGCGTGTCGACGGGCTACGCCATCGACAACCTGCAGCAGCGCGGCGAGATGTTCATCGGACCCGGCACCGCCGTCTACGAGGGCATGGTGGTCGGCGAGTCCGCACGCAGCGACGACATGCAGATCAACATCGTCCGTGAGAAGCAGAAGACCAACATCCGCACCCATTCCGCCGACGACGCCATCAAGCTGACGCCGCCGCGGGTCCACACCCTCGAGACGGCCATCGAGTGGATCGCCGACGACGAGCTCGTCGAGGTGACGCCCACCAACATCCGGATCCGCAAGCGCCTCCTGCGCGAGCAGGATCGTCGCCGGCTCGGCCGCTAGGCGACCGAGCCCGGCCCCAGCGCCAGGTCGAGAGCAGCCTCGAGATCGGCGGCGCTGGTGACGAGCACCGCGCGCCGGCCGTCCGCCCGCGCCTGGAGGTCGGCCAACGCACCGGCATGGCCCTCCGGCGGCCCGGAGGGCACGTCGACGAGCACGTCCTTGATGAGCACGCCGTAGAGGGCACGACTGCCACGCACCCGCTGATGGCGGTATTCGATCGGACCAGCGCGCAACACCCCACCGAGCGCACGGAAGTGGGGGACGAGGATCCCGCGCTCCTCGAGACGCTCGGCAGCAGCCACCACAAGAGCATGCTGGGTGCGGGTGCGGGGGTCGCAGTACGGGAGGAGGTCGTCGACCTCGACGGGTTCGAACGACTCGTCGAGGAGCCGAAGCGCTGGCGTGTAGGTGCCCTTGCGGCTGCCGGCCCGCACCCGGCGCATCTCGCGCGCGGTGGGCCTGGTCCGCGGGACCCCGGCGAGGTGCTGCGAGGCCAGCCACCGGGTGGCGCGCATGCCGTTGGCCCGAGCGCGCCGCAGCGTCTCGTCGTCGTAGGCCTCGGCCGGGAGGAGGTCGGTGGCGCGTCCCGCGTCGCGGATCGCGGTGAGGGCCGCGACCAGGATGCGGTTCTCATCGGTGTCGTAGTGCCGCAGGGGAACCGCGCAGACGAAGACGTCGGGGGCCGCGGCGCTGGAGCCGCGGGCCGCCATGGTCTCGCTCCACAGGATCGGGCCCCGCAGCTCGCCGAGGCACCGTTCGGGGCGCGACTGCATTGCCGTGGAGAGCGCCCGGGCGATGATCGGCATTCGGGCGAGCAGTCGGTCGGCGGCATCGCTGGACGCGACACGGCTGCCGATGAGCTGGTCGATGGTGCTCTCGGGCAGACCCAGCGCGGCATCGACGACCTCGGGGGTGTCGAACGGCCGTCGCAGGCGGGCCCAGAGGCGGTGGGTGGGAGTGTCGCCGGGCACGGTCAGCCGAGATCTAGATGGTCAGCTCGATGCCCAGGACCTCGCCGATGGTCCGCTGGGCCTCGATGCGCTCGGCCTCGTCGAACAGCGGCTCGACGGTGCGGTAGAGCGCGGTGGCCTTGTCGTCGTCCATCCCCTCGAACTGCGGCAGGAAGTAGGCGTAGAAGACCTCGTAGAGGAGGCGAGAGTCGGATACGCCGTCCTCGGCGCGTCGAGCGGCGTAGCGCGCCGCGTCGAGGTAGACGGCCGGGCCGAGGTCGCTGAAGCGGCGGAGGGGGAGGAGCTGGCCGACGATCTCGCCGGGGCCCTGGAGGAGCTTCTCGAAGCTGGCCTCGTCGGGGGTCCCCACCTCGATGAAGGCGAAGCGGCGCATGAGGGCGTAGGACATCTCGAACAGGAGGTTCTTGTCGAACACGTTCATCGTGGCGATGATGCGCCACGAGGCAGGCATGCGGATGACGTCGGTGTCGTCGGGCGGCTCGATGCCCGAGGGCACGATCGACAGCGTCTGGGATTGACCGGCCCGCTTGAACGGCAGCACCACGGGCGAGCCCGACAGCACCGTGAAGAGCTGCCCGAACGCCCGGTCGAAGTTCGAGCGGTTCAGCTCGTCGATGACCAGCCAGCGGCCGGTCATGATGGCCTCGACGAACAGCCCGGGCCGGAAGATGAGCCCATCGGCCGTGGGCTGTAGGCCACCGATCGTCTCGAAGGTGGTCCACTCGCTGGTGGCGGTGGTGGGCAGGTAGCCCGTGCAGAGCATCGCCTTCTGCGCGACTTCGGCCGCGACGTAGGCGAGCGTGGTCTTTCCGGTGCCGGGGGGTCCGGTGAGGATCAGGTGCTTGCCGGCATCGATGCCGGCCACGACCTGGTCGAGCACATGGGGCGGAAAGAGGATGCCCTTGGCATCGATCGATCGCTGAAGGGCCTCGCGGGTGAATCCATCCACTCCCTCCACGTCGGACGCCTAGGCCCGCTTCTTGAGCGCGGGATGGGGGAGTGGGACAGATGACCGCGCGATCTCGATGTGGTCGACCAGCCGTCGGTAGAGGCCGATGCCCACCATCTCGACGATCTCGTCGCGCAGCTCGACGTAGACCGGCTGGTGTCCGATGAACGCCTCGGGACCGTCGGTGCACCACCAGTGGAACTCCGCCCCACCGTCGCCCCAGTCGCGCCGAGTCCACTCGCGCAGCGTGTGGGTGGTGTGGTCGTTCTCGTCGACCGAGTCGACGAGTCGGAGGGGGAGCTGCCAGCAGACATCGGGCTTCCAGTCGAGGGGGCGCTCGCCGTGCTCGATGGCTCCGCGGTGCAGAGCGCACCCAGGACCGCCCGGGAAGCCCGGTCGATTGAGGAAGATGCAGGCGTCACCGACCAGTCGCGTCACGCTCTCGGCGCCGTTGCGCTTGAAGGGTCCACCCCGCCGAACCGATTCGCCGATGAACTGCCAGTTGCCCGCGTCGAGCCGAGCCGCCGCGGTCTCGACCCTGGCGCGGTCGTCGTCGCCGGTGAGGTGGGCGCCGTAGGAGCAGCAGCCCTGCGCGAGCTCGGGGGTGGGTCCGGTGAGGACGCCGACGCAGCCGTCGCCGAAGATGCAGGTCCATGCGCTCGTCATGAAGGTGAGGTCGAACATCCAGTCGTCGCCGACCTCGTCGGTGAACGACACCCACTCGTGGGCCTCAGCGGGCATCTGCATCGACGGCAGGGTACCTGTCAGCCGGTGGCAGACTGACCACGTGGGTTCCACCTCCGACGACGCTGCGCTGATCGCCGAGCTCGTCGACCGGCTCGGCCACGACCGGGTGCACCACAGCAGCGTCGACCGGGCACTGCACCGGCGCGATGCGTCGCTCATCGACGTGGGCGAGTCGGGGCCGATCTGCTTCCCCCGCAGCACCGCCGAGGTCGTGGCGTGCGTGCAGGTGGCTCGTCGCCACGATCGACCGTTCGTGGCAAGGGGAGCGGGCACCGGGCTGGCCGGGGGCGCGGTGCCGCTCGAGGGCGCGGTGGTCATCGTCACCACCCGCATGGACGCGGTGCTCTCGATCGACGCCGAGAACCTGGTGGCGTGGGTGGAGCCAGGGGTCGTCAACCTCGACCTCTCGCGCCGGCTCGCTCCGCTGCGACTCCACTTCGCCCCCGACCCGTCGAGCCAGCAGGCATGCACGATCGGCGGCAACGTGGCCAACAACTCCGGGGGGCCTCACTGCCTCGCTCTCGGCGTCACCAGCGCCCACGTGCTGGCCGTCGAGGTGGTTCTGCCCGATGGCGAGGTCGCCATGCTCGGAGGGCTCGATCCCGACCCGGTGGGCTACGACCTGCGCGGCGCGTTCGTGGGAGGCGAGGGGACCCTCGGCATCGCCACCCGCATCGCAGTGCGGCTCACCCCGAACCCCGTCGAGGTGCGCACGATGTTGCTCGGCTTCGGCCAGGTCGACGATGCGGCGGCGACGGTGTCGGGCATCATCGGCGCCGGGGTCGTGCCGGCCGCGATCGAGATGATGGACGCCCTCATCACCCGTGCCGCGGAGGACTTCGTCCACGCCGGCTACCCGCTCGACGCGGCAGCCATCCTCCTCGTCGAGGTCGACGGGCCGCCGGCACGGGTCGCTGCCGACGTCGAGGTGGTCGAGCGGGTGGCGCGCGAGCACCGTGTCGGCTCCGTGCGGCTGGCCTCCGATGCCGCCGAGCGCGAGCTCCTCTGGAAGGGTCGCAAGTCGGCGTTCGGGGCCGTGGCCCGGGTGATGCCCAACTACTACCTGCACGACACGGTGGTGCCCCGGCGCCGCCTGGTCGAGGTGATGCGGCAGGTGTACGAGATCGCGGCCCGACACGACCTGCTGGTCATGAACGTGTTCCACGCCGGCGACGGCAACCTCCACCCCCTCCTGATGTTCGACGGGCGCGAGCCCGGGGTGCTCGAGCGGGTCCACGCGGCGGGCGCCGAGATCGTCGCCGCCTCCCTCGCCGCGGGCGGCGTGCTGTCGGGCGAACACGGCATCGGGCTCGAGAAGCAGTCGTTCATGGAGCTGCAGTTCTCCTCCGACGACCTGGCCGCCCAGGCGCGTCTGCGTGCGGCGTTCGACCCGTACGGTCGGTCCAACCCCGGCAAGGTGCTCCCCTTGGGCGCCAGCTGTGCCGATGTGGCCAGCCTGCGTCGGGTGCCCGACGGCACCTGGATCTGATGGACGCGCCCGGCCCGCGGCCGTTCCGAGCCGCGCTCCACGAGCTCGCCGCCGAGGTGGGGGACCAGGGTCCGGTGGCCATGGTCGGCGGGCGCACCGCGTGGGATGTGGGAGGCAGCGTCGCCGACGATGTTCGCGAGGTGCGGGCACCCGAGGGCATCGTCTCGATCGAACCGGCCGAGATGACCGTGCGCGTGGGGGCCGGCACCCCAGCCGCCGAGCTCGACGCTGCGCTCGCCGACTCGGGCCAGGAGGTCGTCATCGGCGGCCGGAAGGGAGGCACCGTCGGAGGTGCGCTGGCGGTGGGGTGGAGCAGCATCCGGCGTCCGGCGGTGGGCCCGGCGCGCGACTGCCTCCTCGAGGCGGTGATTGTGGGTGCCGATGGACGGCTGGTGCGCGCCGGTGGTCCCACCGTGAAGAACGTCACCGGCTACGACCTGTGCCGGCTGCTCGCCGGTTCGCTCGGCACCCTCGGGTTCATCGGCGAGGTGCTGCTGCGCACCCGACCCCGCCCTGAGCTTTCGGCGTGGATGCGGGGGCCTTGGGAGCCCGGTGTCGAGCCGCGGCTCGTCGTCCGACCCGCCGCGCACCTCTGGGATGGCACCAGATCGTGGCTCCTCCTCGAAGGTCACCCCGATGACGTCGAGCGATCGATGGGCACCCTCCAGGCGGAGGGCGGCCAGGAGGTGGACGCACCTCCGCCCCTGCCGCCGCACCGGTGGTCGCTCGACCCGTCGACGTTGGGGGCACTGCTCCACGACGACCACGGTGGCTTCGTCGCCGAGGTCGGTGTAGGCACGGTGCATCGCGACCTCCCGCAGCCGGTTCGTGAGGTGGGCCCCGCAGTGCGTACGCTCCACCAACGAATGACGGCTCTCTTCGATCCCAGCGGGCGGCTCAACCCGGGCCGCGACGTGCTCCACCGGTGAGATGACGCTCACCCTCGACGGCGACGACCTCGCCGCCTGCGTCTCGTGCGGCCTGTGCCTACCGCACTGCCCCACCTTCCGCGCCACCGGCGACGAAGCCCGATCGCCGCGCGGTCGCATCACCGCGATGCGACTCGTCGTAGCGGGTGGTTCCCCGATGGACGCCCCGTTCGTCGATGCGATGGAGACCTGCATCCAATGTCGGGGCTGCGAGCCGGCGTGCCCGTCCGGCGTCCCGTTCGGCCGTCTCATGGCCTCCACGCGGGCCCAGCTGGCGCCGCATGGCATCAGGCGCCGGGTCTACCGCCTGCTGGCGGTGCCGGCGCTCGTGCGGGCGGCCTCGCTCGTCGCCGCAGTCGGCCAACGGCTCCGATTGGTGCCGTCGGATCGTCTCGGTCTTCCCCGACGTCTGCCACTTCGTCGCCCCGCACTTGCCGCGAGTGGCACCGACGTCTGGCTCTTCACCGGGTGCGTCATGGACGCTTGGCAGCGCCCCGTGCACGTCGCCGCCGCCCGGCTCATCGAGTCGACGGGCAACGGCGTCGCCCTCCCGCCGCGAGGTGCCGGCTGTTGCGGAGCTCTCGCCGACCACGCAGGGGCAGCCGACGAGGCTCGGCGACGGGCACTCGCAACCATGGCCGCCATGCCGGGAGACGCACCCATCGTCGTCGACTCCGCTGGATGCGGTGCGATGCTCCAGCACTACGGCGAGGCCATCGCCACCGACGCGGCTCGACGGTTCTCCGCCCGGGTGGTCGATGTCAGCACCTGGCTCACCGAGCACCGCGATCAACTCCCGCCCGCCCGACCCGGACACGTGCGGCGCACGTTCGCGGTGCAGGACCCGTGCCACCTCCGTCACGTCCAGGGCGCCCACGGAGCGGTACGAACCCTTCTGGCGCCCTACGCCGACGTGACCGAGCTCGACGACGACGGGCTGTGCTGCGGTGCCGGCGGCGCGTTCTCCATCGACCAGCCCGAACTGGCGGACCAGGTGCGCACCCGGAAGCTCGCCAGCATCGCCCGTTCGGGGGCTCAGGCGGTCGTCAGCGCGAACCCAGGTTGCTCCGTCTACCTCGAACGCGCTGGTATCGAGGTGCACCACCCGGTCGTGGTCGCCGCGACGGCGGCCGGACTGGTCGAGGGAGATGCGACGCGTGGCAGGTGAGTTCGACGAGATCCGTTCCCGGCTGGAGACCATCTCCGAGGAACTGGCCGACCTGGCGATCGTTCGCCTCCGCGAGTCGATCGACGCTGGCGGCACCGAGCTCCCCGTCGACGAGAAGCGCCTCACGCGCGCCCGCCGCGCCGTCGACAAGGCCGCGCACATCCTGACCGAAATTGATGGGACCGAGGGCTGAGAATGTCTGGCTGCTACATCGTCGTGTCGGGTGCGCCCGGCAGCGGCAAGACCGCACTGGCTCGCCCGCTGGCGGCCGCTCTGCGGGTGCCCCTTCTCTCCAAGGATGTCGTGAAGGAGACGCTGTTCGACGAGCTCGGTGTCGGTGATCGCCTGTGGTCGCGGCGGATGGGTCGAGCCTCGATGGCCGTGCTGTACCGCATCGCCGACACCTGCCCGAGCGCCGTCATCGAGGCGGTGTTCCACCGGGCGGTGTCGGTCGACGACCTCCACGCCCTAGGCAAACCACTCATCGAGCTCCACTGCATGTGCGAGCCCGAGCTCGCCATCGCCCGCTTCCGACAGCGTGCCGAGGTCGAGCGCCATCCGGGCCACCTCGACAGCCGCCAACCGTCCAACAAGCTCGAGGAGCTGGTGCTGGACGGCTGCAAGCCCCTCCACCTCGGAGGTCCGCTGCTCGAGGTCGACACCACGGGCGAGATCGACGTCGAGGCGGTGGCCGCGTGGGTTCGCTCGCAAGCCGAGTGGGAGCCCGGAGTCGACTAAGACCCGAGCGGCCGGTCTCAGCCTCAGATGGCGTCGGCGATCATCTGGTTGAGACGGTCGATGAGCATGCGCAGCTTGGCGTGGCCGTACTGGTCGAAGCGGAACGCCAGGCGGTGCAGCTCGACGGCGTCGCCGTCGGCGATCTCGGCCCGCGAGGGTTCGGCCCGCTCGATGCCGCCGCCGCTCATGATGCTGGCGAACTCGTTGCCGAGCGACGCAATCTGCTGATCGCTGATCGGGTGGTGGTGGCGCAGGACCAACCTGCGGCCGACGTAGCGCATCGAGTGGTAGTTCCGGTAGAACGCGTCGATGTGCTCGACCGCATCGTCGATGTCGTCGGTGAGGTGGACGAGGTAGAGGTCGTCTGCGTTGATCAGTCCTCCTGCGAGCAGTTCCTCCTCGACGAACGCCTTCCACCGCTCCCAGTAGGTCGAGCCCGGCGGATCGAGCAGGATGACCGGCATCGGGTACGACTTGCCGGTCTGGAGGAGCGTGAGCAGCTCGAACGACTCGTCCATGGTGCCGAACCCGCCCGGCAACATGCAGAAGGCGTCGGACTCCTTCACGAACGTCAGTTTGCGGGTGAAGAAGTAGCGGAAGTTGATGAGCTTCGGATCGCCCGCGATGGCGCTGTTGGCCACCTTTTCGAAGGGCAGCTGGATGTTCACCCCGAACGCGTTCTCGCGACCAGCACCGATGATGCCGGCCTCCATGATCCCGGGCCCGGCTCCGGTCATGACCATCCAGTCGCGCTCGACGATCCGCTGGGAGAAGTCGTGGGCGGCGATGTACGCCGGATCGTCGGCCGCGATGCGAGCCGACCCGAAGACGCTCACCTTTCGGATGCCGCGGTACGGCGCGAACACGTTGTAGGCGTAGCGCATCTCCTTCAGCGTGTAGTTGGCGATCTTCAGCTCGCGCCGCGCCACCTCCTCGCGCTGCATCCGGATGGCCGACACCACCATCTCGAACACGAGCGATGCGTCGTCGGAGTCGCCGGCTCGGGCCACCAGCTGGGCGATGAGCGCATCGAGCTCGTCGTCGCCCGTGCGATAGCGCGGAAGGTCGTGCATCGGATGGACCACCTCGGCCGGGTCGTCGACGTCGCCGAAGTCGGTCTCGGGGAGGTTGCCTGGCTGGGGGGTGGAGGTGCTCATCGGGGAAGCGCTCCGGCGGCGGCGGGGTCGGCCAACCACACGAGCTCGGGGGCGGTGACCCGCGCCGCTGGGATGTCGTCGCCGGCGGCGACCCGGGCGAGGGCCTCGCTCTTCTGCTCGCCCTCGACGGTGACGAGCACGAGCCGGCCGCGCTGGATACCCGAGAACGTGAGCGTCATCCGCTCGAGGGGGTTGTTGCCCGACGGGTCGTGGTTCATCACGACGAGTCGCCCGGGGTCGGCGTCGAGCGCCGGAGACCCGGGGAACAGCGAGGCCGTGTGCCCATCGGAGCCGAGCCCCAGGTGGATCACGTCGATGGCATCGAGCTCACCGATGCGGAACTGGTAGGGATCGGCTCCCAGCTCGCACTCCATCGGGTACACCATGTTCGCGGCGCCGACCTTCTCGAGGAGCGACTCGCGGGCCAGGCAGTAGTTCGACTCGTGGTGGTCGAGGGGCACCGCTCGTTCGTCGCCCCAGTAGATGTCGACCTTCCACCAGTCGATGGTGTCGGCGCCCACGGTGGCCAGCCGCTCGTAGCACCGACGAGCGGTTTCGCCGCCCGACAGGGCGATGCGGAACTCCTCGTTCGGCCGCTCGCGGAACGCCTCGACGACACGCTCCGCGAACGCCTGCGCCACATCGTCGACCACAACCAGCTCGCCGTTCATCGTCGAACCATAGGCCACGGACTCAGGATCGCAGGGCCTCGGCCGAGGTGTTCAGGGTTGCGATGAGGTCGTCGAACGACGCCGCGAACGATGCGACGCCCTCGCGCTCCAACACGGCAGCCACGTCGTCCATGTCGACGCCGACCTGGCCGAGGCGCTCGAGCACACCGTGGGCTCCCTCGACGTCGAGGTCGATCGTTCGAGCCACGGTGCCGTGGTCCTCGAACGCCGCCAAGGTGGCATCGGGGAGGGTGTTCACGGTGTTCGGACCGATGAGCGAGTCGACGTAGAGCGTGTCGGGATAGGTCGGGTTCTTCGTCGATGTCGATGCCCACAGCGGCCGCTGCACCCGGGCGCCACGCTCCGCCAGTGCCTCCCACCTCGGTCCGCTGAAGCGCTCCTGGAACAGCTGGTACGCCACGCGGGCCTGGGCGATCGCGGCTCGTCCCATGAGCGCTCGCGCGTCGTCGGTGCCGATCTCGTCGAGGCGGCGGTCGACCTCGGAGTCGACCCGGCTGATGAAGAACGAGGCCACGCTGTTGACCTCGGAGAGATCGCCGGCGGCGGCTTCGAGCCCGCTCAGGTAGGCCTCGATCACCTCGTCGTAGCGGTCGACACCGAAGATGAGGGTGATGTTGATGCTGTGGCCCTCGCTGATCATCGTGCGGATCGCAGGGATCCCCTCGATGGTGGCGGGGATCTTCACCATCAGGTTCGGGGCGGTGATGCGCTCGGTGAGCACGCGAGCTGCGGCGATGGTGCCGTCGGTGTCGTGGGCGAGCGACGGAGCGACCTCGACCGACACGAAGCCGTCGGCGCCACCGCTCGACTCGTAGACCGGTGCGAGCACGTCGAGCGCACCGGTGATGTCGGCGGCCACCATCGTCCAGTACGCGTCGAGGATGTCGACGCCGTCGGCGACGAGCGACGACAGTTCGGCGTCGTAGGCATCGCTGCCCGACATCGCCTTCTGGAAGATGGTGGGGTTCGAGGTGATCCCTCGCACCCCGAGCGCCACCCACTCGGCGAGCTCACCGCTGGACAGCCAGTCGCGACGGAGGTTGTCGAGCCAGGGGCTCTGGCCCTGCTCGCTGTTGAGCTCGCCGAGTCGGGACATGATGCCTCCAGGTGTGGGGTCAGACAGGTGCGATCACCGGGTCGTTCGATCGGGCGAGACCCCGACCGCGTTCGACCACGTGGTCGACGTTGATGCCGTAGCGCTCGAGCACCTCGGCACCGGGCGCGCTGGCGCCGAAGTCGTCAATGCCGATCGAGTCGTCGACCCAACGGGCCCATCCGAAGGTGACGGCCGCCTCCACCGACAGCTTCGGCGCGCCGGCGGGCAGGACCGACTCGCGGTACTCGTTCGACTGGGCCGCGAAGCGGTCCCACGACGGCATCGACACCACGCGCACGTGCAGGCCGTCGGCCTCGAGTCGCTGCGCCGCCTCCACGCACACCGACACCTCGCTGCCGGTGCCGACGAGGACGAGCTCGGGCGGTTCCTGCGACTCGTGCACCACGTAGGCGCCGAGTGCCACCTTGCCGGCATCGGTTCCCTCGAGCACGGGCAGGTCCTGACGTGAGAGCACCAGACCGGTGGGACCGTCGGCCGACACGATCGCGGCCCACGCGCCGGCGGTCTCGGTGGCGTCGGCGGGGCGGATCACGCCGAGGCCCGGGATGGCCCGCACCGCCGCCAGGTGCTCGACCGGCTGGTGCGTGGGGCCATCCTCGCCCACACCGACCGAGTCGTGGGTCCAGACGAACACCGACTTGGCCCGGCTGAGCGCGGCCAGCCGCACCGCCGGGCGCATGTAGTCGGAGAACACGAAGAAGGTGCCGCCCACCGGCAACGTGCCGCCGTGCAGTGCCATGCCGTTGAGAGTCGCGGCCATCGCGTGCTCGCGCACGCCGAAGTAGAGCTGGCGGCCGCCCGGGTTGTCGACGCTCTGCACGCCGTCGACGAGGAACGTGGTGCCAGTGTTGCCGGTGAGGTCGGCGCCACCGGCCACGAGCCCCGGCACCGCATCGGCGATGGCCTGCAGGCACTTCTCGCTGGCCTTGCGCGTGGCGACGCTGTCGCCTGGCTCCCACGTGGGGAACGCCAGCTCGGCATCGGGCAGCGCCGTCGCCGACAGCGCAGCGTCCCAGCGGACCCGGATGGCCGGGTTCATGGCGTCGCGGCGGGCGCGCCAGGCGGCGTGCTCGTCGGCACCTCGACGACCGGCGGAGCGGTACAGGTCTCGCACGTCGTCGGGCACGAAGAAGCTCTCGTCGACCGGCAGCCCGAGGATCTCCTTGGTGGTCGCGATCTCGTCGTCCTTCATCGCGTAGCCGTGGGCTTCGTGGTGGTCGGTGTGGTTGGGCGACGGGAAACCGATGTGGCTCCGCAGGATCACGAGGGTGGGGGCTCCCTCGTTGGCGATGGCCTGGCGCAGACCGGCCTCGATGGCGTCGAGGTCGTTGGCCGCCTCGCCCAGCTCGACCACGTTCCAGCCGTAACCACGGAAGCGGGTGGCGGCGTCGTCGGTGAGCGACAGCTCGGTTGGCCCGTCGATGGTGATGTGGTTGTCGTCGTAGATCCACACCAGGCGGTCGAGGCCGAGGTGCCCGGCGAGCGAGGCGGCCTCGTGGCTGAGACCCTCGGAGAGGTCGCCGTCGCCACAGATTGCGAAGGTGCGGTGGTCGCAGATGTCGGCCCCGTACTGCGCGCGCAACAGGCGCTCGGCGAGGGCGAGGCCGACGCTGTTGCCGACCCCCTGCCCGAGCGGGCCGGTGGTGACCTCGACCCCCGGCGTGTGGTAGCTGCGCTCGGGATGTCCCGGGGTGAGGCTGCCCCACTGCCGGAACGCCTTCAGGTCGTCGAGGGTGAGGCCGTGCCCGGTGAGGTGGAGCATCGAGTAGAGCAGGATCGACGCGTGCCCGGCCGACAGCACGAACCGGTCTCTGTCGGGCCACGACGGGTCGGCCGAGTCATACCGCAGCACCCGGGTCCAGAGCACGTGCGCCAACGGGGCCAACGCCATGGCCGTTCCCTGGTGGCCCGAACGGGCGGCGTGTGGGGCATCCATGGCGAGACCGCGGACGACGTTGATCGCCCGCTGCTCGAGTTCGATGTCGGTCACCGGTCCTCCTGAAGGGTCCAGACCACACCCTAGCGAGCGCCACCCCGAGGCCCGAAGAGCGCCATCGACGTACTGAAGCCGTGCAGCAGCGAACGGCCGTGGACCGGCCCGATCTCGCCGGCGACGAACAACCCCGACGTGGCCCGGGTGTCGAGGTAGGTGCTGATGACGTCGGCGTCGTGGTCGGGGAAGCCGAACATCGCCGACCCCCTCCCGGTGCAGGTGAAGACGAGCGCGCCTGCGGCGGTGGTGCCGTCGAGCGCGCGGCGCAGGTCGTCGCCGGCGGTCGCGGGGTCGCGCATGTGGAACTGGACGGTCTGGCCGACCTCGATGATCTCGCCGATGCCAACCGCGCCCGTGCCGGAGTCGACGCCCATCACGGCCCTCACCATGAAGTCGCCCGGGCCGAACGTGGCCCGGCTCTCGTCGACCACGACGCCCACCTGGAGGCTGCGAGCGGCGGACGCACGATCCGTCGGGCTGAGCTCGCCGAGGAGATCGCGCAACCGGTCGATGGCAGGCCGGCCGCCCAGCTCGAGGATGTGGTTGCGATCGGCATGGGTCACCACGAACGGCTCGCCGATGGGGATGCACCCCTGGGAGACCACGGTGGCGACATCAGCACCGCGGTCGAGCAGCACCCCCACCGCTCCGCTCGTGTGCTGCTCGTCGTCGAGGACCAGGCGGCTGCCGCCAGGACCGAGGGTGCCGGAGGTGAGCCCGCCCACCACCTTCAGATCCGGGCAGGTGACCGACAGCTCGCGGAGGAAGCCCTCGGTGGGGAACGAGTGTGGATCGGCGAGGAGCACGAGCACCCGCTCACCATCGGCCGCCAGCTGGGGCAGCCCGCTGACCGACCAGCCGTCGTCCATCCGGGCCGTGCGGATCCTCACCGGCGTCACCTCGGCGCAGCGCGCCGCCCAGACGGCGACCCCCGGTTGCTGCTCGACCTCGCGATGCCCGCCGAGCACCGCCGTCGCGGCCGCGCCGACGAGGACCCTGGGCCGCAACACCGTGCGGACGGTGGATGCGATGTCCTCGAGCGCACCGGCGTGGTTCCCGGTGACGAAGACGGTGGCCAGGTCGGGGCGCCCGTCGAGCTGATCGAGGATGTCCCCAACGGCATCGCCCACTGCGTGGGTCGCCAGGGGGTGTTCGGACAGCGCGGCAGCGGCCGTGACCACGCCGCGGGCACCCTTCACCCGGCGGGCGGCAGCATCGTGTAGGGGACGACGAGCACCGAACCGAGGTCGATGCGGCAGTGCGCCTCGACGGTGCCGTAGTCGTCGAACTCGAGCTCGGCCCGAACGAGCCGGTAGTTGAACTTGCCCGGCTCCACCTGGAGGGGCTGCACGTTGCGGGCGATCTCCTCGCCATCGCGGCGGAAGACGACCTCGAGGGCGCCGTTGCCCGAGTGCTCGTCGGGGCAGCGGACGATCACACACAGGTGGGGCGACCACGTGAGCGGCACCGGCTGGGGTGCGGCGGCCGAGAACTGGATGCCGGTGAGGTCGATGCGGGTGGAGGGTCCTGGCACCTGCCGGAGCTCGATGTCGTCGATGAACAGCGCGGCGATGATCTGCATCCGTCCGACCGTACCGGCCGGAGGTCGACGGGCGTCAGCCGCGGACCTGTTCGCCGCCGATCCAGACCGCGTCGACCCGCAGGTCGAGATCGAGCGCGACGAGGTCGGCCCTGCGGCCGGTGGCGATGGTGCCGCGGTCGACGAGTCCGAGGAGCGCTGCTGGTGTGGCCGAGGCGGCGCACAGGGCGCTGGCGAGGTCGGCCGCACCCGAGCCGACCAGGTTGCTCACCGCGACGTCCATCGTGAGCGCGCTGCCGGCCAACGTGCCATCGGGAAGCCGGGGCGCCCCGTCGACGAGCGCGATGTCGCGGCTGGCGAGCACCCCGCTGCGCCACGCCACCGCATCGGTCACCAGCACAACCGTGCCCCTGGGCTTGCTCCTGACGGCGATGCGCAGCGCGGCGGGGTGCACGTGCACGAGATCGGCGATGAGCGAGATGGCCACCCGGTCGTCACCGAGGGCCAGACCGAGCAGCCCCGGCTCGCGGTGGTGGAGCGGGTCCATGGCGTTGAACGCGTGGGTGACGAGCGTGGCACCGGCATCGACCGCCACCCGTGCCTCGTCGTAGGTCGCGGTCGAGTGGCCCAGTGCCACCGTGATCCCTCGGGTTCGGAGTCGAGCGATGGCGTCGGTGGCCCCGTCGGCCTCGGGGCCGAGGGTGACGAGCCTGACGATCTCGGGGATGCACTCGACCCGGTCGCGGTCGGGCGGGGCGATGTGCTCGACCGGGTGGGCACCGGGGCGGCCGCCGAGGAACGGGCCCTCCATGTGCGCCCCGGCGATCGCCGGGCGGGCACCGTCTCGGCGTGCAGCGACGGCGATGCGCCCCAGCGACACGGCGGTGCTCGCAGCGGGAGCGGTCACGACAGTGGGGCACCATGTGGTGACGCCCTGGGCCACCAACAGGTCGTCGAGCCGATCCCAGTCGGATCCGTCGGCGGTGGCGACGTCGACGTCGACGTGGCCGTTCACCTGGATGTCGACGAAACCCGGGGCGAGGATGCGGCGGGGGACCGGTCCGTCGGGGCGTCCGACCCCCACGATGGACCCGGCGTCGATCTGGACCACCCCCGGGGCGAGCGTGCCATCGGGCCAGAGCACGTGGGAGGCGGCGATCTCGGTCACGGTCGGAGTGTCGCACGGCCCACCCCGCCACCGGGCGACCCTCCGCCTCCCCAAGCTCCTCCCGCCACCCCACACTCCATCCGTCCGCACAGAAATCGACCCATGGGTCCCGAACCCCACCGTCCCGACCCCCTCCGACGACCGGCCCCATCCGGGCCCCCGTTGGCTACCCTCGGGGGCGTGAGCGAGCTCGCAGAGTCACGGGTCGGGACCCAGGCCCCCGAGGGTGTCGTGCTCGCCGACCCCCAGCTCACCACCCGCGAGCAGATCCTCATCGAGGCCCGCCACTGCTTCGCCGAGCACGGCTTCGAGGGCACGTCGCTCAACGACATCGCCGCCGGGGTGGGCATTCGCCGCCCGAGCTTGTTGCACCACTTCCCGTCGAAGGACGCCATCTACCGCGAGGTCTTCGAGCTGGCCCTAGCCGAGTGGTATGCCAAGCTCGACCTCGCCACCACGAGCGACACCCACCGCGAGGGCTGGGTGCTGGTCGACCACGTCATCACCGCCGGCTTCCGCTTCTTCATGGAGAACCCCGACTTCGTCCGGCTCGTGCGCCGCGAGGCGCTCGACGGCGGCGACCGCCTGGGCATCGACCTCGGCGGGGCGCTGCGACCCGGTTTCGATCAGGCCTGCACCTTCTTCGAGCGCGAGATGGACGCCGGCCACTTCCGTCGCCAAGACCCGGCCCAGCTGCTCCTCACCGGCTACGGCGCGCTCCTCAGCTACTTCAGCGACCTGCCGTTCATCGAGGGGCTGCTCGGCGAGGATCCCCTGCGGCCCGACGCGCTCGAGGAGCGCCTCCACCACGTGCGAGCCTTCTTCCGCGCCGCCCTCGAGCCGCTGGCTGGCGATCACCCGGGCTGACCGACCCTCAGGCGGCCGAGGCACAAGAACTAGGCTCGGCTCTCGTGTATGCGACCTCCACCCTCTCCGAGACCGACTCCAAGAGCCTGCTTGCCGGCTTCGGGGTGCCCATCGCCCAGGAGCGGCTCGCCGCCGACGCCGACGGAGCGGCTGAGGCTGCTGTCGCCATCGGCTTCCCGGTCGTGGTGAAGCTCAACGGCGACGCCATCGCCCACAAGACCGAGCGTGGCCTCGTGCGCCTCGGACTCGGCGATGAGGCGGCGGTGCGAACCGCCGGCCAGGAGCTGCTCGCCAAGGCCACCAGCGACGACGGCGAGGTCCAGCTCCTCGTCGCCCCGATGGTGAGGGGCAGCCGTGAGCTCATCGCCGGTCTCGCCACCGATCCGCAGTTCGGGATGACGGTGATGCTCGGGGTCGGCGGCATCCTCGCCGAGGCGATCGGCGACGTCGTGCTCCGCTTGGTACCCATCACCGAGATCGACGCAGAGGACATGATCGACGACCTCGGCACCCAGAAGCTCCTCGGCGAGTTCCGGGGTGAGCCGCCGGTCGACCGGGCGGCCCTCGTGTCGGTCCTCATGGGCCTGTCCGCTGCGGCGGAGGCCGACGACCGGATCGTGTCGGCCGACCTGAACCCGCTCATCGTCTCCGACGGGCGTCCCATCGCCGTCGACGCCCTCGTCGAGGTCCGCAGCTGATGCTCACCAACGAGCAGTTCCGTGCCCTCTTCGAGCCCCGCGGCGTTGTCGTCGCCGGTGCGTCGTCGCACCCCGGCAAGTTCGGCTTCGTCAGCCTCCACAACCTGCTGGCCGGCGGCTACCAGGGCAAGGTCTTCGCCACGAACCTCAGCGGAGAGGAGATCCTCGGCATCCAGACGGTGCCGTCGATCCTCGACCTGCCCGACGGCGAGATCGACCTGGCGTTCGTGTGCACCCCGGCCAGCACGAACCAGCAGCTGCTGCGTGACTGCGCCGAGCGCGGCATCCGTGCCGCCTTCCTAACGTCGGCCGGCTACGGCGAGGCCGGCGACGAGGGCCGAGCTGCCGAGGAGGCCCTGGTGGCGCTGGCCGAGGAGCTGGGCATCTTGATCGCCGGCCCCAACGGCCAGGGCGTGGTCTCAACGCCGGTGCAGCTGTGCGCGCAGATCGTCGCCCCGAACCCGCCTCCAGGCCGCATCGGGGTCGCCAGCCAGTCGGGCAACTTCGTCTCGTCGTTCATGAACTACGGCGTGCAGAGCGGCATCGGCTTCAGCCGCGGCGTCAGCGCCGGCAATGCCGCGATGGCCACCGTGGCCGACTACCTCGACTTCTACGCCGCCGACGACGCCACCTCGGTCGCTCTGGCCTACGTCGAGGGCCTCACCGACGGCCGCGCCTTCATCGACCGGCTCCGGTCGGTGGCCGAACGCAAGCCCGTGGTGCTCCTCAAGGGCGGCGCCACCAGCGGCGGCCAGCGCGCCGCGGCCAGCCACACCGGGTCGCTCGCCACCGACGACAAGGTGTTCGACGGTGCGTGCCGACAGGCGGGGGTCACCCGCGCCGCCACGGTCGAGGAGGCGTTCGAGGCCGCAGCCAGCTTCGCCACCCAGCCCCTCCCGAAGGGCAACCGCGTCGTGGTGCTCACCACCGCCGGGGGCTGGGGTGTCGTCACCGCCGACGCCCTCAGCCGCACCAGCCTCGAGCTCATCGATCTGCCCGACGACCTCCTCGCCCAGATCGACACGAAGCTGCCGCCCCGCTGGAGCCGCAACAACCCGGTCGACCTCGCCGGCGGCGAGACCCGCGACACCATTCCCGAGGTGATGGAGATGGTGGCCTCGCACCCCGACGTCGACGCCATCATCTACCTGGGCCTCGGCATCCAGTCGAACCAGGCCAAGCTCATGCGTGACGGCCGCTTCTACCCCGACCACGGGCTCGAGCGCATCGTCGAGTACCACGAGCGCCAGGACCGTCGATTCGCCGAGGCGGCCGCTGAGATCTCCGACCGCACCGGCAAGCCGATCCTCACCGCCACCGAGCTCGCCATCACCGACCCCGACAACGCCGGCCCGGCCGCGGTCAGGGCCAGCGGGCGGCTCTGCTACCCGTCGTCGAACCGCGCCGTCACCGCGCTCGACCACATGTGGCGCCACGCACGCCACCACGCCCGCCGCAGCTGACCATGAGGTTCCTCGCCGTGGTGGTGGTCATCACCGCCCTCGCCGCGGGCGCGGGTTGGGCGGCACTCGACGCCGAGGCCACCCCGGAACAAGGCCTGTCCGGCGGCGACATGCGCGTCGCGACCCCGGTCCTCTCGGTGCGCCGCACACCCGAGGCCCTCCTCGAGACCCGGCGCACCAACGCGGTCGCCGCCGCCGCAGGCACCACCGTCCCCGCCATCCCCGGTGCGTCGTGCCTCGTCGTCAGCGAGGCGGGCGACGAGCTGTTCGCCCACGCACCCACCGAGCCCCTCACGCCGGCATCGACCCAGAAGCTGTTCGTCGGCGCCGCCCTCCTCCAGGTGATGGAGGCTGACGAGACCTTTCGCACGGTCGCCGCCGCAGCTGCGCCCCCGGCTGACGGTGTGGTCGCCGGCGACCTGTTCGTGGTCGGTGGTGGTGACCCGTTGCTGTCCACCGATGCGTACATCGCTCGCCACTCCGACCCCGACCGCCCCGCCACACGCGTCGAGGACCTCGCCGACGCGTTGGTCGCTGCCGGCATCACCGAGGTGCAGGGTTCGGTCGTCGGCGACGGCACCCGCTACGACGACGTACGCACGATTCCCTCGTGGCCGCAGCGCTACCGCGACCAGGTCGCGGCCGGTCCGCTGTCGGGGCTCGGGGTGAACGACGGGCTCGAGACCTTCACCGACACCGAGGTGCCGGTGAACCCCGGACGCCCGGCCGCGGACCCGCCGGCGCACACCGCGTCGGTCATCACCGACCTTCTGCGCGAGCGGGGCGTCACGGTCAGCGGCGATCCCCGCTCCGGGCCTGCGCCCGAGGGTGCCGCCGAGCTGGCAGTGCTCGAGTCGCCTCCCGCCGGGGTGGTGGTCGCCCAGATGTTGCGCTACAGCGACAACACCACCGCCGAGCTGCTCGCCAAGGAGATCGCGGTGCGCACCGATTCCCCGGGCAGCACCTTCGCCGGCATCACTGCCCTCACCTCGGTGCTGGCCGGGCAGGGGGTCGACGTCTCCGGCATCAGCCTCACCGACGGATCGGGCCTGGACACCGGCAACCGCGCCACGTGCCGTGGGCTCACCCAGGTGCTCGACCTGGCCGGCCCCGACTCGCCCCTGGTCGACGGCCTGGCGGTGGCCGGTCGATCCGGCACGCTCCGCGAGCGCATGGTCGGCACCCCGGCAGCCGACAACCTGCGGGCCAAGACCGGCTCATTGCGCCACGTGTCGGCGCTGGCGGGGCTGGTCGACGCCGCCGACGGCCACACCTACACGTTCGCCTACATCGCCAACGTGCCCGAGGGTGAGTTCATGCCAGGCGCCGACCTGGTCGTGCAGGAGTCGCTGGCCGTGGCGCTGGCCACGCTGCCGCCCGTCGAGCCACCCCCGAACATCCTTCCGCAGGCGCCGATACCTGCCGGGTGATCGGCTCACCGCCTCGTAGCGAGATTCCTCATTCCGTGTGGTCGAGCAGCGGGTACCGGCGATCGATGCTGGGACGGACCAGGTAGTAGACCCCCATGGCCGCCATCGTCACCGATCCCATGATCGTGAACGTGGTGCGCAAGCCGATGGCATCGGCCACGATGCCGAGCGGCAGGGCCATGAGCCCGAACCCCGAGAAGCTGAGCATCATCAGCGACTGGATGCGCCCGTGGAAGATGCTCTCGCTGCCCATGAGCACCATGGTGTTGTTGAGCGCCTGGAACGCCGAGGTGGCACCGCCCACGAGCACCAGGACGAATAGCGACGCGATGAACGTCGGGGTCACCGAGAGCAGCACGAGACCGAAGCCGAACATGGCTCCCGCCGCCGCCTGGAGCTTCCACACGTTCGGGCCGCTCGACCGTCCGGCGATGAAGAGCGACGCGCTGACCGCGCCGATCGCGGTGGCCCCGTACATGAAGCCGAGACCGCTGTTGCCCTTGCCGAAGATCTCCTTGGAGAGCGAGGCCAGGAACGAGATGTACGGGAACGCCGACATGACCACCACGAGCGAGACGAGGAGCAGAAGTGCCAGGTTGGGGTTGGCCCGCACGTATCTCACACCGTCGACGAACTCGCGCAGCGGACGCTTGCTGGTGGTGCCGTCGGCTGGTCGGCCAGGGGGCAGACGCATCGTCATGAGCGTGGCCACGATGGTGAGGACCGCGGTGGTGAGGTAGGCCCCCTCGTATCCGAACCACGCGATGCCGATCAGCATCCCGGCGAGGGATGGGCCGAACACCCTGGTGCCGTTCATGCTCATCTGCTGGAGTACCACGGCGTTGCCGAGCCGTTGACGGCCGACCAGCTCGCTCGTGAACGCCATCCGTGACGGCCCGAGGAAGGCGAAGGCCACGGCCTGCACGGCCGACGAGGCCGGCAGCATCCAGAACTCGATCACGTCGAAGATCAGCGCGGCGGCGAGCAGCACCGATGAGACGATGATGAGCCACTGCGAGACGAGGATCACCCCGCGCTTCGAAAGGCGGTCTGCGGCGACTCCTCCGAAGGGAGTGAGCAACAGCATCGGCAAACCGAACCAGAACATCACGGTGCCGAGCGATGCGTTCGTACCGGTGAGGTCGAATGCGAGTGCGGCCCGGGCCACCACCTGCATCTGCACGGCGAGGAACGAGAAGACGCCGCCGTACCAGAGCAGCCGGTAGGTCGGTACCTCGAGCGCGGCGAAGGTCGAGGCCTTCCACGCCGCCCGTCGGGAGAGCGGAGGCTCTTGCGCGGCGTCGTCGGTGCTTCCCTCCGACGCTGCGGCTGCTACGGCATCGTGGTCGTGGAGCTGGCTCACAGCGGCGTCCAGGCGGGGCGTGACGGAATGACAGTTCGAGACTCTAACTGTCTGGCCGCCGGTCAACAACAACCCCCCCGGACCTAGCCTTCGGCGATGGAACCGACCTCGTACGAGTTGGCGATGTTCCCCCTCGGCACCGTCCTCGTGCCCCGCGCGGTGCTGCCACTGCATTTGTTCGAACCCCGCTACCTGACGCTGGCCGAGGACGTCCTCGCCACCGAGCCACCGGAGTTCGGGGTGGTGCTCATCGAGCGTGGCGCCGAGGTGGGCGGGGGCGACGTGCGCACGTCGGTGGGTACGGTCGCATCGGTGGCCCGCTCCGATCGGCTCGCAGCGGACCGCCTCGCGGTCGTGGCCGTCGGCGTCCGTCGGGTTCGGGTGGTCGAGTGGCTCGCCGACGATCCCTACCCGAGGGCCTCCGTCGAGGACTGGCCCGATGACGACCTCGACACCGATCTGTCCAGTGTCACCGAAGCACACCGCGACGTCGTGACCCTCCTTCGACAGGCCCTCGCTGCCGCCGCCGAGCTCGGCGCCCCCTCCGCCCCCGCCACCATCGAGATCTCCACCGACCCCCGCACCGGGAGCTTCGAGGTGGCCGCGGTCGCTCCCATCGGACCGACCGACCGACATGCTGTGCTCGCCGCCTCGGGAGCGGGGGAGCGCGTCACTGTGCTGCACTCGGTGATCACCGAGGTGCTCCAGTTGATGCGGGGGCGCCTGGCCATGGGGTAGGAAGGGGTACGCGACCGCCGTCCGCCGCACAGAGGAGAACAGTGGCCACATCGTCATCCAAGAGCCCGGCCGACACCCTTGCCAGCCTCAAGACCCTCCTGGTCGACTATGCCAAGCAGGAGACGATCGACCCCCTGCGCGGCATCGGGCGTTACCTCGGGTTCGGCCTCTCCGGGGCCGTCCTCGTCGGCGTTGGCCTCCTGATGCTCGCTCTCGCCGGCCTGCGGGCGCTGCAGACCGAGACCGGTTCGACCTTCACCGGCAACCTCAGCTGGATCCCGTACCTCATCATCCTCGCCGGGCTCGGCGTCGCCATCGCGCTCCTGGCCCGCGCCATCACGCGTGGCGGTCGCCCCGCATGAGCGCCACGCGCACCCACACCCGACGCATCACCCGCGATGACATCGAGGCGCAGTTCCGCGAGCTCGAGGGCGAGGTCGACGATCGCAAGGAGCAGGCCATCGGCATCGCCACCGTGGTGGGTGTCGTCGTCGTGGTTGGCATCGTCCTGCTCGCCTACCGCATGGGTCGCAAGGGTGGGCGCAAGCGCACCACGATGGTCGAGATCCGGCGGGTCTGATGCTGCGACGACTGCAGCGGCTCGCCATGGCCAGGGCGTTCGCCGCCGGCAACCGCCGGCCGTGGGTCATCCTCGGCGCCTCTGTCTGGCTCCTGCGCAAGGCCAACGAGGTGCGCAAGCCCCAGACCGAGGTGGTCTACCGCGGCGTGCTCGAACCCGGCCACACCATGGTCGTCGACCACACGCTCGTCGACCGGCGCGGCAAGCCGGCCAAGATCCGCCGTCGACGCTGACCCCCGACGGGGTCCTCCCCTCTGGCGCTGCCATGATGGAGGGGTGAAGGTCCTGCTCCGCAACCCCCGACGCGAGATCGACGTCGACGGTCCCGTTTCGGTCAACACGCTCCTCGAGCGACTCGAGATCAACCGCGAGTCGGTCATCGTCATCCGGGGCGACGAGCTGATCCCCGCCGACACGGTGCTGGCCGACAGCGACCAGGTCGAGATCCGCCCGGTCATCTCGGGCGGCGCGGTCGACACCCAGGTGAGGCCATGAAGTGCCGGGTCTGTCGAGGCCCTGCCATCATCGACATCCGGCGCCACAACGCCAACTTCTGCGCCGAGCACTTCCTCAAGCTGTGCCGCGACCAAACGGCCAAGGCCATCGCCGACTTCGACATGATCCTGCCGGGTGAGCGGGTGCTCATCGCCGTGTCCGGCGGCAAGGACTCTCTGGCCCTGTGGGACCTCCTCCTCGAGATGGGATACGACGCCGACGGCCTCTACCTGGGGCTCGGCATCGGCGACTACAGCGACGACTCCGGCACCTACGTGCGGGCCTTCGCCGAGTCGCGCGGGGCACGCCTCATCGAGGTCGACCTGCGCGCCGAGTATGGCTACGACATCCCCACCGGTGCCCGTGCGGCGCGCCGTGCCCCGTGTTCGACGTGCGGACTCTCCAAACGCCACCTCTTCGACCGCGCCGCGCTCGACGGGGGCTACGACGCCGTCGCCACCGGTCACAACCTCGACGACGAGGCGGCCGTGCTCCTCGGCAACGTCCTGCACTGGCACGACGAGTACCTCGGCCGGCAGCTGCCGGTGCTCGCCGCCCGCAACGGCTTCCCGCGCAAGGTGAAGCCGCTGGTGCGCCTCGGCGAGCGTGAGATGGCCGCGTACTGCGTCGTCCGCGGCATCGACTACCAGGTCGACGAGTGCCCCATGGCCGAGGGGAACCGCCACCTCGCCTACAAGGACGCCCTCAACATGCTCGAGAAGCGGTCGCCCGGCGCCAAGCACGACTTCTACTTCGGCTTCCTCGCCCGGGCCTCCGAGCGCTTCCGCACCACCATCGACGCCGAGCAGGATGCCCTCCTCGAATGCGAGCGGTGCGGTGCTCCCACCCCATCTGAGATCTGTGCGTTCTGCCGCCTCGTCGAGAAGGCCGCCGGTGCTCAGCCCGTCACCATCACCACCCGAGGAGGTGCGGTGTGAGCCGCACGCTCAGCGCGGGGGAGCGAGTCCTGCTCCTCGACAACAAGAAGCGCCGCTACCTCGTCACCCTCGAGGAGGGAGGCGAGTTCCACACCCACAGCGGATTCGTCCCCCACGACAGCATCATCGGCGGCCACGAGGGTGTCACCATCACGGCCACCCGGGGCGCCCGCTACGTGGTGGTGCGCCCCACGCTCGGCGAGTTCGTCCTCAAGATGCCACGCGGCGCCCAGGTCATCTACCCGAAGGACCTCGGGCCGATCTTGATGCTCGCCGACATCTACCCGGGGGTGAGGGTGCTCGAGTCGGGGGTCGGGTCGGGTGCACTCTCCATGACGATGTTGCGCGCCGGCGCGGTCATCACCGGCTACGAGCTGCGCAACGACTTCGCCAACCGGGCCCGCAAGAACGTCGAGTCGTTCCTCGGCGCCGAGGCGCTCGAGCGGTTCACCGTCGAGGAGCGCGACTGCTACGACGGCATCGACGGCAACGGCTCGGACGACACCGGGTTCGACCGGGTCGTGCTCGACCTCCCCGAGCCATGGCAGGTGGTGGCCCACGCCGAGCAGGCCCTGGTGCCGGGCGGCATCCTCATCGCCTACACGCCGAGCATCACGCAGGCCGCGCAGCTGCGCGAGCGGCTCGAGAAGAGCTCGTTCGCCATGGAGAGCACCGTCGAGGTGCTGCACCGCGGCTGGCACATCGAGGGCCAGGCGGTGCGGCCCGACCATCGGATGGTCGGCCACACGGGCTTCCTCACCCACGCCCGCCTGGTCGGGCTCTGACAGGTCCGCCGGAGTCGACGGCGTGCTGAACCTGTTCGACCTGGCCATCCTCGCGGTCATCGCCTCTGCGTGCATGGCCGGCTGGCGCCTGGGCTTCCTCACCCGGGTCTCGTCGTGGCTGGGGGCCGGGCTCGGCCTGGTCGTGGCCCTTCGTGCCCTCCCGTGGATCGTCGATCGGCTCGACGGTGCCGGGGCCTTGCGGCTCGCTCTCACCGGGGGCGGGGTCATCGTCGCCGGGGTGTCGATCGGGTCGCTCATCGGGCTCGTGGTGGGGGCTCGCCTGCGCAGCGCCGTCTCGGGCGACGCCCTCAGCCCTGTCGACCGCTTCGCGGGAGCGCTCACCGGTGCCGTCGGCGTGCTGCTCGGCGTGTGGCTGCTGGTCCCGCTGATGTCGGACTTCTCGGAGTGGCCCGCCGACCAGGCACGCGGATCGCGGATCGCCCGGGTCATCGAGGATGTGTTCCCATCGCCGCCCGACGGAGTGCTCGCGCTGCGCCGCGTCATCGGCATCGAGCAGTTCCCCCGGGTCTGGAACGCGCTGCACCCCACGCCCGACCTCGCGGCACCTCCCGCCAACACCGGCATCAGCCCCGACGTCGACGTCGCGGTCCGTCGATCCATCCTCCGCATCGAGGGCACCGCGTGCCGGCGGCTGCAGCTCGGCAGCGGGTTCGTGGTGGCCGACGAGCTCGTCGTCACCAACGCCCACGTGGTCGCGGGCGAGGACACCACCATCGTGGTGCGCGACGACGGAACCGAGCTCGAGGCGCGGGTGGTGCTCTTCGACCCGGGCACCGACCTGGCGCTGCTCGAGGTTCCCGGTCTCGATCGCCCGCCGCTGGCGGTGGCTCAGGGCGCCATCGGCGACCTCGGCGGTGTCTACGGCCACCCCAACGGCGGCGACCTCCGAGTCGCGCCGTTCGAGATCGGCCGGCGGGTCACCGCGACCGGGAACGACATCTACGACTCCCAGCGCGTGAGCCGCGACGTCTACTTCATCTCCACCGACCTCAGTCCCGGAGACTCGGGCGGTGCGTTGGTGAACCCGGAGGGTGGGGTGGTCGGCGTGGCGTTCGCCATCGCCCCCGACCGTCCCGGCGTCGCCTATGCCCTCACCATCGCCGAGCTCCAGGCTGCACTGGCCGTCCCCATCGGGCCCACCATCGACACCGGTGCCTGCCTGTTCTGACGAGCACCTTCCCGTCGGCCGACCTGGCGGCGCGCTACGGTCGATCCACCGTCGAGCGAGGGAGGGTCGCCGTGGCCGAGATCGTGCTGGACCACATCGAGAAGGTCTACCCCAACGGCTTCCGGGCCGTACACGACCTGAGCCTCGAGGTCCGCGAAGGGGAGTTCCTCGTCCTCGTCGGCCCGTCCGGCTGTGGCAAGTCGACTGCGCTCAGAATGGTCGCCGGCCTCGAGGAGATCACCAGTGGGGAGCTGCGCATCGGCGGCCGGCTCGTCAACGACACGCCGCCCAAGGACCGCGACATCGCGATGGTGTTCCAGAACTACGCGCTCTACCCGCACATGACGGTCTTCGACAACATCGGCTTCGCCTTGAAGCTGAGGAAGGTCCCCAAGGACGAGATCGACCGGCGCGTGCGCGAGGCCGCCAAGATCCTCGAGCTCGAAGAGAACCTCGACCGCAAGCCGGGCCAGCTCTCCGGCGGCCAACGCCAGCGTGTGGCCATGGGCCGCGCCATCGTGCGCCAGCCGGCCGCGTTCCTCATGGACGAACCGCTCTCGAACCTCGACGCCAAGCTGCGCGTGCAGATGCGCGCCGAGATCGCCCGCATCCAACGCAACCTCGGCGTCACCACCCTCTATGTCACCCACGACCAGGTCGAGGCCATGACCATGGGCGACCGGGTGGCGGTGCTGCAGGCCGGGGTCCTGCAGCAGGTCGATGCGCCCCAGACCCTCTACGACCACCCGGTGAACCTCTTCGTCGCCGCCTTCATCGGGTCGCCCTCGATGAACCTGTTCGAGTCAGAGCTGTCCGAACCCGACGCCGACGGTGGGATCACCGTGGCGTTCGGAAGCCAGCCGGTGGCACTCGACCCCGCCATCTTCGAATCGCGGCCCCAACTGCGCTCCTACGCCGGCCGACGGGTCATCGCGGGTGTTCGCCCCGAGGACGTCGACGACATCACCCTCGACGGGTCGGGGCTGCCCCCCGAGCAGCACGTTCGGGCCGAGATCGAGCTGGTCGAGGCCCTCGGGTCCGAGATCATGGCCCACTTCACCATCGACGCCGCGGCCGCACAGACCGGCGACCCCGACGCCATCGACGACGTCGGCGCGTCCGAACAGACCAAGTGCGTGGCCCGGCTCGACCCCCACAGCAGCGTCCGCCTCGGCGAGACGGCCACCCTCGGCGTGCACACGGCCCGGATGCACTTCTTCGACATCGACACCGGCGAAGGTATCTGGGACTGATGTCACAGGGGCCATTGGTCCCTTTCCCAGTGCGAGGGCAGATGCGAGGGGCGGGTCGACCGAACAGCCCGATGTGAACCCTCTCGCGGGAGCCCCCAACCCGCCTCGCTTCCTTCCCGCGCTGCAACGCGCGGTCCCTGCGCTCATCGGCCTCGTCGTGATCGCGTCGCTCGGAGTCGTGGCGATGCGCATCGGCCGGTCCAACCTGCACACGGCTGAGAACGACCGCCTCCAGGTGCGAGTCGAGACGGTCGAGGTCCTGTCGCTGAACATGACCGACCAGATGGACCCCGCCGTGTCGCAGGAGATCGTCCGGGCGACACCGTTCGCTCCCGATGGCGGCGAGTTGAACGAGGCGTTCCTCCAGCAGTTCCACAACCCGGAGACGGCCGCCACCACCGCCCTCGTGTCAGCCGACGGCGAGCCCCTCGCGTCGCTGCCACCGGGGCAGGGCATCGATCCCGAGGACCTCGCCGGCGCCTGGCAGGTGGCCACCGGCGGCACGCCGGTGCTCTCCGATGTGTTCGCCCACCGGGGCGTCCCGTCCGTCGCCACGCTCATCCCGGTGAGCGACGGCCCGGCGTGGGCACTCGTCGTCCTGATCCAGCCGGCGGTCGACACGGCCGGCCAGTCGTTCCACGAGCAGACCGGATCGATGAACGGCGAGTCGGGCGGTCTGATGCTCCTCGACCGCAGCGGCGTGGCGATGAACGCGTGGTCGCGCGATCGCATCGGCGAGGAAGCGGTCGATCCCCGGCGTCTCGCCGATCTTCCGGAGGGCGAGGCCATCACCTGGACCGAGCAGCGCGACGGGAGCGAGGTGACGCTGATCGGCACCGGCCTGGCGAACGGATACAGCCTCGTTTTCGAGCAGGCCACCGGCCTCCTCTTCGGCGACCTGCGCAGCGCCCAGCGGCTCCAGACCTTCGTGCTCCTCAGCGTGGTCGGGGCGGCCCTGTCCGCTCTGATCACCTTCCAGTTGGCGCGGGAGCGCTCGGCGCAACGAGCCCAGGCGAGGGTCCACGCGCTCATGAAGAACAGCCAGGACCTCGTCCTGGCGGCGGCCGACGACGCGACGTTGACCTTCGTCAGCCCTGCCATCGAGGGTCTGCTCGGGCACACGGTCGAGTCGTGGGATCGTCGGCCGCTTGCCGACCTGTGCGGCCCCGACGAGGCCGAGCGCATCCGCCGTCTCCTCGCCGACCCGAGCACCGGACCCCTCCTCAACGTGGCGCTGCTCGCCATCTCGGGTGAGAGCCGTTGGTTCGACATCGAGGCGAGCGACCTGCGTCGCCACGCCGAGGTGCGGGGCGTGCTGCTCACCTGCCACGAGGTGGGCGAGCGCAAGGACCTCCAGGATCGCCTGACCCGCCTGGCCACCCACGATGCCCTCACCGACCTGCCCAACCGCGCCCTGTTCCGCGAAGAGATGGCAAAGCTCGAGACCCGGATCCAGCGCAACGAAGCAGTCGCCGTGCTCTGCCTCGATCTCGATCATTTCAAGGCCATCAACGATACGCTG
>JAENWR010000162.1 GCA_016649895.1 Acidimicrobiia bacterium | reverse complement strand
TCATGCTCGGCGCTACCGGTGTCTCGCTGGGCACCCGCCTCTACGCGTCGCCGGAGGCGTTGTCGGATCCGGAGGCGGAGGCCGCCATCGCGTCCAGCGGCGCCGACGACACCATCCGCACCGAGGTCTTCGACCGGGTCCGTGGCCCGGCGTGGCCCGCGGGATACGACGGTCGGGCTCTCCGCAACCGAACCGTCGACGCGTGGCACGATCGGCCCGAGGACCTCGCCGCGCACCTCGACGAGGCGGCCGCTGACTACCGGGCCTCGTCGAGCGAGGGCTACGCCGTGAAGCCCCTTTGGGTGGGGGAGGGACTCGACCTCATCGATGCCGTGCTTCCGGCGGCCGACATCATCTCCGACGTCGTCGCCCAGGCCACCCGCTCGCTCGAGGCGGCCCGCACCCACCTCACCTGACGCGCCCCGAGATTCCACGGGAGCGACCTCATTTCGGGTGCGTGCACGAACGGGGCCCGTATCTCAACGCGCCCGATATGACGACCACCGATGTCAACCGAACGCCCACGCTGTTCGTCTCCGGTGCATGAACCACGCCCGCAAGCTCGCCACGGCCACATCGCTGCGCCACCGGACGGTCCGGCTCACCGCTGCCGCACTCGGCGGCCTCGCGCTGCTCGCGGCCGCGTGCGACGGCCCATTGGCTCCACCCCACGTGGACAGCGGCCCAAGCGCCCCGGCCACCACCGCCGTCCCGGCCACCACCGCTCCACCGGCGCCGACACCGCCCACCACCGTCGTGGCCGATCCCGATCGGCACCCGTGCCCATCGGCTGCTTCGCCACCGGCGGGGCACGCGGGCCGATCGGATCGAGCACCAACTACGACGGTGACGGCGACGCCGCCGACGACATCCTCACGATGTCGAGCTCCGGTGACGTCTGGACCCTCCACGCCCACTGGGCCGCGGGGGGCAGTGCATCCGCCACCGTTCCTGACGTCGGCATCGGTGCCCGCCCCCTCGGAGGCCACGACCTCGACGGCGATGGCAGCGACGAGGCCTTCGTCGTCCTCGAGGGCCCCACCGGGGTGACGATCCTGGTCTTCCGGACCGATGGATGTGGCCTCGAACCGGTCATCGACGATGCGAGCGGAGCCCTGTTCGGCTTCCCCATCACCCAGGGGATCGGTCATTTCGCTGGCGCCACGTGCACGGGCATCGGACACATCGACCTCGTGGCGGGCGAGCTGGTCGATGCGGCGACCGGCCTCTACGAGGCGGGGTTCGTTCCCTACGACCTCGGCCGCGACGGCCGGATCCGCGCCGGGTTCGGCGATGGCGCTGTGCTCGACGCCGCCGAGGTGGGCGCCCACGCCCGGCTGGGCTGCGGGAGTCTGCCGAGCTCGCCGTGAGGGCGCCGCTCAGCTGCGCCGCACCGGGCGGTGCCGTGCGACTGCCGATGGCGACACGGCGCGCGTGGCCGCCCGCGCGAGAGCGTTGAGGATCGGCATCGCATCGACCAGACGGCGGCGGCAGACTGGCGACATGGCTGATGCGACCGCTGAGCCTCACCCACCATGCCCGCGGCGTTCCTGGGTCACGGCAGCCCGATGAACGCCCTCGCGACCAACCGCTACACCGAGGCGTGGCAGACGTTCGGGGCCGCCGTGCCCCGGCCGAAGGCCATCGTCGTGGTGTCGGCCCACTGGCACATCAACGCCATCGGCCGGCTCGAGCAGCACCCGGACTTCGACCTGGCAGTTCCCACGCCCGACCACTTCACACCGCTGCTCTACCTGGCGGGCCTGGCCGCAGCCGCCGGGCGGCCCGCCGAGACGATCGTCGATGGCTACGCCATGGGGTCGCTGTCGATGACCTCGTATGCGCTCGACGCCCATGGGTCCACTTCCGAGCACCACGACGGCAACCCGGCTCGCGCGGCCGACCGTCCCGCCGACCAGACCAACATCTGAACGAAGCGCCGACACCGCTCGTAGCGTGACGTCATGACCGACATCGACGTCATCGAACAGCCCGAACGCAACCGCTTCGTCGTCGAGATCGACGGCCACGAGGGCGAGGTCACCTACGTGATCGACGGCTCCACCCTCACCATCGAGCACACGAGCGTGCCCGACGAGCTCGGCGGCAAGGGCATCGCCGGCAAGCTTGTGGAGGCCGCGGTGACCAAGGCATCGACCGACGGACTCACCGTGGTCCCGCGGTGTCCATACGCGCACCGGTGGCTGCAGCGTCACCCCGACGCCGCGGCCACCGTCACGATCGACTGGCCACCCGAACCCACCTGACCCCCCGAATTCGAGGGTCGGTCCCCGAACGCCCTGGGAGACTGCGCGCCGTGCATCTTCCTGAGCCCGACCGGGCACGGTTCGTCGACCTCAACCGCACCACCCTGCGGCTCTGGGAGTGGGGCGACCCCACCGATCCGGCGGTGATCTGTGCCCACGGGGCCTACGACCACGGACGGATGTTCGACGAGGTAGCCCCACGGCTCGCGGCGCGGGGACTCCACGTGGTGGCCCCCGACCTGCAGGGACACGGCGACAGTGGGCGCCTGTCGAGCGGCCACGTGTGGTCGGTGTCGGCGCTCGACCTGGCGCTCCTCGCCCGCGAGCTCGGCGACCCCGTTGGCCTCGTCGGCCACTCGTTCGGCGGCGGGCAAGCCCTCTACACGGCTGCGATCTGGCCCGAGCTGGTGCGTTGGGTCGTGAACATCGACGGGCTCGGCCCTTCGCCCGAGGGCTTCGATGACGCGGCTCGGCTGGTCGAGGCCGTCACCGCCGGGTTCGACGCCGCCCAGCGGGTCCGGGCGAACCCGATCCGCATCTACGACTCGCTGGCGTCGATGGCCAACCGCCGGCGCCGCATCAACGTGCGGCTCCCCGAGCCGTGGCTCGAACACCTCACCCGACACGGCGCGACTCCGGCGGGCGACGGTGGCTGGAGCTGGAAGGCCGACCCCATGTTCAACGTCGGGTTCGTCGGTGCCTTCGACGAGGAGGCACTGCTCGTCCAGTACCGGCTGGTCGAGCGCCCCACCCTGGTCCTCACCGGCACCGAGCCCGACGCGTGGAGCGACCTGAGCGCCGACGACATCGGCCCTGTCTCTTATACACATCTGACG
>JAENWR010000034.1 GCA_016649895.1 Acidimicrobiia bacterium | reverse complement strand
GGGCCGGAGGAGGAGGCGGCGCGACAGGGGCCGGAGGAGCCGGCGGCGGCGCGACAGGGGCGGCGCCGGTGGGCGGGGCCGGAGGCGCACTCGACGGAGGAGGCGGAGGAACCTCACCGCCCGGGGGCGGCGGCGGAGCGGGCTCCTGCGACTCGGCAGTGTTGGCGTCGGGGTCGGACATCGGTGGTCACCTCGTGTCGACGAACGCGGCCGTCGAGGACCGCTGGCCGCACTCTAGATCCGGCACCGGCCGATGGGGTCAGTCGTCGGCTTGGTGCCGCAGATCGATCCGCAGGGTCAGCACACCATCGTCGAGCGTTGCCTCGGCGTCGCCGATGATGGCGTAGTCCTGGAAGTCGAGCTGGGCCTGCCGCACGAAGCGGGCCCGCTCCTCCCCCGCGATCGGCGGCAACGGCCGGGTCTTCACGGCCTGAGCACGGTCGCGGAACCGCTGGATCATCTCGTCGAGGTCGAGTCCGTCTGCCATCCGCCCACCGTACCGTTGTCGTGGCTGCGGTAGCTCACGACGTGGGAGGCACGTCGGTGCCACCTCGGCGCGAGCCTCGCGACCTCGTCACCGGCTCGGGACGTGTCATCCACCAGTAGTAGACGGTGAGGACCGCGAGGAGCGCGGCGACACCGACCAGGCCGAACATCACCTTGCGGACCTTGGCCTCCGCCGAGTCGTCCTCGCTGGCGACATCGGCGATCTGTTCGGTCGATGCAAGCTCGGTCGGCGCGTCACCGGCGGCTGCATCACCCTCGGGCAGTTGCTGCGGCGTCTCCGATGCCACGGACCGATCGGTGGGGCCTGGCACCAGGAGCGGGCTGACTGTCGACGTCGGGTTGCGAGAGACCTCCTCGGGATCGGTCTCCTCATCTTCGGCATCGGGCGATCGGCGGGCGACCGTGGTGGAGGTGGATCCGGTGAAGGCCGGTTCGCTCGTGGTCGTCGTGACGGCCACCGTCTCGTCGTCGTCGACCTCGGGCTCTGGCGGCCCCGTTGGCCGCTCGTCGTCGGCCGGCACCGTCGTGGTGGACGAACCACCATTCGGGTCGGATGCGGCGACGGTGGTCGTCGTGGTCGCGGTCAGATCCTGGGCGGGGCGAGGGGCCGATGCGTCGGCCGCCCCAGCCGCGACCCCGAATGCGGAACCGGCCACGATGAACCCCGCCAGCACGAGGACCGATACCCGGCGACGGAGGGGTCGGTCGAGCGGTCGCGTGGGCACGAGAGGCGATGCTACCGATCCGCACCCACGCGGCGATCGCGCCCGGTGACCCACCCGAGGTCTCAGCGCTGGTGGCGGGGACACGACCACGTGGTGCGACCACCGATCGTGCGCCGTCGCAGCTCAGAGCCATCAACTGGGCAGCGCCCCTCGGCGGATCGCTCCGGGTAGAGGTCGCCGGTGTGGGAACCACCACGCTGCGCCAACTCGGCAAGCACCAGGTGCACCTGGCGGTGGAGCTCCGCGACCTGCCCCTGGTCAAGGTCGTTGCTCCGACGGGCGGGATCGATGCCCGCCCGCCACAGGATCTCGTCAACGAGCAGGTTTCCGAGCCCCGCGATGTGGGCCTGGTCCATCAGACGCGACTTCACCGCCGCTGTGCTCCGGGCGAGGACGGCCGCCAGCGCCTCGAGGGAGATGTCGAGCGCGTCGATGCCCAGACGGTCCTCGTCCGGGTCGAGCTCGACCCCGCCCAACCGACGCGGATCGGAGATCGACAGCGCTCCCGTGGGTGCCAGCTCGAGCCCGAACCGTCGCCACTCGGGCAGGTCACGTCCGCTCGCGTACTGCAGCTGATCGATCGGGGCCGCACCGTCGACGATGAGCCGACCCGTCATCCCGAATCGCAGGCCGAGCACCGGCCCGTCGGTGTCGAGTAGGAGGAGCTTGCCGATGCGGCGCGTCCGTTCGATGCGGTGGCCTTCGAGCGCCGGCCCGAGCTCGTCGACCTCTCCACCCTTGATGTACCAGGGATCGGGGGCGTGGACCGCCAGGATCGTCCGTCCGATGATCTGGTCGGCAGCGTCGCGGTAGTACTCGATCTCGAGCAGCTCCGGCACGGGGCGTCAGCGACCCGCGAGTCGTCGGAGGTGGCCGTTGAGGAAGCGACCCTCCGGATCGGTGGCATCGCGCGCCGCCCACCAGTGGTCCCAGCCCGGTGCGAGCGCTCGCCGCTCGTCGGGCGCCAGGTAGCTCAGCTTCCCCCAGTGGGGACGGCCCTCGAACGACCTGAAAATCTCTTCGCAGGCGCGGAAGAGCGGTTCGTGGTCGCGTGATGCATCCTCGTGCACCGACAGGGTGACGGTGGCGCGTCCGTTGGCCGGGCTCAGCCACACGTCGTCGGCGGCCTGGGTGCGGTACTCGATCGGCCATGCTGCCTCTGGGTGGCGCGTGCGGAACAGATCGCGCAGGGCGAGGAAGCACTCGGGGCCCAGGTGCGCGGGCACGGCGTACTCCATCTCGTTGAAGCGGTCGTCACGGTCCGAGGGAAAGATCGCCCAGCTGTGACCGACGCGCTCCCACGGCTCATCGGGCATCTCGTCGGGCTCGGCCTCGGTCTCGGCGAGCGACTTGCAGAAGGCGCGGTCGTCGCCGGGCAACCAGAAGAACTCGTGGTGTCGGGTGGCCGCGATGCGCGAGTCGAGCTGGCTGAGCGTCTCCTCGATGGGTTCGAGCCAGGTCCTCTCGTGCAACCGGTAGGAGGGACGCACCGCGAGTCGCAACCGGGTGATGAGGCCCACCGCCCCGAGCGACAGCCGGGTCGCGGAGAAGAGGTCCGGCTCGTGCGCGGCATCGCAGGTGACGACCTCGCCGCTGGCGAGCACGACGGTGGTACCCCGAACGGCACCCGAGAAGCTGGTGAGCTGAGGACCGGTGCCGTGGGTGCCCGTGCCACACGCGCCCGCCACGGCCTGACGATCGATGTCGCCTTGGTTCAGGAGGGCGACACCGTCGGCGTGGAGCGCAGGACCCATGGCGTGGATCGGGGTGCCAGCCCACACCTCGACCGTCGGCTCGTCGTCGTCCACCGTCACGTCGACGATCCCCGACAGCTCCTCGAGCGAGACGACGACATCGTCGGTCGCGACGAGGGCGGCGAACGAGTGGCCGGAACCCGCCGGGCGGATGACAGAGCGGGCGCCGGCCGCCGTGACAACCGCCGCGACATAGGCCTCGCTGCTCGGCCGTTCGATGGCGTCGGGCGTGCAGCGCACCAGCCCCGACCAGTTGCTCCAATCCGGCATTCCGGCATCATCACACGCCGGCGCCGTCACGTGCGTTGCCCGCAGGGGACGGTGACGGCGGCCGGCGGGTCAGTCGCTCAACGCATCGAGCGATCCGATGATGTCGGCGATGACGTCATCGGGGTGCTCGAGGCCCACCGACACCCGGATCGAACCGGGGCTGATGCAGGCCGCGGCCAGCTCCTCGGGCGTGAGGCTCACGTGGGTGGTCGACGCCGGATGGGTCACCAGCGTCTCGGGTCCGCCGAGCGACGTCGCCAGCTGGGCGATCGAGGTCCCCTCCACGAATCGACATCCCGCCTCGAGCCCTCCCGCGAGGTCGAGGGCGATGAGGCCGCCGAACTGATCCATCTGCCGCCGAGCGAGCTCGTGCTGAGGGTGTGACGGCAGCCCCGGGTAGCGGACCTGCGACACGGCGGGGTGGCCCTCGATCGCCTCGGCCAGACGCAGCGCGGTTGACGACTGCCGCTCGAACCGCACCCCGAGGGTGCGCAACCCGCGCAGTCCGTTCATGGCGTCGAAGGGCGACGCGTTGGCCCCCTGCAGGACCGCGAACCCCCAGAGCCACCGGACGAGCTCGTCGCTGCCGGCGACCACACCGAGGCTCGCGTCGTTGTGGCCGGCGAGCGCCTTGGTGGCCGAGTGCAGGACGAGGTCGACCCCGTGCTCCAACGGGCGCTGACCGAGCGGGGTGGCGAAGGTGGAGTCGACCACCGTCATCGGTCCGGCGATGGACCCCAGCTCGGCCAGGTCGACGAGGTCGAGCTGGGGGTTGGCCGGGGTCTCGGCGACGACCAGGACCGTCTTGCCGGGCCGCACGGCAGCCGCGAACGCGCCCGGCTCGGTGCAGTCGACGAAGGTCACGTCGATCCCGAACCGAGGGCAGACCGCCTGCAGGAGCAGTTGGGTGCCCGAGTAGATCTGGCGCTGGGCGACGATGTGGTCGCCGCTCGAGCACAAGCCGAGGATCACCGCGCTCACCGCACCCATTCCCGACGCGAACGCTCGGGCCGACTCGGCCCCCTCGAGGTCGGCGATCGCCGCCTCGAACGCGTTCACGGTGGGGTTGCCGTACCGGCCGTAGAAGCGGGGCTCACCCACATCGGTCGCCATGCGCCGACCATCTTCGACCGTGGGGGTGACGAACGTGGTCGAGGCCCACAGGGTCGGAGCGAGGGCGGTGTCGTTGTCATCACGGCCGGCGCGGATCGCTCGGGTCTCCAGGTGCAGTGGTGCCGATGGGTCGAGTTGAGCCGCGGCGTCGGGATCGTGCTCTGGGGTGGCGTCAGTCATCGGTGGTCACCTGGTGCAGGAGGTGGGCCAGCGGAGGGCCCACCTGGGCGGGTTCGAGGAGGAAGCCGTCGTGGCCGTGGGGACTGGCGATCTCGACGTGGTCGAGCTCCTGGCCCCGGGCCAGGAGCGCGTCGCGGAGGGCCTCTTGCTGGTACGGCGGGTAGAGCGTGTCGGAGTCGATGCTCATCGTCAGGACCGGCACCCTCACCCGAGCGAGGGCACGATCGACACCGCCTCGTCCGCGGCCCAGGTCGTGGAGGTCCATGGCCTTGTTGAGAACCAGATAGCTGTTGGCATCGAAGCGTCGCACCAGCTTCTCGCCCTGGTAGTCGAGGTAGCTCTCCACCTGGAAGCGATCCCAGAGCGAGAGTCGGTCGACGGGCTCGACGGTGCGCCGGGCAAAGCGCTCCTCGAACACCGGTTCTGTGCGGTAGTGGATCTGGGCGATGGCGCGCGCGAGCGCCAGACCCTGGTGGGGACCGTCTCCGGGCTCGGCCTCGTAGTAGTCGCCGTCGCGCCACCTCGGATCGCCCGCCACCGCCATGCGTCCGACGTGGCTCCACGCGATCTGCTGGGCGCCTGCGGCCGCCGTCGTGGCGAGGGCCGCGATCGACAGCGATCGCTCGGGGAACATCACGGCCCACTCGAGTGCCTGCATCCCGCCCATCGATCCGCCGATGACCGAGGCCCACACGCCAATCCCGAGGTGGTCGGCCACCGCGGCTTGCGATCTGACGATGTCGCGGATGGTGAGCACGGGGAACCGGGCGCCGTATGGCCGGTCGTCACCAGAGGGGACCGATGCGGGGCCGGTGGTGCCCTGGCAACCACCGAGGACGTTGACGCACACGACGAACCACCGGTCGGTGTCGATCGCCTTGCCGGGGCCCACCAGGTCGTCCCACCAGCCATCGGAGGCATGGCCACGCCCGCTGGGACCGGCGACGTGTGAATCGCCGGTGAGCGCGTGGCACACGAGGACAGCGTTGGTGGCATCGGGCGCCAGCTCGCCCCACGTCTCGTAGGCGATGTCGACCCCGTGGAGGATGCCGCCGCCCTCGAGCGCGAACGGGCGAGACCGGGGCAGGTGGACGAACTGCCGGTGCCCGATGTCGTCGCCAGGTCGCCATGCTCCGGTGACCGGCAGGCGGCTCGGATGGGTCTGGGGTCGCCCGGAGCGGGCGAGGCCGGCCAGGGCGTCGCGAGGGTCGTCGGGCGTGGACGAGGGGTCGTTCACCAACTGGGATGACGCATCGACTCGATGCTCGGTTCGACCACGCGCACGATGTGATCGTACTGGCGACACCGTTGCGACCTCATGTTCCTCCATGGTCCAGCCGATCCTCCGACTCGCGATGGGTGCGAGCGCCCGGCGTGCGAGGAGAGGACGCCCGTCGGTGCGAGTCGGGCCGAGACCCGGACGCTTCGTTGCCGGCTGGAGCCGACCACATCCCCGCCGGAGCGGGAGGGCACCTTGGGCGTCCAATCCCAGGTTGCCGAGCCCGGCGGACCGGGCTGCTCGAAATGCTGATGGCAGATTGGCCCTTCGCGGCCGTCGCCGTCAAGCGCGATCCGCCCTCAGGCGGCGAGGTGACCGTCGGTGATCTCGACGCTGTGATCGGCGTGGTGGGTCACCCGGGTGTCGTGGGTGACGATGATGGCTGCTGTCTCGCGGCTCTTCACCTCGCTAGTGATGAGCTCCATCACCTGCTCCCCCAGCGTGGAATCGAGGGCTCGGACATCATGCCCGCATCGGGGCCACGTCAACCGCTGTGATCGGCTGGTCGTGCCGACCAGGCACGACCGAGCCACCACTGGTGCACGTACTCGTCGCAGCCGTAGGCGGCGGTCATCACCCTCGCTGCCTCCACCACGGCCTCGGGGGTCGCGCCGCCGCGGCGCACAGAGTGTGAGGCCTTCAGCACACGGGCCGCCCGATCCCACCCGGTGCGGTCGCCGGGCAACGGCAGATCGAGGACCTGGCGGGCCGAGAGCTTGATCGCATCGATCGAGAGGGCGGCACCGGCGAACTGTTGGCGCGCCCACAGCGTGACGGGCGGAGCAAGGAGCACAGCGAGCGCCTTCCACAGGTCCTCGTCGTCACCGTGCACCGCGATGACGGGGGTCGAGGGGATCCACTCCCCCGTCGGGTCGGCCACCGCTTCGATGACCCTGGTCTGGGTCGCCACCACCAGCTTGGGCCGCAGCCGGCCGGTCACCCATCGGGAGAGCCCGCCGTCGTCGATGTCGCGGGCGTCGAGGAGCGGACGCTCCCACCGTCGCCCGGCGATGCGGCAGGGACGCTCCCCCCACCTCACCCGGCCCGGGTCGACCAGCCCGCAGGTGATCATCGGCGACCGGCCGTCGGTGCGCCCGCCGACGTCGCCCTCGCCCTCGACGAGATGGGGTGCCAGCCCGTAGAACTGACGGCGGAACCCGGCCGTGGCGGCGACGAGGTCGCCGAGTCGACCCTGCGAGACGAGGCCCACTGGTGGCGTCTCGTCGATGAGCCCGGTGAGCAGCCTGCTCCACGTGGGCGCATCGCGCAGCTGGTCGCTGTCGACCGCCAGCGGCGGGGCCGGCGTCCACTCGGGGCCGAACCAGCGGGCCACGTTCCGCCGCCGGACAGGGCCGCGCTGGAGAACGAGAGCGCACACCTGCACGTCGGCGTCGGGGAACACGTGCGCGCCCGCGAGCCACACGCCGATGAGCGAAGCGTCCTCGAGCACCTTGCGGCGTGCGGGGGCCGCGTCGCGGGCGGAGAGGAACGACAGCGGCATGATCATCGCCACGCGCCCGTCGGCCGCAGCCATCTCGCAGGCGGCGACGAGGAAGACCGACGCGGTGTCGGCGTAGCCACCGGCGAGCGCCCCGTAGCGCTCCTTCAGCCGTCGCCGCTCGTCGGCTCCCAGCGCGGTCGCCCGCTCCAACTGGTTGCGGAACGGCGGGTTGCCGATGACGAGATCGAAACCGGCCTCTGGAGCGTCCGGCCAGGTGGCCCGACCACGCAGGAGCGAGTCACCGTGGCAGAAGCGGACACCAGGCAGGTCCCGTCCTGGCCCGTGGGCCCACGCGAGGTCGTCGAGATCGGCGCCGAAGAGCGCTGGCGCCGACCCGGCGTGGGCGACCGCGGCGAGGAGGCGACCGTCACCAGCCGCCGGGTCGCAGACCGTGCATGGTGGCGGAGCGCCATCGAGCGCCGCTCGGGCCAGGCGCCGGGCGATGGGGCCCGGGGTGTACACCGCCCCCCTTGCCCGACGCTCGTGCACGAGGGGGAGCCTAGGGCTTCTCGACGCGCCCTCGGGCGGCCGATCAGAGCCTGTCTAAGGTTCAGTCTCCGTGATGCCCACCGGACCGGCCGGCGTGAACGCCGCTGTCGTGCCGTCCGAGTTGAGGTAGTTCACCGAGACGACCGTGAACGACATCGTGGGGGTGTTCTTCGCTTCGATCGTGAAGGTGCAATCGCCAGCGACCGTGGCCTCGCACGTCACCTGGTCCCCAGGATCCCACTTGCCGGTGACCTGAGCACCGGACACGGCCGTGCCGTCCGGCGCGACGACCGGAACCGTCACGGTGAGGTTCCACTTGTTGCCGTTTCCGGATGACTTCTCGGATTCGAGGGGCGCCACATCGATCGAGGGGAGATCGCCGCTCGGGCTCGGCGGCGGGCTGGGTGGAAGGGGCGAGGGCGTGCCACCGCCTGTGAGGTCGCCGATGACCTCACCCTGCGCTGCTGCTGTGTCACCGCGCTCGGTCAGGCCGTCGCGTCCTCCGTCGGTCACGGCCTGCGCACCAGCAACCAGGGCCACCGCTACGAGAGCGATGACGAGCGCGTACTCCACCAACGCGGCGCCACGCTCGTGGACGCCGACGTGTCGGATCTCCATCAACGCACCAGCTCCACGAAGCGGTTGACGTTCAACTTGAACGGCGCGTTCTCGTCGGCGAGTTGGTTGGGCAGGCTGTTGAGTGGCAACACGAACACACCGAGGGTGTCGGCAGCACCGCCGATGCTGCTGTGCGGCGAGGGATCACCGAGGAAGTCGACCCCCGGGTCGAACTTCAGGTGACAGTTTCCCTGCTGGCTGCAGCCCGCCGAGATGCGCTGGATGAACACCGCCCGGAACCTCTCGATCTCGGCAGGCACCGCCTTGCCTTGAGCGGCCGACGTCTGAGGGACATATCCGAAACGGGGGGTGTACTGGATGTCGTAGAGGTTGGGGACCTCATCCGGGTCGGTGTCCCTGGTGAACAGGGGGTCGCTGAACCCGGAGCCGGGCGAGGTCGAGCAGTCCTGCGTCCCGTCGGAGTTGTCCAGGCGGACGCATGGAGGATCGACCGGTGTGTACTGGCCACCGTCGTCCCAATCCATGTCCTGGTAGTGCATCAGGCAGCGCTCCAGGAGACGGAGCTGTCGGTCGGCGTGGTTGTACTGGGCGAGGTGCTGATCCAACCGGTCGGGCACGCTCGCGCTTTCATCGAACTGATCCGGATGGCACGAGCGCGGCACTTCCCACGTGGGCGGGACGGTGGTCGGGAGGAAGTCCCAGAGCGGGATATCATCCAAGGTCTTCGAGTAGATCACCGTGGTATCGCTCATCCACGATGGCGTGCCCGGGACTGAGCCCAGGCGCGTCAGTCGGGGACCGAGACCGTCGCTGAAGGTGTCGCCACTGTAGAGGCCGCTGCCGACCTCGACGTCGGTCGTGCCGGTGAAACCGTTCGCCGCGTTCGGCACGAGGAAGCCGGCGACGCATGCGTACTCATCGATGACGCGCGGGTTCGACCCGATCGCCTCGAGGTCGTGGTCCGCCCCCACCGCGATGTTGTTCGCGAATCGCTCCTTGGTTTTAGGGGGGTCGCAGCTGCGGCTCGTCCCGAGAGAGTCGCTTCCGAAGTGCCCGATGTTCAGGGCTCCGAAGTTGCCCGGCGTGGCAGAGGTTTGGCGACATTCGGACAGCTTCTCGGCGCCGTTGCCACCACTCCGTTCGACGCAGGTGAACGTGCCAGCGCCACTGGACAAGGCGAAGGGGAGGACACCACCGAAGCCTTCCGTCTCGAGCCCGCCGACCGCGAAGGCGGAGTGCTCGAAGCTGTCGATGCCGACGATCCCGGCGAACGCGGTCGTGTAGCCCCTGAGTGGCAGTCTGACGAAGACCCGCTTGTCGTTGATCGCGATGCAGTTCGCGCCCGGAACGGCGTTGTAGTTCGTCGGCGGCGATGTGGCACCGCAGCTGTCCCATTGGGCGTCGGTGATCGTCTCGCCGCCGAGTGTGGCCGAAGCAACGCTCTTCACCGTCGCGATGGTGGCGGCCCGGTCCGGAAGGTCCTGCGCGGCCGCGAGGGCGGCGGCATCTGCGGCCGACTGGTCCTGACGTCTCTCGTTGTACAGACCGCCGAGGTCGACGGCGAGGGCCGACATGACCATCAGCGCGGTCAAGGTGATCGCAGCGATGACGAGGACGACGCCTCGATCGTCATCCCGAGTGCGTCGGCGACGGGCGAACCATGCGGAGGCGTTCACGGGCACGTGCGACTCCAGGTCGACGCGGTCCAGCTCGCGTCCTGTTCCAGGCGCATCTGCACCTTGCTGGCGAGCGAGCTCGGGAGTGCGAAGTCCACGAACCCGGTGAGGGCGGCGTGCTGACGGGTGACCGTCACCTCGAGGTAGTCGCCAACCGACAGCCCGGACGGCGCCGAGACGGTGATCGTGGTCGCCTGCGAGGAGTCCATGCGTGAACACGCGGTGTTGGCGATCCCCTCTTCGGCGGTGGTGGCGGTGTCGCCGTCGTCGAAGTCGACCACCGCGAGGCGGGCCGCCTCCCTCGCGCCGTGTCGGACATCGAGGTTCTGGGAGAACGCCCAGCCGAACTCGATCGTTCCGAAGATGATGAGCGCCAGGATCGGGAGGACGAGTGCGAACTCGACGAGAGCGGCACCGCGGTCGTCGGGTCGACGTCGCCGTGCCCTTTCGCCCGCTGCCTTGCCCATCGATCACTCCTCGGCTTGGACTCCCTCGTGGCAGGGGTCCACTGGCCAAGCAATCGACGGGACCGGGGTCCGGGATATGGGCCGTTCGGCCCATTCGCTCGCCGAGCGGGGTCGACGACGCGACGCGTGGTGGATCAGACGCTGACCGACGCCGGATCCCACGTCGCGAGGTCGGTGAGCCGAGGGTCGTTCGAGAACATCTCGACCATTGGCATCTCGATCCCGATCCGCTTCTGCAGTCGGCGAACCTCGAGCTCCTGGTCCCACAGGACCAGGGTGACCACGAGACCGGCCTCACCCGCACGGGCAGTGCGACCAGAGCGGTGCAGGTAGGTCTTGTGGTCCTCGGGCGGGTCGAAGTGCACCACCACGTCGACATCGTCGACGTGGATGCCACGCGCCGCGACATCGGTGGCCACGAGCGCCGGGAGCTTGCCCTCGGAGAAGTCGGCGAGAGCCTTCTCGCGTGCCGACTGACGCAGATCACCATGGATGGCCGCGGCCCGGACACCCTCGTTCTCGAGCTGCTCGGCGAGGCGGTCGGCGCCACGCTTGGTGCGGCTGAAGATCAAGATGCGGCTCGACGAGCGAGCGATGGCCGCGGCCACCTTCGCCTTGTCCATCTGGTGGACCTGGATGAACCGGTGCGTCATCAGATCGACGGTGACGTTGTCGGCAGCCACCGAGTGGATCACCGGATCGGTCTGGTAGCGCTGCACGAGGCCGTCGACAGCACCGTCGAGCGTGGCCGAGAAGAGCAGCGTCTGGTCGGCTGACTTCGCGTTGCGCAGCACCCACTCCACCTGGGGCATGAACCCCATGTCGGCCATGCGGTCGGCCTCGTCGATGACGATGTGGGTCACGTCGGCGACGGTGACCTCCTTGCGCTCGATGAGGTCGATCATTCGGCCCGGCGTGGCGACGATGAAGTCGACGCCCTTCTTCAGCTTGTGGATCTGCTTCTCGATGTCGGCGCCGCCGTAGATCGCCTCGACCACGATGCCCCGCGTGTCGGCGAGCCCTTGGAGCTCGTCGCGCACCTGGGTGGCGAGCTCGCGGGTGGGTACGAGGGCAATGGCGGTGGGACGGCCGGGCTTGGCCTTGGCCAGGCGCTCGATGACCGGGATGCCGAAGGCGAGGGTCTTCCCCGACCCCGTCTTCGCCTTGCCGCAGATGTCGCGGCCGGCAAGGCCGTCGGCGATGGACATCGCCTGGATGGGGAACGCTGTGGTGATGCCGCGCTCGGCGAGCACGACGCACAGGTCGGCGGAGACGCCGAGGGACTCGAAGGTGGGTGACACGTGAAAACTCCGCGGAGGTCGGGGCCGAGATGGCCCACTGGGTGGGAACGGTTCGCTACGGGTTGGGTCCTCTACCGTGCGAACGCAGTTCCGACCTGCGCGCGATTGCAGATGACCCGCGAGGGCGCCGAAGTCAGGGCGCTCCCTCGCTGGTCAAGGGTACCGGTTCGGTTCGTCGAACCGGGGATCTGCTGTGTCAGGGCTCGATCGGGCCTCGGCTCACGACGGGAGGTTGGCCTCGATCGCCTCGATGACCGCAGGGTCGTCGGGAGTGGTCATGGGGCGGAAGCGCTGCACCACGGTGCCGTCGGGCGCCACCAGGAACTTCTCGAAGTTCCACTGCACGTCGCCGGCTGTG
Source organism: Acidimicrobiia bacterium (assembly GCA_016649895.1). Classification (GTDB taxonomy): domain Bacteria; phylum Actinomycetota; class Acidimicrobiia; order Acidimicrobiales; family SKKL01; genus Actinomarinicola. The sequence continues at coordinate 20,758 of JAENWR010000034.1, read as the reverse complement.
CCCTCGGCGTCGGGGGTCGAGACGAGCTCGTCGTAGATCGGATGGCGATCGTCGCCGTTCACGTCGACCTTCTCGAACATCGGGAAGGTGACGCCATAGGTGGTGCTGCAGAAGGTGGCGATCTCCTCTGAGGTGCCGGGCTCCTGGCCGCCGAACTGGTTGCACGGGAAGCCGAGGACGGCGAAGCCGCGGTCGGCGTAGCGCTCGTGGATGGCCTCGAGCTGCTCGTACTGCGGCGTGAGGCCGCACTTGGACGCGACGTTCACCACGAGGGCGAGCTTGCCCTTCTGCTCGGCGAGGGCCGAGTCGTCACTGCCGTCGAGCGTCGAGATCTTGTGGTCGTACAGCGGCACGTGTCCCCCAGGGTGTCGATCGGATGCCGACGCCATTCTGCCGGATGCGCACGTCGAACCCTCCGCGAGGTGCCGCTACCGTCGCCGGGGATGGACCACCTCGCGAACGTCTCCGAATGGCCGGTCGAGCGCGTCGGAGCCGCCGCCGTCCTCCCCGATGGCTCGGTGCTGCGCGTCGGTGCGACCACCGACCGCTTCGCCCTCGCGTCGGTCACCAAGGTGCTGGTCGCCGTCGCGGTGATGGTCGCGGTCGAGGAGGAGACACTCCGGCTCGACGAACCGGCGGGACCGCCGGGGGCCACCGTCGGGCACCTGCTGGCGCACGCGTCGGGCCTCGCCGCCGACTCCGATCAGGTCATCGGCCCCCCGGGGACCCGACGCATCTACTCCAACCGGGGTTTCGAGGTGCTCGGCGCGATCCTCACCGACAGGGCTGGGATGGACGTGTCCGCCTACCTCCACGCTGCCGTCTTCGAGCCGCTCGGCATGGAGGACACCACGCTCGAGGGATCGCCAGCGCACGGCGCGGTGGGCACTGTCGACGATCTGATCCGACTGGTGGAGGACCTGCGGAGCCCGCAGCCCACCGTCGTGGCCGCATCGAGCCGCGATCTGCTCGCCTCGGTGGCCTACCCGGGCCTCCCCGGTGTCCTGCCTGGCTTCGGCCAGCACGCGGACAACACGTGGGGCCTCGGGGTCGAGATCCGCGGCGCGAAGTCACCTCATTGGACCCCCGACGGCGCGTCGCCTCGCACGTTCGGGCACTTCGGCCGGTCGGGCTCGCTGGTGTGGATCGACCCCGACCACGGCGCGGCGTTGGTGGTGCTGGGCGACCGCGACTTCGGCGACTGGGCGCCGGCCCGATGGCGAGCGCTCGGCGACGAGGTCCTCCGTGCTGCAGCAGCTGTCACCGATGATCTCGCCGATGTCGCGCCCGATCGTCAACATCGGGGCATGGCTGCCGACGTGGAAGGAGTCGTGGACGAATCGAGGAAGTCACCGTGAGCAGCTTCGCGATCGCCCGAGCGCGACGCGCGCTCCAATCTGCCTTCCTCGACATGGACATGCCGCTGCGACGCGCCGACAGCGTCACCAACGAGGTCTGGATCGCCGACGACTACGTGATCCGGGTGAACCGCCGCCTCGACCCACGGCTGCGCCGCGAGGCGGCCCTCGCCCCGCACCTCCCACCCGAGGTGGGTTACCCCGAGATCGTCGCCTACGGCGGCAAGCCCGGCGCCGACTGGCTCATCGTCCGCCGCGTCCCCGGCCAGGTCCTGTCGCGCTGCTGGCCGAGCATGACCCGCCCCGAGCGCCGTGAGGCCATCCACCAGCTGGCTGGCCGTCTACGGGCCCTCCACAGCACGCCTGCCCCCCGAGACCTGCCCGACATCGACAGCACCGCACCCCAGTTGCTCTCGAGCATCACCTACTCCCCGGTCATGCCCCTGCTGGTCGCCATCGACCGGGCCAAGGCGCTCCCCCACGTCGACCGCAACCTGCTCGATCGCGCCGAGCAACTCGTCACCGAGACCGCCGGCTGCCTCATCCCGTTCCAGACCTCGACGTTGGTCCACGGCGATCTCACGTTCGAGAACATCATGTGGGACGGGCAACGCATCACGGCGATCCTCGACTTCGAGTGGGCACGTCCTGGACCGCCCGACCTCGACCTCGACGTGTTCCTCCGCTTCTGCGCCCTGCCCCACCTGCACGTGGCCGCCGACTACGAGCACCTCACCCGGGCCGAGGACTACCGCGAGGTCCCGTGGTGGCTCGCCGAGGACCATCCCCAGCTCTTCGACTTCCCGAACCAGTTCGACCGGGTTCGGATCTACGCCATCGCCTACGACGTGCGCGACCTCTTGCTGAACCCGCCACCCGACAAGGTGGGGCTGCTGTCTCAGCACCATCCGTACCACCGGCTCGCCTCCACCATCGAGGGCACGAGCTACCTCAACGCCCTGGACCAGGCCCCGACCGGCAGCTGAGATCAGTCGGTACTCGGCTCGGCGGGGTCCGAGCCCACTTCGTCGAGCGGGAGCCGCGGCACGGGCGGGGCCTCCTTCGCCGCGGTCTTCTTCGCTGCTGCGAGGTCTGGACCCTCGTCGGCGACGGGCTCGGGCTCGATGACTGGCTCCGGCTCCGGCTCATCCTCTGGCTCCGCGTCGCCCGCCACGTGCCGATCTGGCTCGGGCTCCGATGCCAGCGCCTTGGCGGTCGAGAGATCGCTCCCTGCTCCGATCTCGGGCGGCGCGGGTGCGAACAGCTCGTCCGACGATGGTGCGATCGGCCCAGCCAACGACGCGGGCATCACCGAAGCGACCCGCTCGGCTGCGGCGACGAGCGCGCCATCGTCGTCGGCGCTGTCGTCGTAGGGCCGCAGGTCGACGAGGTCGGTCGGACGGCGGCCACCGCGAGCCACGAACCAGCCGCCGACGACGATGCCGACGAGGCTGGTCCACACGTTCACTCGCACCCCGCCGATGAGGCTGGCCGGATCGGAGCGCATGAGCTCGATGCCCAGGCGCGCCACGAAGTAGCCGAGCACGTAGAGGGGGAACAGACGTCCGGGCCGGAGCCTGCCGGTGCGCCCGACCCAGATCAGCGCGCCGCACAGCGCCAGGTTCCACAACGACTCGTAGAGGAACGTGGGGTGGAACGTCTCGTAGTCGACGAAGCTTCCCGGGCGACGGCCAGGGTCGATCTCGAGGCCCCACGGAAGGTCGGTGGGGCCGCCGAAGAGCTCCTGGTTGAACCAGTTGCCCCAACGTCCGATCGCCTGGGCGAGCGGAAGCGCAGGTGCGGCGGCATCGAGGATGACGGGCAGGCGGATCCCCCGTCGATGAGCCACGTAGAGCCCCACGAGCGTCCCGACCGCGATGCCGCCGGGGATGCCGAGGCCGCCCTCCCAGATCTCGACGACCTCGAACCACCGGCCTTGGTAGGCCTTCCAGTCGGTGATCACGTGGTAGAGGCGCGCCCCGACCAGCCCGGCCGGAACCGCCCACATGGCGATCGACGCGACGTCCTCGGGATCGCCGCCGGCCTCGGCCCACCGACGCTGGGCCAACCACACCGCGGCGATGACGCCGATGGCGATCATCAGGCCATAGGCGCGCAGCTCGAGCGGCCCCACCGACACCGAACCCGACGATGGACTGGGGATGGAGGCGACGACGAGGGCCAGCGACGAGGCGGCACTCACGGGGCGAGCACCGCGGGGTCGAACCGGAAGAGCGTCCCGGCGCCGGCGGTGACCGACGCGGTCAGGCCATGCACCTCGGGGACGAGCTGTTCGAGGAAGAACCGAGCCACTGAGAGCTTCCCTTCGAAGAACTGTCGGGTGGGATCGTCGGACGCGGATGCCAGCCGGTCGCGTGCGGCGAGGGCCTGGCGGGCCATCAACCAGCCGCCGGTGGTGACTGCCAGCATGCGAAGGTAGGGCGTGGCGCCGGCCAATGCGTCATTCGGGTCGGCCAGCCCCATGGCCATGAGCTCGGCGGTGACGGCCTCCACCGCATCGATGGCGGCGTCGAGCGACTCGCGTGCGCCGGTGAGGTCGGCCGCGGCGTCGCCGGCACCGGCATCGAGCGCAGCCGCGGTCGACCGCATCCGGGCGATGTGGTCGGCGACCACTCCCCCGCCGCGCATGGGCAGCTTTCGTCCGACGAGGTCGATCGCCTGGATGCCGTTGGTGCCCTCGTAGATGGCGGTGATCCGGGCGTCGCGGTAGTGCTGGGCGATGCCCGTCTCCTCGATGTAGCCCATCCCCCCGTGCACCTGGACGGCGAGCGACGTGACCACCGAACCGAGATCGGTGCACCAGGCCTTCGACAGCGGGATCAGGAGGTCGACGAGCTCGAGGTTCTCGGTGCGCACCACCTCGTCGGGATGGTGGAGCGACAGGTCGATCGCCTCGGCGTTGACGTAGACGAGGGCCCGCATGGCGTCGATGTCGGCCTTCATCGTGAGGAGCATCCGGCGCACGTCGGGATGCTCGACGATGGGCGAGCTCGTGCCGCGCGGGGCGCCGACGGCCCGTCCCTGCCGCCGTTCCTGGGCGAACGAAAGAGTGGGCTGCCACGCCCGCTCGGCGAGCGCGAGACCCTCGAGCCCGACCGAGAGACGGGCGTTGTTCATCATCGTGAACATGTACGACATGCCCGCGTTCTCGTCGCCGATGAGGTAGCCGACGGCTCCTTCGCCCTCGCCGAAGGAGAGCACGCAGGTCGGGCTGCCGTTGATCCCCATCTTGTGCTCGATCGACACGCAGCTCACGTCGTTGGCGGCCCCCGGTCGTCCGTCGTCGCCCACCAGGAACTTGGGGACGATGAAGCACGAGATGCCCCTGGTGCCGGGAGGCGCCCCCGGGGTTCGGGCGAGGACGAGGTGGATGATGTTCTCGGCGAGGTCGTGGTCACCGAAGCTGATGAAGATCTTCGTCCCGTGGATGCGCCAGGTGCCGTCGTCGGCCGGTTCGGCGCGGGTGCGCAGCGCGCCGACGTCGGAGCCGGCATCGGGCTCGGTCAGGTTCATGGTGCCGGCCCACTCGCCGGTGATCATCTTCGGCAGGAAGCGCTGCTTCTGGGCCGTCGTGCCGTGGTGGCTCAGCATGTCGACGCCGCCCTGGGTGAGGAGCGGGCACATCGAGAAGGCCATGTTGGCGCTGGTCAGAAGCTCCTGCAGGATGACGCCGACGAGCCAGGGGAAGCCACCCCCTCCGTAGTCGGGATCGAACGAGACGCCACCCCATCCCGCGGCGACGTACTGCTGGTAGGCCTCCACGAAGCCCGGTGGAGTGACCACCCCTTGGTCGGTGAGCTGCGCTCCGACCCGGTCGCCGGTCTGGTTCGTGGGCGCGACCACCTCGGACATGAAGCGGCCGGCTTCGGCGAGGAGCGCGTCGATGGTGGCGCGGTCGGCGTGGCCGAAGGTCTCCAGCGCGGCCAGCGCCTCGACGTCGCAGAACGTGTCGAGGGTGAATCCGATGTCGTTCAGCGGTGCGTCGTAGTTGGTCACCGGCCCAGGCTACGTCGCGGGATCGGACCGGGCTGGAGCCCGGCGACCACGTTCGATGTGGGAGTTGACCTCTCCTCCGATGAGGAGGCCGAGGCCCATCACGTACAACCACAGCATGAGGATGAGTCCGCCGCCGAGGACCCCGAACACCGCGTTGCTTCCTTCGCTGGCGATCGAGAGGTAGGCGCGGAAGCCGCCAGCACCGAGCAACCACAGCACCGTGGTGGTGACCGCTCCCGGGAGATCGGCCCGCCATGGCGTCTGGTGGTTCGGCGCCACGTGGAACATCACCGACGCCCACGTCATCAGGGCGAGGATCAGCACCGGCGGCCGCATCCAGGTCCACCAGGTGGCGAACGCCTCACCGACACCGAGCCAGTCGGCGACGGCCTGCCCCGAACCGAGCAGCGGCCCGACCACGAGCATGGTGAGCACCAGCGCCGCAACCACCACCGATCCGGCGGCAAGGCCCAGCCCGAGCAGGCGGGTGCGCCACCCCGCGCGGGTCTCGACGATGTCGTAGACGATGTCGAGTGCCCGGATCATGGAGTTGAAGCCCCGAGACGTCGTATAGATGGTGGCGGCGAGACCGAACCCGAGGAGCCCCGGGCTCGGACGCTCGAACAGACTCTCGATGGCCGACTGGACGTTGATCGCTCCGGGCCCGAGTGCCTGGCCCATGGCATCGGTGATGGCGTTCTGGGCGGTGGCGGCGGCATCCTCGCCGACCAGGGACCCCACGAAGCCGAGCATGGCGGCGATGGCGAGGATCGCCGGGAACACGCTGAGCGTGGCGTAGAAGGCGATCTCGGCGGCGAGCCCGGTGACCCGGTCCTCCATCGCGTCGACCCAGAAGCGCCGCGCCACATCGAGCCGGCCCGCAACCTCGGGTCGCCCGGCGATGGAACCAGCGCGATCGCGCACCTGCGCCACCGCACGGCGAACGATCGTCATCAGTCCGGCCACGCCACCCACCGTGGCACACCGCACGGCCACGATCGCCACCGAGGCCACACCCTGGGCGGCGCGGTCTCAGCGCAGCGAGGCGTCGCCCGGCGAGGGCATCACGATCCAGGTGCGCCCGGGCGTGAGCGGAATGGGCGCGCCGTCTGCGTCGAGCCAGCGGGTGGGACTCGTCAACGACTCCTGCTCCCAGCGCCCGACCACGACGTGTCCGGCGGTGAGGACCCACAGCTCGCCGGAGCCGGTGACGACCGCCTCGGGCGAGCGCGAGTCGGCCGGGCTCGGAACGTAGTCGGTGAAGCGCACCACCACGTTGGCCGGAGCGATCGAGACTCCCGCGGCATCGGGGTGTGCCCGTCCATCGCTCGAGCGAACCCAGCCCGAACCGTCCCAGGCGAACAACGCGTCTGCGGATCCGTACGTGAGGTCGACTCCGATGGCCGGGCGTGCACCGGCCGGCAACCCCGCGCCGTCGTCGCGGAACTCGAAGATCGGCAGCGGTGGGCTGCCCGGCGTGCTCGCCCACAGGCTCGACGTGTTGGTGAACAGGTTGTGGGGTGCCCGCCGCCCAGAGACCCGGTCGTAGTGCGCCCGCTGGGCGCCGGCACCCACGTCGACGAGGGTCGAGGACGCGACGGCGCCGCCGACACCGGCGTTGGCTCCGGAGAAGGCGAACAGGGGTGAACCGAGGTTGGCGAACAAGAGCACATCGGACGTGCGGGCCGAACGTACCGGGCCGACCGGATCGGCTGCGGTCGACTGGAACAGCGCCGCGAACCTCGACAACCCCGCCTCGACCCTCTCCTCGATGACGATGTCGGCCTGGTTCAGCCCGGCCTGCGGTCGGGCCGGTCGGACGTTGTCGATCTTGACGATGAGGATGGGCCGGGTGTGGATCTCGTCCGACGGCAGGCCCGTGAGCGGCGAGCGGTTGAGCCAGCGCAGTCGACGGTTCAGATCGTCGATCTGGGTGGTGAGCTCGTCGCGCCGCACCATCTGGGCTGCTCGACCCTCGGCGAGCTCTTCCATGTCGGATTCGAGCGCGGGGATGCGTTCGTCGAGGTCGGCCAGCTGTTCGGTGGCCGTCGCGATCTCGGCATCGAACCGGTCGATCGCCTCCTCGGCCCACTCCACGACGGCGCTGAACACCGCCCGATCTCGTGCGCCATCCATGCTGGAGTTGGCCTCGAGGATCTCGCGGATCAGGCTCGCGGCGTTCGGGTCACCGGCCATGTACACCTCGATGGCGACCGCACGGCGGATCGCCAGCGGCTCCTCGCGCTCGGCTCGGGCCACCTCGAGGTCGGTGGTCGCTGTCGTCCGTTCCTCCCGCCGCGTGGCGAGTTCGGCTTCGGTGGCCACCAGGCGCTGAGCCGCGGCCGCGAGTTCGCTCTCGACGCTGGTGAGCTCGCCGACCGCGGTGTCGCGCTCGTTGGTGAGCGCGACCCGCGCCGCACCCGCCTCGTCGGTGGACTCCGCCTCCTGGGCGAGCGCACCTCCTGGTGCACCGACCACCGCGACGAGGCCGCACAGCACGGCAACCAGAGCCGAGCGAGCACCGCGCGCCGGAGCGGGGCGGCGGCCGCTGGTGGAGAGGTGGGGTGAGGTCATATCGCCATGTCGTGCTCGCCGAGGGTCGTCCTGATCGTACCTGCCCTCGTCGGTCACCGCCTGGCCTTGACCGCTCGGTCCAGTGGCACGGCCGCCAGCCATTAGGTTCTCTGGCTCAACCGACGCCACACCATGGGGGACCCACCACATGAGCAGCAGCAGCGACCTGTTCTCGATCGCCGGCAAGACCGCGCTGGTGACCGGCGGCAGCCGGGGCATCGGCCAGATGATCGCCCAGGGTTTCGTCGAGGCCGGGGCGAAGGTCTACATCTCGTCGCGCAAGGCCGACGTGTGCGACCAGGTCGCGGCCGAGCTCTCCGAGATCGGCGAGTGCATCTCGCTGCCCGCCGATCTCTCCACCGAGGCAGCGTGCCGTCGCCTGGCCGAGGAGCTCTCCGGCCGTGAACCTCAGCTCGACATCCTGGTGAACAACGCCGGCGCCACCTGGGGCGCCCCGATGGCCGAGTTCGACGATGCCGCCTGGGACCGGGTGCTCGACCTCAACGTCAAGGGCGTCTTCCACCTCACGAAGTTCCTGGTGCCGGCGCTCGAGGCGGCCGGCACCCACGATGACCCGGCGCGGGTCATCAACATCGGCTCGGTCGATGGCATCCACGTCCCCGGCCTCGAAACCTACTCCTACTCGGCATCGAAGGCGGCGGTGCACCAGCTCACCCACGTGCTCGCCAAGCAGCTCTCGCGCAAGCACATCACGGTGAACGCCATCGCCCCCGGCCCCTTCGAGTCGAAGATGATGGCGGCCACGCTCGAAGCCGCGGGCGACATGATCGCCAAGCAGAACCCCCTCGGACGCATCGGTCGCCCCGACGACGTCGCCGGGACCGCCATCTTCCTCAGCAGCCGGGCCGGCTCCTACCTCACGGGAACCGTGATCCCGGTCGATGGCGGCATCGTGGGCACCCGCTGAGTCGACCACTCGCGCCGCTGGTCTGGGGCTCGGGTCAGAAGACGTCGTCGTCGAGCGGTGGAGCCGGCGGGTGCTCGGCCTTGTGCGCAGCGTGGTAGGCCTCGACCGCCGCGCCCACCTCCTCGAACGTCGGCGGGGTGGCCGAGGTCGCGCCCTCGACCTCGAAGGCGTCGGTCTCCGCCCCCTCGACGTGGACGTAGACCGTGGCCTCGCCGTACCAGCGGTAGGCGAGGTCGGTCGCGTCGTCGGGCTCGAAGACCGTGTAGGTGATCACGGCTGGGGACCGTAGCAACTGAACGGGTCAGCGGTGGTCGGCGCGTCGACGAAGCTTCGACCGGTACATGGCGGCGTCGGCCCGTGCCACGAGACCGTCGGCGGTGTCGCTCGCGGCGGCGACCACCCACCCGATGCTGAGGTGCAGCCGAAACGTCGGCTCACCGTCACCCTGTAGATCCGAGACCTGCACCGGTGGGCGCATCGACCAGTGCAGCCGGTCGACGATGCGTTCGATGCCGGCATCGTCGGCCGCGGCGGTGAGCACGAGGAACTCGTCGCCCCCGAACCGCGCCACGGTGTCGGAGTCGCGCACCGCATCGACCAGTCGTGCCGCCACCTCGACGAGGACGGCGTCGCCCACGGCGTGGCCGTGCCGGTCGTTGATCTCCTTGAACCGGTCGATGTCGAGGAAGATGAGACCGACCCGGCCGACAAGGTGCGGAGATTCGAGGGCTGCGTCGATCCGGTTCGACAGCAGCCAACGGTTGGGGAGCCCGGTCAGCTCGTCGTGGGTCGCCGCGTGGCGTAGCTGCTCTCGGGCCGACACGAGATCGCCGATGTCGGTGGCGGTTGCCACCAGCCCGTCGACCGCGCCATCGTCGGCCATGTCGACGATGGTGAGGCTCATGAGCCGGGTGGAGCCGTCGGCGGCGAGCATCTCGACCTCGAACGAGACACGTCCGGGACCGTCGGCCACCACCACCAGCTGATCCGACAGCACCAGCGTCGACGCGATGGTGACGAAGTCGGTGAGGGGACGATCGAGCGACTCCTCCAGGGGGTGGCCGAGCAGGCGGGTGAAGGCGCGGTTCGCGCTGCGGATCCGGCCGTCGGGCGTGAGGACGAAGGCCATGGTGGGTAGAGCATCGAGCACCGCGCTCAGCGCGGCGTGGTCGCCACCGGCAAGCTCCCAGCGTCGCCGATCTGTCAGGTCGCGCACCACGAGGACCACCCCGTCGACGCCCGGGGCCGACCCGCCCCGCACCTCGGCGCGGCGGTACACGCCCGTGTGGTCGCGCACGCGGATCTCGACGAGGGTGCCGGCCGTCTTCTCGCTCACGCTCTCGAGCGACGCCACGGCGGTGGCCCAGTCGTCGGGATGGACGAGCTCCGACGCGCTGCGACCAGCCCAGTCACCCACGGTCCAACCGAATGTCGCCACCGCTGCTGCGTTGCCCCACAGCAAGGTGCCATCAGCGACGATGAGCACGACAGGATCCGGCACCGCGTCGAGCAGGCACGCAGCATCGATCGATGGGGACCGACCCTCGGTGGTCACGAGTACACGCTCAGCACGGACAGCACGACGATGAGGGCAAGCACCCCGGCCATGAGGGCGATCGCCCGCCAGGTGGGATGGGTGGGCGGTGGACGAGGCGGGCGCGGCATCGACCCCAGTCTGGCCGACTTCGGTGGGCCGGTCGAGATCGCCGACGTGGTGGGAGGAGCTAGCTCAGGACCTCGTTGACGCGGTCGAGCGCGTCGTCCTCGGAGACGTCGAGGGCGAAGCTGAGCTCGGACACGAGCACGCCGCGGGCCCGCACGAGCATCGACTTCTCGCCTGCCGACAGCCCCTTCGCCGCCTCGCGGAGCGCCAGGTTCCGCACGACCTCGGCCACCTGGTAGACGTCGCCCGACTTCAACTTCTCCTGGTGGTTCTTGAACCGGCGGCTCCAGTTCGACGGCTCGCGCACGTCCTTCTTCCGGAGCAGCTCGAAGAGGTCCTCGACGTCCTCGACGCTGATCGGCGGGCGCATGCCCACCTCCTCGGCCTTGTCGGTGGGTACCGACAGCATGAGATCGCCGTGCGCCATCCGCAGGACGAGGTACTCGGTCTCCTCGCCGAACGCGACGCGGTTCTCCTTGCGTTCGATCACGGCGGCCCCGTGGTGCGGGTAGACGACGCGATCGCCAGGCTTGAATGACATGTGGCTCCTGAGTGACACCGGAGGGACGACCCCGTACCAGGATGCCAGACCTGCCCCGCTCATCCCCCATCGCGGGCACCTGTCGAGCGGTCAGGCGCGTCGGGCCTCGTTCCAGTGGCGTCGACACAAGAGCTCGTAGGTGACCTCGAGGTCGTCGGAGGGTTCCAGCCCCGCGGCATCACGTCCGCCGGTGTCGCCGACGACGACCACCTCGCCCTCGTAGACCTGCTTGCCGTCGACCAGGCGGGCGTTGTGCGTCGCTCGCCGCGTGCACCAGCATCGGGCCTCGACCTGGAGCTCCTGGCGATGGTCGGCGACCTCGAGGAACCGGGCCGAGCCCTCGAACAACACCCCACGGAAGTCGGTGAGGAGGCCGAACGCGTAGACGTCGGCGTCGAGGAGGTCGACGACGTCGGCCAGCTGGTCCACCTGGGCGGGTCGATAGAACTGCGCCTCGTCGCACACCATGTACTCGAGCGTGCCGTGCTCGGCGATGACGTCGTCGGCCAGGCGGTAGAGGTCGAGCGTCGCCCCCACCTCGATGGCCGGCTCCGACACACCCAGACGGCTCGACACCGCCGAGACGGCGCGATCGAGCTGGGTGAGGAGCAGACCGTTCTGCCCGCTGGTCGACAGGTTGTGGTGGATCTGGAGCGCCTGCGTGCTCTTCCCCGACCCCATCGTGCCGAAGTAGAAGGTCATCTCGGCCATCGATCGAGATGCTACTGCGGTGCCCGACCTCGGTCAGCCGAGCGGGTGGCGGGCGGTCACCACGAAGGGCTCGCCGGGCGCCGGTTGCTCCACCACGCAGAGCTCGTCGATGACGTACGGCTCCGACTCGACCGGCTCGAACCAAGTGCGGGCGGCGGCCAACACGTCGTCCGCCTCGCCGGCCTCGAGCCGGCGGGTGAGCGTGAGGTGGAAACGGAACTCGTCGAGCACGTAGGGGTAGCCCCACGCCAGGAGCAGCTCGCCCTGACGCTCGGAGAGGCCGGCGCGACGCCGGCGGGTCAGCTCCAGCTCGTCGGCGGGCCTGCGGTGGGGATCGAGCTCGGTGACACAAGCTGCCGCGAGGTCGGCCAGCGCATCGGGCGGGTCGTCGGGGACAAGGGCCACGAAGCGGTCGACCACGTCGACCCGAAGGCGCCCGACGGCCACTGGCGCACGAACGGCCGCCAACCCGGCGACCGTCGCGTGGACCGCGTCGACATCGCTCGAGGGGGCCAGGTGGAACGGCGGCTTCAAGGTGCCGTGGAAGCCGTAGAGACGAGGCTCGCGCGTGAGCTCCCACAGACGCCCGGACTCGACGCGTTCGATCTCGGCGGGGGCGGGAGCCGGCAGGGGGTCGATGTGTCGACCCAACCAGCGGGCGGCGTGCTCGCCGAGCTGCGTGGCCCCTCGCGGGGCGGCGTACACGGCGATCCGTCGGCGAGGGTCGTCGTCTCGGGGCTGCTCGTCGGGTGCGGGAGTGGTGGTGGGGGCCGGCAAGGCTCAGAGGGTACCGGCGTCGCTGCCCCGACGGCCCAGCTCGGCGATGAGGTCCACGAAGCCCCCGGCGGGCAGCGCGGGCGAGCACCAGAAGCCCTGCACCTGATCGCACCCCAGCGCTGCGAGGGCGTCCGCCTGCTCCTGGGTCTCGACACCTTCCCCCACCGTGCTGAGGCCGAGCGACTCGGCGAGACGGATGATGGCGGTCACGATCGCGGTGTCGTGTTCGTCGGTGCCGACCCCGTCGACGAACGACCGGTCGATCTTCAAGATGTCGAGGTCGAGGTGGCGCAGGTACGAGAGCGAGGAGTGGCCGGTGCCGAAGTCGTCGAGCGCCAGACGAACGCCACAGGCCCGGACGGCAGCGAGCTCGCGGGTCGCGTCGTCCCCCGCCAGCAGGGCGCTCTCGGTGATCTCGACGCAGAGCCGGTCGGGGTCGATCTCGGTCTCGCCGATAGCGCGACGCACCGCGTCGGCGATCCCCCGTTCGACCAGCTGGCGCACCGATAGGTTGACGTGGAGGTCGAGCCCTTCGGTCACCCCGGCTGCGGTCCAGCGAGCCCACTCCCGGCACGCTTCGGCCATCACCCACTCGCCGATCGGCACGATCATGCCGGTCTCCTCGGCCACGTCGAGGAACGCGTCGGGGCTCAACACACCGCGGTCGGGGTGCTCCCAGCGGAGGAGCGCCTCGGCGCCCACCACCGTCCCGCTCGAGAGCGAGACGATCGGCTGGTAGTACAGGCGCAGTTGTCGTTCGGGGACCGCCACTCGCAGTCCGACCTCGACCTCGAGCCGCTCGCGGGCCATGGCGACGAGCGTGCCCGAGAACACCGCAGAACGGTTCCGGCCCGCCGCCTTCGCCGAGTACATGGCGGCGTCAGCGTCGCGCAGCAGGCTCGACCGCTCGGTATCCCCGCCCTGGCTGAGGACGATGCCGACGCTGGCGGTCGTGTAGATCGTGTGGTGGCCGATCGAGAACGGTTGGCGGAAGGCGGCCAGCACCCGATCGGCGATCGCCAGCGCCTCGCCCTCCCCGTCGACCGGCTCGCAGAGGACCACGAACTCGTCGCCGCTCAGCCGGGCGACCACGTCCCCGCCGCGCACGGCCTGCTTGAGCCGTGCGGCCGCCTCGACGAGCAGCGCATCACCGATCTGGTGACCGAACGAGTCGTTCACCAGCTTGAACCGGTCGAGGTCGAGGTAGACGAGCGCGAGCTCGGACCCCGTGCGGGCGATCCGCGAGATCGCCGCGTCGACCAACTCGTCGAACAGCCGCCGGTTGGGTAGCTCGGTCAGAGGGTCGCGCCGCGCCTGCTCGAGCAGCTCCGCCTCGTGTCGGCGCGATGCGGTGATGTCGCGCATGTTCGCAACGACTCCGCGCACCGCCGGCTCGTGCATGAGGTTCGTCATCACCTCCTCGAGGTCGATCCACTCGCCGTCGGCCCGCAGGCACCGGTAGGAGCAGCTGACCGGGATGCCCGGGGAGGCCAGGCAACGCGCCCTCGTCCGGGCGACAAGCGCGCGGTCGTCGGGATGCACGCGGCCCAGTCGGTCCGACGGATCCAGCAGCTCATCGAGGTCGTAGCCGGTGATCGTCGACACTGCCGGGCTGGCGTAGACCACCCGGAGGTCGGCATCGAGCAATCGCACGCCGTCGGTGGCGTGGTGGATCATGGCCCGGAAGCGCTCTTGGCTCTCGGCCAGACGCACCTCGACGGCACACCGGCGGAGCGCGGCCCCGAACACGTCCGCCGCTGAGCGGAGGAGCCACAGGATCGACTCGGAGAAGCGGCGCTTGCCGGTCACCACGTCGACGCCGATCAACCCGTAGAGCTCGCCGCGAGCGAACATGCCGAACCCGGCGAGTGCGGCGATCTTCTGCGACTGCAACACGGCCCGCTCGGCTGCCTGCTCCTCGGGCATGTCCTCGACCGACGACACGAGGAGCGGGCCCTGGTGGCCGATCCAACTGGAGAACACCGGCAGGTCGTCGAGCTGAAGGCCGCGCACCGTGTCGATCTCGCTCGACACGCCCGCGGCACACCACTCGTGGGTGTGCTCGATCGTCGCGCTGTCGTCGGCCAGCTGGAATATCCAGGCCCGGTCGCCCTGACAGAACTCGCCGATCTCACGCAGCGCGTCGTGCAGGACCCCGTCGAGCTCGTCGGCTCGCACATCGACGAATCGCGACGCCATCCGAGCCAGCAGGTCCTCGGCCTCGAGCCGGCGGCGGAGGCGCCGCTCTGCCTGCACCCGGTCTGTCACCTCGCGGGCGTTGACGACCACCGCATCGAGCCCCTCGACGCCGAGCTGGTTCACCAGGCGGGCCTCGACCCACACCGAGCCGTACCCGGGCACCAGCACCCGGTGGGTCACGCTGAAGCGGTCGCCCGGCTCGCCATCGAACGCCGCTTTGTACACCCGCGCCACCTCAGCCCGATCGTCGCGATGGACGAAGCGGAGCCCCACCGGGTTCCGATCCATCTTCTCCTCCATCCCGAACTCCTTCGCCACGTGGGGCGACAAGTAGGTGATGGCACCATCGCGGCCGATGAGGAGAACCGTGTCGGCCGAGGCCGTCACCAGGGCACGGAAGCGCAGCTCGGACCCGGCGAGCTCTTGGACCGCGTCCTCGGAGGTGGCACCACTCTCCTGGTCGTCCGTTCTCAGGTGACCCACATCCACCCATCGGCCCCGCCCGTGTCAGCATGAGGCCAGCTGTGCGACACGCTCCTGTGATGATCCGAACAGCCCAGGTCCTGCCGAGCGGACCCACCCACCCGCATGGAACGCCGGCACTACGGTCGCGGTGTCCAACCCGACGACCAGGAGGCGAGTGACGTGCGATCAGCTCTGATCCGGTGGGCCATCCTCACCGCCGGCATCGCGGTGGCAGCTCGGTTGTTCGAGGGCGTGGAGGTCACCGGCGGCTTCTGGGGCTACGTGTGGGTCGCCGCGGTACTCGGCTTGGTCAACGCGCTCGTGAAGCCGGTGCTCATCCTGCTCACCCTCCCCATCACCGTCATCACGCTGGGGCTCTTCCTCCTGGTGGTGAACGCGATGTCGCTGGCCATCGCCGATTGGCTCTCCGACACGCTCGCCATCGACGGCTTCGGCCTCACCCTCCTCGCCGCACTCGTCATCTCGATCGTCTCGTGGCTCCTCAGCTCGTTCGTGCCCGACGACTGAACCCAGCGCCGGCGGTGCGAGCCCAGCCGTTACGCTGAGCCTCGATGGCGCAGCCCACCCTCTCCCCCACGCCGGTCAAGCCCGACTTCGACTTCGACGACGGCGACCACGACCGCTTCGCCCACTACGCGCGCAAGGCCGACATCACCCGCGCCGCCGTCACCGGCGAGCAGATCACGGCCATCTGCGGAAAGAAGTTCACGCCCACCCGCGACCCCGGGCGCTATCCGGTGTGCCCCGCCTGCGCCGAGATCAAGGCCTCCCGCGCCAGCTGACAGTGCCGGCCGGTCTGGGAGCGAATCCGGCGTGCGTCCCGGCACGCCGGCGGTAGCGTCGGCGGCCGTGACCGAGCCCGCCGAACCTCCGCTGATCCACGCCTCCTCGCTCACCAAGCGCTTCGACGACTTCACGGCCGTCGACGGCATCGACTTCGAGGTGCGCCGCGGTGAGGCGTTCGGGTTCCTGGGCGCCAACGGAGCGGGGAAGAGCTCCACCATGCGGATGATCGGGTGCGTCTCCGAACGCACCGATGGCGAGTTGCAGGTCCTCGGGCTCGACCCGCGCGGCCACGGCACGGACATCCGTGGCCGCATCGGCGTGGTCCCCCAGGAGGACAACCTCGACACCGAGCTCACCGTCTGGGACAACCTCCTCATCTACGGCCGCTACTTCGACCTCCCCCGCGACGTCATCCGACGCAGGGCCGAGGAGTTGCTCGAGTTCGCCCAGCTCACCGAACGCAAGCACGATCGGGTCGACCCGCTGTCCGGCGGCATGAAACGACGCCTCACGATCGCCCGGGCGTTGATGAACCGCCCCGAGCTGATCCTGCTCGACGAGCCCACCACCGGCCTCGACCCCCAGGCCCGACACCTCTTGTGGGAGCGGCTCTACCAGCTCAAGCGCGAGGGGGCCACGCTGGTCCTCACCACGCACTACCTCGACGAGGCCGAGCAGCTGTGCGACCGGCTCGTCATCATGGACCGGGCCCGCATCGTGGCCGCCGGCTCGCCGCGGGCGCTCATCGACGCCCACGCCACCCGCGAGGTCGTCGAGCTGCGCTTCGCCACCAGCGATGCTCGCGACGACGCCGCGCTCGCGCTGGAGCAGGACGCGGCCGGTGCTCGCGTCGAGGCCCTGGCCGAACGGGTGCTCGTCTACACCGACGACACCGACCACACCATGGGCCGCGTCGACGCTCTGATCACGCCGCCCGCATCGGTGCTCGTGCGCCGCTCCACCCTCGAAGACGTGTACCTGATGATCACCGGACGGACGCTCGACGAATGACCGCCACCCGATCCGGCGTGCTGCGCGTCGTCGAGCGCGAAGCCCAGATCTTCAAGAGCCTGTGGCGCGGTCCGGTGATCCTCAGCTTCATCACGCCGGTGATGTTCCTGGCCGGGATGGGCGTGGGCCTCGGCGGCATGGTCGACGACGGCACGGGCGGATCCGGCGCAGGCGCATCCGACCTCGGCGGTCTCGACTACCTCAGCTTCGTCACGCCGGGTCTGCTGGTGGCCAGCGCCATGCAGGTCGCCGCCGGCGAATCGCTGTGGCCGGTGATGGCGGGGAAGAAGTGGATGCGCACCTACCACGCCATGGTGGCCACTCCCCTCGACGCACGCCACGTCTTCGGCGGGCTCATCGTCTGGAGCGGCGTCCGCGCCGCCATGTCGGGCGCTGCGTTCCTCCTGGTGGCCGCCATCCTGGGTGGAGTCCCGTCGCCCTGGGCCCCGCTCGCGCTCCTCGCCTCGGTGGGCTGCGCGATGGCCGTCTCGTCGTTGGTGGCCACCTTCGCCGTCGGCCAGGAATCCGACCAGTCCTTCGCGGTCCTCATGCGCATCGGGATCATCCCGCTCTTCCTCTTCTCGGGCACGTTCTTCCCGGTGGAGCAGCTTCCCGACGCCGTCGAGCCGTTCGCTGCCGTCTCGCCGTTGTGGCACGCGGCCGAGCTGGCCCGAGGAGCCACCACCGGCCACATCGAGGCGCTCGAGGTGCTCCTGCACTCACTCGCGCTCGTCGGCTTCTTCGTCGTCGGATGGTGGTGGGGAACCCGCCGGTTCACCCGGGAGCTCCAGACGTGACCGCCACCGACCGACCCGAGCGCCGCTCCCCCCACGTGCCTGCGACCGCGGGTCGGATCACCCCGATCGGACTCCTCGGTCGGCGGCCCGTGGCGATCATCGAGCGCAACTTCCTCGCCTACCGGAGGATGTGGGCCCTCTTCCTCACCGGGTTCCTCGAACCGCTGCTCTACCTCGGCTCGATCGGCGTCGGCGTCGGTGCGCTCGTCGGCGGGGTGCAACTCGCCAGTGGCCACACCGTGCCGTACGAGGTGTTCGTGGCACCCGGGCTGTTCGCGGTGGCCGCTATGAACGGGGCCATCATGGACACCACGTTCGGGTTCTTCGTGAAGTTCAAGTACGGCAAGACCTACGACGCGATGCTCTCGACGCCGCTCGGAGTGGCCGACGTGGCCATCGGCGAGGTCACCTGGGCGGTGCTGCGCGGCGCCGTGTACGCCCTCGCCTTCCTCGTCGCCATGGTGGCGTTCGGTCTGGTCGAGTCGTGGTGGGCCGTCCTAGCGCTCCCCATCGCCATGCTCATCGCCTACGCCTTCGCCGGGGCGGGGCTCGCGGCATCCACGTTCATGCGGTCGTTCGTCGACTTCGACTTCATCAGCCTGGCGCTGGTGCCGCTCTTCCTCTTCTCGGCCACCTTCTTCCCGCTCGAGCGCTACCCCGAGTGGCTGGCCGCCGTCGTGCGGATCACCCCGCTCTACCAGGGCGTGTCGCTCACCCGGGCCGTCGTGCTCGGCGACCTCCACTGGGGGTTGCTCGCCCCCGTGACGTACCTGGTGGTCATGGGCACCGTCGGACTTCGCATCGCGGCGCGCCGGCTGGGCACACTGTTGCAGCCATGACCGAGATCCCCCGATGACCGATCTGACCGCCGACACCCGCGCCGAAGCGCACACCACCCTCGACGATCTCGTCGGGGCGATGCTGCCGCCGTCCACGTGGGATCGGTTGCCAGGTCAACTGCGCGACCTCGGCCGCGCGTTCGACGCGGGCGACGAGCACGCCGTGCGCGCCGCTCTCGTGCCCCTCAGCCGGGCGGTGTTCGAGGCCAAGGTGCGCACCCGCCTCGGCCAGCGCCGTCCGGGTGCCAACGTGGTGATCCCCACGAAGAAGACGCCGGCGCTGCCCGCCGTGGGCGCGGTGTGCGGCGGCCTGCTGATGTTGCTCGGCTGGCAGCTGGGCGGCGGCCTGATGCTGGCGGCCACTGCCGGCCTGGCGCTGCTGGTGCTCGGAGTGGCCGTGGCCGGCACCCACACCAACGCCGAGCGAGCGACGGCGCGGCAGGCATCTCGTGGCGGTGACGACGAACCCGAGCGGGCACCCGCCCCTGCTGTGGTGCGCGAGCTCATCGACAACCTGCGCCAGCGCCACACCCCCGCCGGCTGAACCGACCCGACACGCGCAAGAGCCGGCACCGCCGCCCCAGGGACGACGCTGCCGGCTCCGCGTGCTGCACCTACGGCCTACGGAGCGTCGATGGTGACCTTCTTGCTCCGGGCGTCCCACTGCTGCGGCGCCTGAACTCCGGTGAGGGCAGTGACTTCGTATCGGATCTCCGAGACGCTCTGACTGTACGTGGCGTTCGAGAGGTCCGAGTCGGAGAGCTGGAGAATCCCGTCGACCGCCGTGACGTCCCAGTAGCTGACGAGCGTCTCGTCACGGCCTCCCCAGTAGCCGGCCTTCCTCACCTCGGTGACCTTGACTCGTACCTGCACAGAACCCTGCAAGGTGTACCCGTTCGTGTCAGACAGTGACAGCGTTGCGGTCGCCTCCCATGTCGGGGCGTACCAGACGCCCGTCTCCTTGGCCGACTTCACCCACGTTGTCCGGCCGATGTAGGTGCCCGGGGGAGCGGTCGTCGGCGGGGCCGTCGTAGGCGGCGCCGTCGTCGTAGGCGGCGCCGAAGTCGTCGGCGTGGTCGGGGTTGTGGGGCTCGTCGGGGTGGAGGTCGTGGGGTCGTAGGGGTCGGGCTCGATGTCGCCCAGCTCGAACGCCACATTCGGATCGCCGATGTCAGCGGCGGTCTCGCCCATGCGGGCACCGGCCTCGGCGGTGAGGTAATCCATCGACCCGATGGACACCACGGCGAACAGGGCGACGAGCATCCCCCACTCGGTGAGGGTCGCCCCTCGGTCGGAGCGGCGGCTGGTGGAGAGTCGTGAACTCATGGGTTCATCTTCGACACCCACGACCACCGACCCGATGGGCCGAACGTCCCTACGGCATGATCCGGACGGCCCAATTTCGGCCCTGACCAGGCCAAACGACTCAGGCGGAGCGCCCGCAGCATCAACTTTGGGTCCGATCGAGCCCCGACGGGCGAGCCGAACCGCGCCCGACCCATGGGTCGCGAGGTGCACGGATCTGGTGGTGTTCTCGACCCATGGGTCTCCTTCGCCACGACCGCGGGTCCTCGCCGGCACGGTCCGGCGGGCTGAAGGATTGTGACCTCTGGCACCGCGGGCGAATAACTGTTATTATCGCCAGATGCCCGGCACCTCCCCCGCAGCGCGCCCCGATCCCGCCGCCGATCCCGTCGGGGCTCGCCTGATCGATGCCGCCGCCGAGGTGTTCGCACGCGACGGCTACGACGGTGCCCGGATCCAGGACATCGTGCGCACGGCGGGCCTCACCACCGGCGCCGTCTACGGCCGCTTCCGTGGCAAGGGCGAGCTGCTGCACGAGGCGGTCGTCACCCGCGCCGTGCCGCAGGAGCCGTTCTCGGCCGAGGGTGTCCGCAAGGTGGCCGATCTGGTCGAGGCCTCGGCCCGCCGGATCGAACCGGAGCTCTCGCGCGGCGAGGCCCTGCTCCTCGAGACCTACGTGGCGGCCCGACGCGAGCCCGAGGTGGCCGCCGCGGTGGCCGACGCCGACGAACGCTGGCGTGCGGCTGTCTCTTATACACATCTGACG
>JAENWR010000143.1 GCA_016649895.1 Acidimicrobiia bacterium | reverse complement strand
GGTGATCGGGCCCGCCTCCTCGCCGACGGCAGCATCGAGCTGCACGGGCGCGACGCCGTCACCATCAACTCCGGCGGCGAGAAGATCTTCGCCGAGGAGGTCGAGGCGGCGGTGAAGCTGCACCCCGACGTCATCGACGCGGTCGTCGTGGGCCGACCGTCCGAGCGCTGGGGCCACGAGGTGGTGGCGGTGGTGTCGCTGCGCCCCGGCAGCGATGCGTCCGACGACGACCTCCGCGCTGTGTGCGCCGAGCACCTGGCGCGCTACAAGCTACCGAAGGGGTTCGTGCGGCGCGAGCTCATCGCCCGCAGTCCGGCCGGCAAGCCCGACTACCGGTGGGCGCGTGAGCAGGCAGGCTGAGGGCCGCTACTCCTTCGATGCCACGGCGTTCGGGGTGACGTTCATCTTCGGCACGTAGTCCTCGGCTGTCACCTCGCGCTTCTCGCCCCCCATCGATGCACGCAGCTCGTCGCGGCATGAGCTGCACGGGCCGTAGAGGCGCTCGCTCACGGTGGCGGAACATCGTGGCAGGAGATCTCGACGAGGTCGGTGGGTGGCTCGAGGCGGGTCGGTTCCATCGCTGGCCAGCTTGCCAGGCCCTGTGGACAGATGGGCAATCCACAGGGTTTCACCCCTTCCTCCGCACAGGGCCGCCTCCGTATCCTGAGACGGTCCGGTGAGCGCGGGCACGACGAGGAGGAGAACACCATGGCCAGCTACCAGGTGACGATGTCGGACCGCACGGTCGAGCGGGTCGATGCCGCCGACGCGTACCAGCAGGAGGGCCAGATGACGACGTTCTTCGCCACCCGGCGGCAGGTCGTCGACTCGTGGAGCACCCGCCTGGCGTCGTACCGCACGTCGGAGATCCTGAGCGTGCGACGGCTGGCCGATGCAGTACCCCTGCGTCAGGACCCGATCGAGAACCGCATGGTCCACATCGGCTCGGAGTAGGTGCCGAGCCCCGGCTCCTCGGCCAGTTCGAGTCGCCGCACCGTCGAGAGGGCGTCGCGCACCCGCTCGCACTGGCTGTCGAAGGTGGAGTAGCCCGGCATCCAGACGAGCCAGACACCAGCACCACCAGCCCTCTCGTGGAGGTCGAGCGCGATCGCCTCAGGGTCGGCCGCAGCGTTGCGCTCGCCGTAGTCGCGCCAGTCGACGAAGCGAGGGTCGGTGAGCGCCGGGTAGGTGAGGACCTCGACCGGCACGTCGGGGTCGAACTCGCGAGCGAATGCGGGTCCGAGCTGATCGGGGCACAACAGGACGATATCGCCGGGAGCGACGCTCTCCATCACGGCGGTGGCCGACGAGCGGGCCTGGGTGCGCTGGTCTCCCACGCCGACGACCGCGGCACCGCCGAGAGCGAGGACGGCAAGGGCTCCGATGACCCCGCGCGTGGTTCGCGATGGGGTGGCGATCAGGCCGATGCCGGCTGCAACGAACACGACGGGAACGGCGAAGGCCGCATAGCGGGTGGCGAAGGTGGCGCCCGTGGCAAGGGTGATGAGGATGCCGAGCAGCAACGCACCGGCAACGACCAGCAGCTCGCGCCGAATGCCAGGAACGGTGCGCAGGTCGAGGACGATCCTCGACGGGGGCTGTGGGATGCCGGTGACCGCGAGGACGAGGAGCCCGACCAGGAGGACGACACCTGCGATGGCCTCTGGGGCCAGGTGCACCCCGGCGAGATCCCCGAGTGTGACCGCGAATGAGGTGGTGGGTCGCTGCGGTGACCCCCATGGGGTGCCGGTGTGGGCCAGCTGATCGAGCATCACGGGCAGCCACGGGACGAACGCGATCGCAGCAGCGACGAGTGCGGCAGCACCCCGACGTGCTGCGGTGCGACGCTGCGGATCGGCGCCCCGCCAGGCGACGCGCAGCAGCACCAGGCCGATCACCCCGAGGAGCCAGATGCTCCAGTAGTGGGAGTAGAGGAGCAGGGTGGCCACCACGCCGATGCCCACGGCGGGTGACCAGCCGCCACCATCCATGAGCCGGTCGAGGAGCAGCCACCCGACGGCCACGAGCAGGATCACGAGCGAGTACATCCGCGCCTCGGTGGCGTAGAGCGTGGCGTAGGGGCTGAGGGCGAGCAGGACCACTGCGGCAAGCGCCGCCTCCCGACCACGCCGGCGCCGGCCCAGCAGCGCGACCGCCGGCAGGGTGAGCACCGAGAACACACCCGACAGGGAGCGAACGGCCACATCGCCGTCGCCGAACAGCTCCATCCAGCCGTGCAGCAGTGTGTAGTAGAGCGGCGGGTGCCCGTCGTGCCGTAGGGCCCCGGCCAGTTCGCCGAGCGGCAGCGACGCGATGTTGACGCTGAGGGCCTCATCGAGCCAGAGCGGCGACGTGGTGGCGAAACGCAGCACCAGGCCGACGGCGACCGCCACGCCCACGACCACGAGCTCCACTGGTCCGACCTCGGGAGGTGCTGGGAAGTCCGGCGCGGATGGGTCCTCGGGGGGTCGGGGCTCGTCGATCACGGCGGCAGACTAGTGGCGCCTGGGGACCGCCCCGATGACCGGCTTCTGACCCGGGGTCGTCTACCCTGTCGCCGCGACGTCCCCTGGAGATCGATCGATGACCGAAACAACTGCCCCCCTGTCCACCAGCGCGCCCAACGTCGTGGTGATCGGCGCGGGCCCGGCGGGTCTCACCGCCGCCTTCGAGCTGGCGCGCCGCGGCATCGCCTGCACGATCCTCGAGGGAACCGACCAGGTCGGCGGCATCAGCCGTACCGTCGAGCGCGACGGGTGGCGGTTCGACATCGGTGGCCACCGGTTCTTCACCAAGGTCCAGCCGGTCGAGGACCTGTGGCACGAGATCCTGCCCGACGAGGACTTCCTGCTGCGTCCGCGCATGAGTCGGATCTTCTACGACGGCAAGTACTTCGACTACCCCCTCAGGGCATCGAACGCGCTGGGCAACCTCGGGATCATCGAGGCCGTCCGCTGCGTGGCCTCCTACGGCTGGGCACGGGTCCGTCCGCCGAAGGACCAGTCGAACTTCGAGGGTTGGGTCACCGCCCGCTTCGGCCGGCGGCTCTACAGCCACTTCTTCAAGACCTACACCGAGAAGGTGTGGGGCGTGCCCGGCACCGAGATCTCCGCCGACTGGGCGGCCCAGCGCATCAAGAACCTGTCGCTGTTCAACGCCGTGGTGAACGCGCTGCTCCCCAAGCGGAACCAGACCGACATCACCTCGCTCATCGAGGAGTTCCAGTACCCCAAGTACGGGCCGGGGATGATGTGGGAGGCGTGCCGCGACAAGGTCGAGGCCGCCGGCTCCAAGGTCATCATGGAGACCAAGGTGCGCAAGGTCCTCCACGACGGAGGAAAGGTCACCGGGGTGGTCGGCGTCGCAGCCGACGGCACCGAGACCACCTACCCGTGCGCCCACGTCATCTCGTCGATGCCGATGCCGTCACTCCTGCGGGCCATGGATCCCCCGGTGCCCGCCGAGGTGCGCGCCGCAGCCGACGACCTCCACTTCCGCGACTTCCTCACGGTGGCGCTGGTGGTGCCCCAGGAGTTCTCGTTCCCCGACAACTGGATCTACGTCCACTCCCCCACGGTGCAGGTCGGGCGCATCCAGAACTTCGGTTCATGGTCGCCGCACCTCATCAAGGAGGGACGCACGTGCCTCGGCATGGAGTACTTCGTCTTCGAGGGCGACGGTCTGTGGAACAGCTCCGACGACGACCTGGTCGAGCTCGGCAAGCTCGAGCTCGAGAAGCTCGGCCTGGTCGATGCCTCGAAGGTCGAGACCGGCTACGTGGTGCGCATGCCCAAGGCCTACCCGGTCTACGACGACCACTACGAGCAGAACGTCGATGTGCTGCGCCGCTGGCTGGAGCAGAACGCCCCCACCGCGCACCCGGTGGGCCGCAACGGCATGCACCGCTACAACAACCAGGACCACTCGATGCTCACCGCGATGCTCACCGTCGAGAACATCGTCGACGGCACGTCACACGACGTGTGGGAGGTCAACGTGGAAGACGACTACCACGAAGAGGCCACGTCGAGGATCAAGGAGGAGCACATCGCCAAGGGCACCGGCCGCGACGCCCCGATCATCGCGCGTGCGGTGGCCGAGAAGGCTGCCGAGGAGCGGAGCACCGCCGACTGAGGCTCACCTCCCGCGGGCGGCGCTCTCGGTGTGTCTGACGATGTCGTGGCAGAGCGACGGCTCGGGCTGGGGAACCCGCTCGATGCTGCCCCCGAAGCTCGGCGACACCGCGCTCCCCGCCCGACTGGTACCCACCGCATCGCCCGGCCGGGGGAAGAACCGGTAGCCCTCGTAGACCAGGTGCCCGTCGATCTCGACGCGGATCTCCACGTTGTTGGGGTCGAACACGATCTCGAGGCGCTGGCTCGAGCCTCGGTCGACCTCGACCGCCCGACCGAGGATGCGCTGCCGCTCGCCCGACGGCTCGTCCCACACGTAGCCGATGCGCATCGACCCGTCGGCCTGCTCGACCGCGACGAGCACGTTGGCGGTGCCGGCGGTGCCGCTCGAGACGAGTGGGAGCGTGGCACCGGGGTGGGGCTCGGGCCATTCGACGTCGAGCGTGAAGCGTCCGGAGGTCTCGGTGCGCTCGACGCCGCTCCATCCTTGGCGCGCATCGCCCCAATAGAGGCCGTCGCATGCCCCCAGGACGAACAGCGCTCCGTCGGGCAGCTCGGCGGGGAGCGCGTCGCCACGCAGGACCGTGGGTAGCTCGGCCCCTGGCACCCACCGCGCCGCCGTGAGCTGCGCCGAATGGAGGCCGGCACGGAGCTCGTCGGGCACGCCGGGGCTCACCGAGCGCTGGTAGAGGATGCCCAGGCCGAGCCCGACGGCGATGCCCCAGACGCCCAGCACCGCGGTGCCCGCCACGAGGACGCGCCGCCGCGTCCCCTGATACCCCGCGATCGCGTGGAACGTCGGGATCGAGGCGAGGAGGAAGAACGGCATGGCGTCGCCCTGGTAGCGCTGGGCGACGTAGCCGAAGACCAGGCAGGTGAGCGCTCCGACCGCAGCGCCGGACAACGGTACGGCGAGCGGTGCGAGCCGGCCCCGACGCGCGACGTCGCGTCCGACGAGCCAGACCCCCGCGGCGCCGGCGACGACGAAGAGCGGCATGGTGGCGGGGATGCCCGCGGTGGGGTCGAGGGTGTCGAACTCCACATCGCCGACCACGGTCGTGTCGGAGGCGAACCCGACGAACGGGAAGGTGCGGCCGAGGTCGAGGGCGTCGGGCCGCGCGTACTGAAGGAACGTCGTCGGGACGAATCGCAGGCCGAAGAAGCTGCCTCCGTTCGCCGCCAGCACCGCCTGGCGCTCCTCGCTCATGAGGGCATAGGTCTGACGCTCGTATGGCAGGCGGAACAGCTCGCCGAACCGAGCATGGTTGATCGCGGCGTAGGAGGTGACCGCGACGACGAGCGTGACGGCGACCACACCCAGGTCGCGGGCCGACAGCTCGATCGTCGGTGCGACCCGCCGGGCCAGCTCAGCCAGCCGGGGACGCCCCCAGATCACCGCGGCGACGACCACACCGACCGCGGCGATGGCGGCGACGGCGCCGGCCCCCACCGACGCGCGCGAGTGCAGCGCACCGAGCGCCCTGTCTCTTATACACATCT
>JAENWR010000069.1 GCA_016649895.1 Acidimicrobiia bacterium | reverse complement strand
TCCATCGGCGCATCCAGTACTTCTCGAAGGCGACCTTGGCGAGGTGCCAGTGCCGGCCGGGGCGCCGCAACCGGATCTGGGGGCCGTCGGGGGCGTAGAAGTTCCCGGTGGCGAACGCGGCCTGCCCGTCGCCGAGCTCGACGAAGCAGGACCCGCTGCCGTCGAAGGTGGCGTCAGGGGACCGGCCGGTGAGCTCGGCGGCGATGTTGGCGGCCACGACGTCGGCCTCGGCCTCCGCGAACACGCCGGCCTTGGGGAGGAACTTGCCTCCGGCGATAGGCACGGCGGTGATGTCACCGATCGCGAACACACCCTCGGCGGGTGTCGCGAGCGTGGCGGGATCCACGGGGACGAAGCCGGTGTCGGCGGCCAGTCCGCTGGTGCGGGCCACCGCGGGGGCACGGTGCGGCGGGATGCCGAGGAGCAGGTCGTAGTCCGCGCGTTCGCCGCTGGCGAGCACCAACTGGTTGGCGTCAGCGTCGATGCGTTCGACGCTGGTCTCGGTGTGCAGCGTGATGCCGCGTTCGGCGAGCATGCCCGCGAGGGCTTGGCCGAGGACGGGGCCGGCGGTGGGCATCGGGAACGGCTCGGGCGTGTACACGTCGATGGTGGTGCGCTCGCGCACACCGCGGCGGCGCAGGAGCGCTTCGGCGAGGAACGCCGTCTCGTAGGGGGCGGCCGGGCACTTGTAGGGGAGCCGGGAGACGACGACGGCGACCCGCCCACCGTCGAAGCGGCCCAGCGCATCAGCGGCTGCGACGGCGCCGTCGAGCGTGTACACGTTGTGCGCGCCTTGGGTGAAGCCGTCGAGTGTGTCGGGGGCGAGCTCGGCGCCGAGCGCGATGATCAGCCGGTCGAAGCGCACCTCACCGTCGCTGGTGGTGACCCGACGGTGGGCGGGGTCGATCTCGAGCGCTTCGGTGTGGAGCATCTCGATGCCGGCGCGGCGCAGGCGGCCGCGGTCGGCGCTGAGCTGCTCGGGACGACGGGCGCCGGTCATGACCCACAGGAACGACGGCGCGAACTGCAAGGCCGGGCTGCGGTCGATGACCACGACCCGGTCGGCCGGGTCCAGTCGGCGGCGCAGCCGTCGGGCGGCTACCAGCCCGCCGGTGCCACCCCCGAGCACCACGACGGTGCGATCAACCATTTCGGCCTCCTCTTGTCAATGTCAGAAGGTGACGACCTTGTCGGCCCACTCGGTCCAGTCGGTCAGCTCGTCGAGGGTGGAGCGGCGGGCGCCTTCGGTGAGGTGGTCGTCGTCGATGCCGCGGGCGTCCATGCAGGTGCCGCAGCAGCCGACCTCGGCGCCGTGGCGGGCGGCGGAGAGGATCATGCGGTCGAGGTGGTAGTAGCCGTCGGGGACCTTTTGGTCGGCCATGGCGCAGCTCACTGCGTCGCCGATGAGGAAGACGCGCACGTCGTTGTCGTCGCGCTTGGCCAGGGCGCCGGCCAGACGCAATCCGTTGTAGGAACGTTCGGTCCCGTAGGCGGGATCGTTGAGGATCAGCAAGGTCTTCATGTCCGTCACTCCTCTCCGACGGCGACGGGCAGGCCCGCGAGGCGCCACTCGGGCATCCCGTCGGCCAGACGCCGCGCCTTGTACCCCTTGGCCCGGAGCCGTTCGACGGCTTGGGGGGCGAGCACGCAGTACGGGCCCCGGCAGTAGGCGACGATCTCGGCGCGCTTGGGCAGGCGGGCCAGGACATCGTCGAGCTCCTCGAGGGGGACCGACAGCGCGCCGGGGATGTGCCCGGCGGCGAACTCGTCGCGGGGCCGGACGTCGAGGACGACCACCTCGCCCCGGCTGGCCCGGTCGACGAGCTCGGTCCGGTCGACCGGCTCCAGCGCGTCGCGGGCGTCGAAGTAGTCGCGCACGATGCTGTCGACCTCGGTCAGCCGTGCGTGGGCGAGGTCGCGCAGGGCGACGATGAACGCGGCGACCTCGTCGCCGGCGAGGCGGTAGAAGACCTTGGTGCCGTCCTTGCGGGTCTCGACGAGACGGGCGCCACGCAGCACCTGGAGGTGCGATGATGTGTTGGTCACGCCCATGCCGGTGGCCCGGGCCAGTGCGTCGACGGTGTGCTCGCCCTGGGCGAGGAGCTCGAGCAGCTCGATGCGCTTGGGGTTGGCGGTCGCCTTCGCCGCCCGGGCGAACTGCTCGTAGAGCCGGTCCTTCGCCTCTCGACCCTCCACGACGAACCCCTTCCTGCGATGCTCCAGAGATCTCTAGAGGAACGGTAACCCGGGTCCCGATGGTGCCGGCAGGGCCGAAGGTCCTATTGTTCCATAGAGTTCTGGAATATTGGTCGATAGGGTGGTGGTTGTCAGGGTGACGGGACGAGGGTGAGGAGCACCAGGTGACGGACATCGTGTCGATCCTCGACGAGGGCCTCGGCAACTCGTCCTATGTGGTGGACATCGGCGACCAGCGCGCACTCGTCCTCGATCCCGAGCGGGACCCCGGCTGGTACCTGGAGGCCGCCGGGCGCCGGGGCCTGCGCGTCGCCTACACGGTCGAGACGCACCTGCACGCCGACTTCGTGTCCGGCAGCCGCGAGTTCGCGGCCCAAGGCGCGCAGGTGATCGCCTCGGCCGCCGGTGGGCTCGAGTTCCCCCACCGCGGCCTGGGCGACGGTGACGAGGTCGACCTGGGCGGGCTGACGCTGCGGGCGCTGGCCACCCCTGGCCACACCCCCGAGCACCTCGCCTACCTGCTCCTCGACGGCAGCCGTCCGGCGGCCCTGTTCTCGGGCGGGTCGCTGCTGGTGGGCGCGGTGGCCCGCACCGACCTGATCAGCCCCGAGCGCACCGACGAGCTGGCTCGCTCGCTGTGGCGGTCGCTGCACGAGCGGATCCTCAGCCTGCCCGATGACCTGCCCGTCTACCCGACGCACGGCGCCGGGTCGTTCTGCTCCGCCCCGGCGGGCTCGGAGCGCACCACGACCATCGGCCGCGAGCGGGAGGCCAACCCGCTGCTGGCCGCGCCGAACGAGGACGCCTTCGTCAAGCTCCTCCTCGACGGATTGGGCAGCTACCCGCCGTACTTCCTGCGCCTGCGCGATGTGAACCGCCGCGGGCCCAACGTGTACGGCACACCACCGCCCTCGCTCGTCCCCCTCGATGTCGCGCAGGTCCGCCGCCTCGTGGGCGACGGCGCCCAGCTCATCGACGCCCGCCCGGTCGCCGCCTTCGCGGCCGGGCACATCCCGGGCGCGCTGTCGATCGCGCTGCGCCCGGTGTTCGCCACCTGGTTGGGCTGGCTCGCCGACCCGGCCCGGCCACTGGTGTTCGTGCTCGACGACGACCAGGACCGCGCCGAGCTGGTCCGCCAAACCCTCAACGTCGGCTACGAGAACCTGGGCGGCGAGCTGACCGGCGGGATGCGCGCCTGGCAGGCCGCCCGCCAATCGGTCGCCACGATCCCGCTCATCGACGCGCCCGCCCTCGATCCCCGGTACACGATCGATGTGCGCCAAACCTCGGAGTTCGACGTCGGCCATGTTCCCGGCGTCCGCAACATCGAGCTGGGTGCGCTGGCCGACACCACCTCGGCGCTGCCCCCTGGTCCGCTCACGTTGGCGTGCGGGCACGGCGAGCGGGCCATGACCGCCGCCAGCATCCTCGCGGCCACCGGGCATCGCGACCTCACCGTGGTCGATGGCGGGCCGGAGGACTGGCAGAAGGCCACGGGCCTTCCCCTCGAGCGATGAGCACGACACCGGCGCCGGGCGACGAGCCCGCCACGCCCCCCTCCTCCGGGGGCCCTCGGTTGGGGTTGCGCGCCAACCTGGCCCAGTTCAGCCTGCTCGTCGGGGTCAACGCCCTCGTCGGCGGGATGATCGGCCAGGAGCGCACCGTGCTGCCGCTGCTGGCCGAGCGGGTGTTCCACCTCCACGCGTTCACCGCCGCGCTCACCTTCATCGTCGCCTTCGGAGCGGTGAAGGCGATCACCAACTTCTTCGCCGGCACCCTGTCGGACCGGGTCGGCCGCAAGCCCGTCCTCGTCGCCGGTTGGCTGGTCGGCCTGCCCGTGCCGCTGCTGTTGATGTGGGCGCCGTCCTGGGGGTGGGTGATCGTCGCCAACGTGTTCCTGGGCGTCAACCAGGGCCTCACCTGGTCCACGACGGTCATCATGAAGATCGACCTCGCCGGCCCCGAACGGCGGGGCCTGGCCATGGGCCTCAACGAGGCGGCCGGTTACGGCGCCGTCGCCGTCACCGCCCTGGCCACCGGGTTCATCGCCGCCCACTACGGGCTGCGCCCCGAACCGTTCTTCCTCGGGCTCACCTACGCCGGGCTCGGCCTCGGCCTGTCCACCCTCTTCGTGCGCGAGACCCGCGGCCATGCCCACCACGAAGCCCGCAACCACGTCGCCTCCTCGGCCGAGCTCCACCACGGCCTGACGACCAAGGAGGTGTTCCTCCTCACCAGCTTCAAGGAGAAGGCACTCTCCGCGGTCAGCCAGGCCGGCATGGTCAACAACCTCAACGACGGGCTCGCCTGGGGACTGTTCCCACTGTTCTTCGCCGGCTACGGGCTGTCGGTCAGCCGCATCGGCATCCTCGCCGCCCTCTACCCAGCGGTCTGGGGGCTCGGACAGCTCGTCACCGGCGCCCTGTCGGACCGCATCGGCCGCAAGTGGCTCATCGCCGGTGGCATGTGGACCCAGGCCGTAGCCCTGGGCCTCATCGCCGCCGTGCACGGGTTCTGGCCGTGGGCCGCGGGCGCCATGCTCCTCGGCGCCGGTACCGCCATGGTGTACCCGACCCTGCTGGCCGCCATCGGCGATGTCGCCCACCCCCAGTGGCGGGCGTCCTCGGTCGGGGTCTACCGGCTGTGGCGTGACGGAGGCTTCGCCGTCGGCGCCCTCCTCGCTGGCGTCATCGCCGACCTCCTCGGGCTGCGCGCCGCCATCTGGGCCGTCGCCGCGCTCACCGGGGCATCCGGCGTCGTCGTCGCCGTGCGCATGTACGAGACCCACCGCCGCACCCCGACGCCGTCCGATCCGCTGGCCAGCAACGTCGAACCAGCTTCCCTGCAGCAATGACGAACCACCTCCAGTACCCTGATCACGCCGCGGACCCGGTCGCCTGAACACAGGAGCCATGCATGCAAGCCATTGAGACCACCGTCGACCTCACGCCCGCGGAGGCCGAGGACGCGATCCGCGAAGCGCTCGGCGAGCAGGGCTTCGGGGTGCTCACTGAGATCGACGTCGCCGCCACCTTCAAGACGAAGCTCGGCATCGACCGGCCGCCGCTGAAGATCCTCGGCGCCTGCAACCCGACCCTCGCCCACCGTGCCCTCGAGCTCGACCCGTCCGTCAGCCTGCTGCTGCCCTGCAACGTCGTCATCGAGGCGACCGGCGCCGGCACGAGGGTTGCTGCGGTGGACCCGCACGAGCTCATGGACGACCCCCGCTTCGCAGAACTCGCCGCCGACGCCGCCACCCGGCTCGCCGCCGCGATCGACAAGGTCGCCCGGCATGGACAGCTATGAGACCAGGGTCGTGAACGCGCGCCGCTGGCGGATGTGGGCTCTGGCGGCGACGGTGATCGTCTTGGTGGGTGTTGCCGGCTGGTACGAACTCGCCCGTGAGGACAGTGCGCAGGACCCGATGACCGCCCGGGCCGAGCAGGTGATGCCCTTCGACCTGACCCGCACCACCCACACCTTCACCAACACCGACGACGGCGGCGTCGAGACGGTCGTCGTCAACGACCCGACCGACGGCCGAAACCTCGGGCTGATCCGTTCCCATCTCGCCCGGGAAGCCGCGTTGTTCCGCACCGGCGACTACTCGGACCCGGCCAGGATCCACAGCATGGACATGCCCGGTCTCACCGAACTCGAAGCCGGCGCGGCCCGAGTCGACATCACGTACACGGACGTGCCCGACGGCGCGCAGATCACGTACACGTCCACCGAACTGACCCTGGTCGCGGCGATCCATTCCTGGTTCGAGCGCCAAGTCGCCGACCACGGCATGCCCGGCATGGGTGGCTGAGCTCGACCTGTTCGGTCCCTACTGGATCACCGTCGGCCGCGCAGAAGCTCGCGCCGATGTTGGAACTCGTCTTCGTCGATCTCCCCGCGTGCGAACCGCTCGGCCAAGATGTCCTCGGCGTCGCGGGCCCGGCCCGTACCGGTGGTGCGAACGAAGTTGGCCACGGCCCAGATCACCAGCGCCCAGAACCCGAGCATGGTGAGCGTCATCGCGACCCACGCCCCCCAGTTCCAGTCGCCGCCCCACCACATCATCCGAATCGCCTCCCGATCTCGAGTGCTGGCGTCGTCGCGCCACGGGCATCGGACCGGTCGCCAGAGTCCAAAGACCCGAACGCCGGGGCTCAGCGCCCGCCGAGTCGAAGACGGGGCACGGTGCCGGGCTACCCGTCGCCGTCGGGGACTGACGAGCGTTCAAGGGCGCAGGTGCCGCGCGGGGACAGATGGGGCGACGCGGGCGACGAGACTGCGGGCCGACCCGCTGAGCTCAGCCTCGAGCGCAGGAGGCGCCCAGTCGACGACCGGCGCTCGCCCACGCCGGCTCGGTGGTGTGTGGCCAGAAGTCCCCGGTGTGCTCGTCTTGGTCGTACGGGACGGGCGCTGGCTCGCCGCTGGCGATTCCCTCGACCGCTTCGACGAAGCGGTCGATGTCAGCGGAGGACGGCGGCGTGGTAGTCGGCGACCTCGGGGGAGGTCAGGCCGAGCAGGCGGAGCAGGTAGGGATGGGCGCAGAAGCAGCCGTGCCGAACGCCGATTGCGTGCTCGGCGCTGAGCCGGGCGGCGACGAGCGCATGCGAGACGCCGTCGATGACGAAGCTCGCCACGGGCAGGGAGCCGGGCTGTGCCGACACCCCGAGCAGGCGCACCCCGTCGATGCGTTCGAGCCCGCCACGGAGTCGCCGGGCCATGTCGTCATCGTGGACACCGATGGCAGCCCAGCCGATACGGGTGAGCTCGTCGATGGCGGCGTGGAGGGCGACGGCACCCAGGACGTTCGGTGACCCGGCCTCCTCTCGCTCGGGCGGGTCTGTCCACACCACCTCGTCGAGGTCGACGAGGTCGACAGCGCCACCCCCGGCCAGAAACGGATCGCCGTCGCTGAAGGTGGCCCGTGGCCCGATGAGCACCCCAGCGCCGAAGGGTGCGTACATCTTGTGCCCGCTGAAGGCGAGGTAATCGGCGTCCGCGGGCAATGGGCGGTGGGCCGCGAGCTGGGCGCCGTCGACGAGCACCGGGATGCCCCGGTGGTGGGCGGCGGCGATGATCTCGTCGGCGGGCGGGACCCAACCGGTGACATTCGACGCCCCCGTGATGGCGAGCAGCGCGGGTCGAGGGCCACCGTCGAGGGCGGCAGCGACGTCGTCCACACCGAAGGTCCCATCGGCGGAGCACTCGACGTAGCGCCGCTGGCTGAGGCGGGCCCAGGGGAGCAGGTTGGCGTGGTGCTCGACGACCGTGGTGACCACGACATCATCAGGTCGGAGGCGAAGCCGGTAGGCGAGGTGGTTGATCGCCTCGGTGGTGTTTCGACAGATGATGGTGACGTCGTCGCGGCCGTCGCGGCCGGCGAATGCAGAGATCGCCTGGCGGGCCTGCTCGTAGTCCGCGGTGGCACGCTGTGACTTCCAGCCGGCGCCGCGATGCACGCTCGAATACCACGGCAGGAACTCCTGCACCCGAGCGGCTACAACCGGCAGTGCACTCGTCGACGCGGCGGCATCCAACGAGAGGTACGGCCGCTGGGTGCCGTCCACACACGGAACCAGGACATCGTCACCGACGAGGTGCACCTCGAGCCGGTCGACAGTCGCCTCTCGGGGCGGCAAGGGGCTCATCGGTTCCGGTCCATCCACCAACGGCACCACCTCCCGGAGGGTACCAACCAGGCCTCGTGGTCTCGGCGCCGTGGTTCACCATCGGACCAGCCTCGAATAGGTCAGGCTGGACTGAATACAGGTGTGGCTGTACTATCGACGGGATGCCGATCACCCCGACGGTGACCGAGGACGCATTGGAGCGGGTGGGGACCGCGTTGGCGGACCCGACCCGTCGGCGGATCCTGCTCGCTCTGCTCGAGGGCGGCGCGTACCCGGCCGACCTGGCGGTTGCCCTCGGCGCTGGGCGCACGAACATCTCCAACCACCTGGCCTGTTTGCGTGGCTGTGGCCTCGTGCGAGCCCAACGCGAGGGCCGCCAGGTCCGCTACGAGCTCGCCTCGCCACGTCTCGCTCACGCGTTGGCCGACCTCGTCGATCTGGAGCTCGAGGTCGAGGCGCACCACGAGGATCTCGACGGCCGTGGCTGACCACACCACCCACGCCCACGAGCCCTTGTCCGTCACACTGCAGATGCGAGCGCGCCCGGTGGACCGTGCCGCGGCGGTGCGGCGGGCGCGGTGGCTGAACGCGGCAACCATCTTGTGGAACGCCATCGAGGGAGTCGTGGCCGTATCGGCCGGGATCGCCGCCGGATCGGTCAGCCTCGTCGGGTTCGGGTTCGACTCGGCCATCGAGGTCTCGGCCGCCCTGGTGCTGGCCTGGCGTCTCCGCCAGGAACGTCACGGGGGGTGTATGCAGGCCAGCGACGCGCGGGCGACGCGGGCCATCGCCGTGAGCTTCCTGTTGCTCGGGCTCTACGTGGGGGTGGAGTCGAGTCGGGACCTGTGGAGCGATGCCCGGCCGGACGCGAGCAGCCTCGGTGTCGTCATGGCCGCGCTGTCGTTGGCGGTGATGCCGATGCTCGCCCGGACGAAGCGTGCGTTGGCTCCGGCGCTGGGCTCCGCGGCGGCCGTCGCCGATGCGAAGCAGACGAATCTGTGCGCCCTGCTCTCCGGTGTCCTCCTGGTCGGCCTCGGCGCCAACGCCGCGTTGGGTTGGTGGTGGGCGGACCCCCTCGCTGGTGTCGGCATCGCCGGGCTTGCCCTGCTCGAGGGCCGTCGCACCTGGAGCGCGGAGTCCCTGGAGGACACGTGCTGCGCCTGACCGCCGAAGCTGCCGTGCTGGCCGCGATCGGCGAAGTCCACCCAACGAAGGTCGTCGCAAAGGCCGCCCGCAAGGCCCGGTTCCAACGCCGAAGCTGGCTCGGCGGCCTGTGATGTTGCGGCGAGCGACCCGGCACCACGAACCGGCCGACCCGACCCACCGAGTCAGCCGGCTGCGGACTGCCCATTCGGCGATAGTTCACTCCTAGAATATCCTCAACTGCAAGGTGAGGATTCTCACTTGATGAGGTATAGTGCGGGTCATGGTTGTGACGACGCCGGCTGGCGAGCGAGTAGCGCAAGCGATTCGCGCCGTTCTGCCGGCAGGAGCGCCGGTTGGCCTCGCCGGCCTCGACAACGATCTGATCAGGGTCGACGTAGATGGCGGGCGCTTCACGGCCCGGTGGATCGGCGAGGGTTGGCTGCGTGACGCGCGAGCCGCACTCGCCGACGCAGGGAGGAAGCCTGAGGTCCTCGTGGCCCGGCGAATGTCGCCGGGCGCTCGTTTGGCTGCGGCTGATGCCCGCATCGGTTGGATCGACGAATCGGGAGCCGCCGAGATCGTGCTGCCCGGTCTGCTTATCTCACGGACTGGCCGCAAGGATCCGAAGGTCGATCGGCCACCCCGCTGGACCGCGTCGGTCATCGGCACCGCCGAGGCGCTCCTTCTCGGAACCCGCCCGACCGTGGCAGAGGTCGAGCGACGCACCGGGCTGTCCACGGGTTCGGCCACGAACGCCCTCAAAGTGCTTACGACCCTCGGGCTCCTCCAGGCCGACGTGGCCAGGGGGCGGGGTTCGGCTCGCGAGATCGCAGACCGAGGTCGCCTTCTCGACGCCTACGCCGAGGCCGCCATCGCCCGGACGCCGGCGCTCTCACTTCGCGTCGGCACCGCGGGTCGGGATCTCATCGATGAGCTGGCGAGCCTCGGCAAGAGCTGGGACGCCGAGGGCGTGGCTTGGGCCGCTACGGGAGTGGCGGCCGCTTCGGTGCTCGGTCCGTATCTCTCCGAGGTCGCCACTCTCGACGTCCTCGTTGACGCCCCGACCCCGGCGACCCTGGATGCGCTTGCCGAGCGGTCCGGTCTCCGGCCGATCGACGGGGGCCGGGTTCTGCTGCGCCCGTTCCCGACGCCCGTTACGCGGCGACTCTGCGGGACGGAGTCGGGTCTGCGGGTGGCGCCGTGGCCGAGGGTGTATGCCGATCTCCGAATCACGGGCGTCAGGGGCGAAGAGGCAGCAGAGCATCTCCGGGAGGCCGTGGAACGTGGCTGACGCCAAGCGATCGCGGGCGGCGCGGGCCGCGTCCGAGCGAGCGCTCGTTCGGGTTGTGCACCATTACGGTGCGCGCCCCGAGTTCGTCGTGCTCGGCGGCCTCGTCCCCGAGCTGCTCTGCGCCGGCAGCGGCTGGCGACACGCGGGTACCACCGATGTCGACGTCCAGGTCGACCTCGAGGTTGCCTGCGGCGCGGTCAACACCACCCGCCTGGAGAACGCGCTCCGCAACGCAGAGTTCGAGCCCGACGCCGATCGGGTCTGGCGCTGGGTCGCCGACGGCACCGATGTGAAGACGGTCGTGAAGTTCGAGCTGCTCGCCGACCTCGACACCGAACCGAACCAGGCCACTGTGCGCTTCGACGCGTGCCACAACCTCGGAGCGGTCAATCTCCGCGGCACCGGCTTTGCTTCGCGGGACCCGATCGTCCAGCGGCTGACCGCGAAGATCGGCGGCGACCTGCTCACCGTCGAGGTGAACGTCAGCGGTCCCGCCGGGTTCCTCCTCGCCAAGTCGGCAGCGGCTCGCAGCCGTCGGCTCCCCAAGGACTGGTACGACGTCGCCTTCGTGCTGCTCCACAACGATCTCGGCGGCGCCGCACCTGCGGCGGACGCGGTCCGAGCCCGCTTCGAGCCCGACCTCGTCGGAGCGGTCCGCACGGCACTCGACGACCTCCTGGCCAACTTCACCAACCCGGGCGATCAGGGTCCCGTCGCCTACGCCAAGCAGATGCTGACCGACCACCCAGAGCTCGACGCTGCCACGGTCGCGGCCGACGCCGTGCTCGCCGTCGGGGCCTTCCACCGCCGCCTGTTCGATCCAGCCTGAGCCGCGGACGCGTGCGGCCATCTTGTAAGCAAACACATCGTGCTCAGTCAGTCGTAGAGCCCGAGCTCCTCGGCGTCGCGGGACATCTGGTCGAGCACGGCGCGGCGGCGGGCGACCATGTCGTCGCGGTACGAGAGCAGATCGGTGAGC
Organism: Acidimicrobiia bacterium; assembly: GCA_016649895.1. GTDB lineage: Bacteria > Actinomycetota > Acidimicrobiia > Acidimicrobiales > SKKL01 > Actinomarinicola. The sequence continues at coordinate 7,223 of JAENWR010000069.1, read as the reverse complement.
GTGATGCGACGGTGAGACCCGACCTTGCGCGATGGCAGGACACCGGCGTCGATCAGCTTCACCACCGTCGGGCGCGACACGTTCAACACGGTCGCCGCCTGCTGGGTGGACACCTCCCGCGGTGAGCGGACCACGGTCGCGATATCGCCTTCGGCGACCGCCTCGAGCATCTCGAACAGCCCGTCGACTGCCACCTTGGGGAACTGCACCGTCGCACCATTCGGGAGGGTGAACCGCCTCGGACGGCGGCGCAGCGCCACGAGCGCCTCGGACGCCAGCTCCCGATCCTCGAGTCGCCCCGTCACGCCCGCCAATCTACCTCAAACGCAGCAAACGAAAGGCAAATCGGTTGCAGCGTATGATCGGAGCATCATCGGATGTCGCCGGACATCGTCTGGCCTCGACGCCCACTCTCCGTAGCCGCTGTTTGCGATGTCCTGGCCGGGTCGTGTCTAACGGATCGTCTAACGAACACGCCGACAGGAGACCCGATCCCCTGCACCACCTGGACGAGCCGTCACGAGAACTCGCTGCTCAGCGCTACCAGCGGCTACACGCCATCACCCGCTGGATGGGCTTCGAATGACTCATAACCCGAAGGTCGTGGGTTCAAATCCCACCCCCGCCACCAAGTTGGGTGTTTGCCCAGGTCAGAGGCCCTTTTCGAGCGATCGGATAGGGCCTCTGTCGTTGCCTGGCTCGACCTTCGGGTTCTCGAGCGACCTCGGGGCGACGAGCGTGTTCTCGCTGGTCAGAGCGCTGTCAACGGTCAGCGACATGACCTTCGGGATGTTTGCCCATCGAGGGTCGCCGTGGCGTCGGCCGGCGGCCTTCTGACCAGGGGAAACACTTCCACGGTCGGGGTTCCGCCAGTCGGCGTCTGAGATGTGAATCACGCCTCGCGATGAGGTCTTGGTCGCGTTGGGGTGCGGCGGCGTAGCCGCCGTTGGGGGCGGAGTCCCCGAGGTCGGTGTTGGTCAGGCCGCAGCGGTGGGTTCGAGGGTGACGTGGTGTCCCATTGCTTCGAGTTGGGCGACGAGGCGGCGTTGACGAGCGGCGCTGTTTCGACGCTTGTCGAAGTAGTCACCACCGAGGTCCCGGTAGGGCTCGCCGGTGCTGAGCAGGTGCCAGGCGATGACGAGGATGGAGTGCCCGACCGCGACCGCGGCACGCTGCGGTCCTCGCCGGGTGCGGATCTGGGCGTATTGGGCGGCGAGGTAGGTGTCCTTCGAACGCCCGGCGGCTTGGCCGGACTCGATCAACGCTTTGCGAAGCCACTTGGAGCCGTGGCGGGTTCGGCCGCTGCGATGTTTGCCGGCGGACTCGTTGTTGCCGGGGCACATGCCGGCCCACGAGGCGAGATGACCAGCGGTCGGGAAGCGGGACATGTCGGCGCCGATCTCAGCGAGGATCACCTGGGCTGTCCGATACGACACCCCCGGGATCGTCACCAACAACGTCACCGCCGCTTCGTAGGGGTCCAGCAGCTCCTCGATCCGGGCGCCGAGCTTGGCGACGGTCGCGTCGGCTTGGTCGATGCGGGCCAGCATCGCCCGACACAACAAGGCGTGATGCTCGTTGAAACGGCCGGCCATGGCGTCTTGGAGCTGAGGGATCTTGGAACGCATCCGCCCCTTGGCCATCTCAGCAAGGACCTCCGGGTCGCGTTGGCCAGCAATGAGCGCGTCGATCATCTCGCGCCCGGACTTGGTCAACACGCTCGACGCCACGCTGGAGAGCTTGACGCCGGCGTCTTCGAGGACCTTGTGGAGCCGCTGGGACTCCCGGGCGCGTTCTTCGATCACCGACTTGCGGTAGCGGGTCAGGTCCCGCAACGCCCGGAACGGCTCCGGTGGGATGAAACTCGGTCGCACCAGGCCGTGTTCGAGCAGCGACGCACCCCAGATCGCGTCGGCGACGTCGGTCTTGCGGCCCGGCAGGTTGCGCATGTGGCGGGCGTTGATCACCCACACCTCCGGCACCGACGCTTCGAGCACCCAGTGGTTGAGTCGGCCAGGAGCGCCCTGTCGGCCTTTCGGTCGGTGGGTTTCTCCTGGCCGCTCGCCGAACCGGACGTGCGGCTTTCACCGCATCCGGCTCTCCATCACCTCATGCCGCCGGGCTATGCGGCGGTTCCTGTCGTCGTCGCCCACGGTGTCGGGATGTTCGTTCCCCGGTAGCGGTAACGGATGATCGTCACCGTGGCCGGGTTGAACAACACAGCACCGTCCTGTTCGGGCCACCACCGGTTGAGGTAGCGCCGTTGCAGGTCTCGAACGGTCGCCTTGGGGTGCTTGGTCCGCAACCAGAGCCAGACTCGCCGCCAGGTGTAGGCGCCGAGGTAGGCGAAGGTCTTGGACGCCGCCCCGTGGCGGTGGTAGTTCGTCCATCCTCGCAGCACCGGGCTGAGCCGGTGGATGAGAATGTCGAGCGACTGGTACGTCGTTCTTCGCGACGTGATCGTCTTCACCTTGGCCTTCACCGAAGCCAACGATGCCCGGGTCGGGTAGGTGTAGACGTAACGCTTGTCCGCTCCTCGCTTCTTGTGGCGCTGGATGCGCATTCCCAAGAAGTCGAGGCCCTCATCGATGTGCGAGATCTTCGTCTTCTCCGGAGAGAGCCGAAGCCCCATCGGAGCGAGCACCGTGGCTGCTTCATCTCGTAGGCGCTCGGCGTCGGCTTGGGTTCCGGCCACCATGACCACCCAATCGTCCGCATAGCGGACGAGGCGGTAGTTGGCCAGACCCTTGCGTCGGCGTCGCTCCCGTTGATGTGTGTCCCCCATTGCTTCCCAGGCATCGACGAAGTGTTCGTCGAGGACCGAGAGTGCAATGTTGGCCAGCAACGGTGAGAGGATCCCGCCTTGCGGGGTGCCGGTGTTCGTGTCCCTCATGACGCCGTCCTCGGAGAGGACACCGGCTTTGAGAAACGCCTTCACCAACCCCAAGATGCGCTTGTCTCCAACCCGATCTCGCACCCGGTCCATGAGGGCCCGATGGTCGATCTCGTCGAAGCATGCCTTGATGTCCCCCTCAACGACCCACTCATAGGAGCGGGACGTGTAGTAGTGGATCTCGGCGATGGCATCTTGGGCTCGACGCCCCGGACGGAAGCCGTAGGAAACCGGCTTGAAGTCCGCCTCGAAGATCGGCTCGAGCACCAGCTTGAGGGCGGCTTGCACGGTGCGGTCCCGGGCGGTGGGGATGCCGAGTCCCCGAAGCTTGCCCCCGGACTTCGGGATCAGCTTCTCCCGCACGGGCAAAGGGTCGAACCGTCGGGCCTTGAGATCATCTCGCAGCCCAGTGAGGAACTTCTCCTTCCCGAAGACGATGGAGCGAGGCGCCACTCCATCGACTCCGACCGACCGTGCCCCCCGGTTGCCCCGCACCCGAGCCCACGCAACCGTGAGGAACGCGGGATCGGCCACGAGGTTGAAGAGGTCGTCGAACCGACGATCAGGATCGTCGATCGCCCATTGGTGCAGCTTGGTCTGGATATGCCGTACCCGCCACTCGGCCTCATCGAGGCCGGGCCACGGTGCGCCGATGTTCACCAGCGACCTCCGGATCTTCCAATCCCACAACTGCGAGATGACTGCCTTCCTTCGCCATGTGGCCGGCTTTCCCGACCTCGGACTACTACGAAGGCTCCGCCCGGTCCCCGAGTCGACAGCCGACGACGGGCCTGCCCGCTACCGGTCTGGCTGACCGGCAGGGAGGGCAACCCGGGAACCGTTCCCACGTTCACTGATGACCGTTCAACGAGTGAGGCGCCCAGCTTTTCCCCGACAGCATCGCCACGAGTACGCCGCAGACATTCCTCGTGGCCTCCTCGCCGACCCGGTTGATCGGCTACGAAGTCACCCGAGCAGACCTCGCCCGGGCGTGCGCTGCGATCCGGCCCATATCCACCAGGTTGGAGCCGGTTCTGGACTTGCGGGGGTTCGACCACTGGTTCGTGCACTCCTACACCTTCTCGTCTCGCTTGCCGGACTCGGGCCGTCTGGCAGTACCGACCCGCCCCGTCGTTGTCAGGGCTGCTCCCACCTTCACCTGCGACTCCAGGATCAGGCTGCCCTCAGCTTCAGCAGGCCGCTGCGACGGCCCACAGGGGGAGCCCTTTCATCTCCCCACGAATCATCAGCGCCTCGTGGCGCACCACGGGCTTCCAGTAGACGCCAGTGGCTTCCATGCCCACCAACGTCACCCGCCGCTCGGTGAGCCAGTCAGCCAACAACAGCAGCTGCGAGGTGGTCGTCCCGAACTCGACCACGTCCTCGCAGCGACCACCGTGGCCGTCAGGTGTTCGGGCGCACGCCATCACGGTGTCGCGGTGCACGTCCAAGAACGCACAACGCTCCACGATCACTTCCATCTCCATCACCAGCTCCTTCGGCTCGACTGCATGTGGCGTCGAACCGGATGGGGGTCTCGAATCAAGAGACTGAGATACGTGCTCGAAGCAACAGAGCGGAGCGCCCAAGACCCCCGGGCTCAAACTAACGACGGGCTCCAAGACGCCATAGACGTTCGACCTCTGCCCGGTCCGACACCCCGATTCTCATCCCGCGAGGGCGGCCCCGCCAGGGGCCATGGGAACTAACGGTTTGTCTAACGACCTGGGAAGTGGAGGCCACACCGTGCGCGCGCTCCGTGAACCGCATGTGGTGCCGAGGCGGCTGCGGGCGAGCAAGCTCGGATTCGCTCGGCGGAGTCGAACCGGTCTGCCCAACTGCCAGCTCGGCTGCGCGGGGAGCCAGACCCGGTCGATGGACTGGTAGCCGAAGGGTGGTGCCGCCAAAGGTGTCGATTCTCCACTCCACGCGGCAGACTCCGGCGAAGGGCCTCTACGCCGAGCGGGTCCTGCCGCGAATCGCCGATGTGGCGCTGAGCGGGCGTGCGTTTGCACGGTCGCGGGAACGCTTTGCGTCAGGCCTCGAAGGTGAGGTGCTCGAGGTTGGCTTCGGTTCCGGCCGCAACGTGCCCTACTACCCGGCGACAGTGCGGCGGGTCCGTGCCGTTGACCCCTCTCTCCCTGGCCGGAAGCTGGCCGCCAAGCGGGTTGCCGCCAGTCAGGTCCCGGTCGAGTTCGTCGGTCTCGATGGCGAGAGTCTCCTGGTGGAGGACGCCAGGGTCGACCACGTGCTCACGACCTGGACGTTGTGCACCATCCCCGATGTCGAGCGGGCGTTGGGTGAGATGTGCCGGGTGCTTCGTCCGGGTGGCGCGCTGCATTTCGTGGAGCACGGTCGGGCGCCGGACCCGAAGGTGGCCCGCTGGCAGGATCGCCTCACGCCGATGCAACGGCGGGTCGCCGGGGGCTGCCACCTGAACCGGCCGATCGACGAGCTGATCGCCGGCGCGGGGCTCCACGTGGCACGGATCGAGAACTACTACCTGCGGGGACCGAAGGTCTTGGGCTACATGTTCGAGTGCGTCGCGACGAAGCAGTAGTCAGAGGTAGCGCAGGTGTTCGGCGGGGCCGAGCAGCTCGAGTCGGCGCCATAGCACGGGGTTGTCGGCCGATTGGCTGTGGTGGCAGCGGATGGCGGCGAGTTGGCGGGTCCGGTCGACGGTAATGGTGATGTCGATCTCATCGTCGCCGCGTCCGGCGAAGGTCGTGGCGAGCTCCGTGTTGAGGAGGCGGGCGACCTTGTCGGGGATGGCCCAGGCGAGCACGGGAATGCCGATCGTTGACGCGGCGCTCAGGGCGGCGTCGGTGGCGTGTTGGTGGTCGGGGTGCCCCGTGATGCCGCCGTGATCGAACACCAAGAGCATGGAGGGGTCGACGGTGTGGGCGACGCGGGTGACGTGGTCGGCGAGCTCGTCGATGGGTTGGGCGTTGAGGTCGCCGTCGGGGTAGTCGAGGAGCTCGAGGTGGGTGACGCCGAGCGCCGCGCCGGCCGCTTTGAGCTCGGCGGCTCGTATGGAGCGGAGCTCGCCGGGGGTGCCGTGGAGGGTGGAGGCTTCGCCGTGGGTGAAGCACAACGCGCTGAGGCGGCTGCCGGTGTCGGTAAGGGTGGAGAGGACGGCGCCGAGCCCGAAGGATTCGTCGTCGGGGTGGGCGCACACGGTGAGCATGCTCGACGTGTTCGGGAGGTCGTCGCTCATCGGTGTGGGTGCTTGTCGATGATGAGGACCTGGAACGCGCCCCATCGAGGGGCGAGTCGGCCGGCGCACTCGAGAAGCGGGCCGACGGCCGTGAGGCCGGGGAACGCGCCGGGCGCGTAGAGCGCGCCGTGCACGGCCGACTCGCCGTGGGGTGCGCCGAGAGTCCGGAGCGCTCCGGGGCTGAGGAAGCGGGCGTGGCACCACACCCCGGCGCGCAGGCGGCGTCGGTTGGCCAGACCCCAGGGGCTGTGGGGGTTGAGAGCGCCGATCACGATGCGGCCGCCGTCGCCGGTGACGCGGGCCAGTTCGGCGACGGCGAGAGCGGGGTCGGTGACGACCTCGAGCACGGTCACGGCGACGGTGAGATCGAAACTGTCGGCGGGGAACGGGAGGTGTTCGACGACGGCTCGGGCGCAGCCGGCGGGCAGCCGGTAGCGGGCCATCGCGAGCATGTCGTGATCGGGGTCGACGCCGACCACAGTGGCGTCGCCGATCACGAGCGGGGCGCTGAAGCGGCCGGTACCGCAGCCGGCGTCGAGCACGCGTCTGTCGGCGACCGCGCCGGCGGCGCGCAGCACGGCGGCGGACTCGACGGCCAGGGCATGGTGTCCCCATCGCTTGTCGAACCAGCTGTCGTAGTCGACGGCGGCGCCCGTCCACTCTGCAGTCGGGGGCCGAGGTTGGGGCGCCGGGGCGGTTGTCATCGTCGGGTCGGTGCGGCGGACCGGATCGGACGGTTGGCGGTGGCGCAGGCGGCGGCGCACAGGTCGAGCACGTGGGGGCCGGCGATCCGGTTGAGGATCCGGGTGCCGTCCCGTCGGGAGGTGACGAGCCCGGCGCGGCGGAGTGGGCCGAGGTGGTGCGATGTCGTGGCGACCGATGCGCGGAGCCGGTGGGCGATCTCGGTGACGTCGAGCTCGGCGTCGGCGAGGAGCGCCACGATCTCAAGGCGGCTGGGGCTGGCCAGGGCGGCCATGACCTCGGCGACGTCGACGGGATCGCAGGCCACGTGCGGGGCGCTCAGGTCCATCGGCGCATCCAGTACTTCTCGAAGGCGACCTTGGCGAGGTGCCAGTGCCGGCCTGGCCGCCGGAGCCTGATGCTGGGGGCGTC